>JAIVIZ010000090.1:32719-40250 GCA_020200315.1 Sphingomonadales bacterium | reverse complement strand
GCCCTTAGCGCAACCCAGGCCGCCTCGTCCGGAGTTCTTACCGTCCAGACATAGACCGGCTTCGTCCACCGTTCCCGCTCGACCCACGGCAGTCCGATCTGGCTGAGTTTGACGGCGAGGAATTGCGGGCGCGCGCGCATGATCTTGAGCCAACGTCCGAAAGCCGAATCGCGCCCCGAAAGAACCAGTCCGCGCCGAATGTCGGGGCGATGCCGCGCGAGCCAGACGCCGACCGCCGGATCGAAGCTCATCACAGCGGTGGGACCGGGCAGGCCGCCGATGGCTCGCGCCACCGCTGCGCAGAACCGCCCGGCGTTTCCGCGCTCGGTCTTCAGTTCGAGCAGCAGCGGCACACGCCGACCGACGAGTGCCAGCAGTTCAGCAAGGCGGGGGATGCGTTCCGGACCGCCTGCCAGGCGCTTCGACGCAAGTGCCGCCGAGGTCAGCGATCCGACGGCGTCGGGCGATCCGCACATGCGACGAAGGTCGGCGTCGTGGAACAGCATCGCCTCCTCATCGGCGGACAGACGGAGATCGCACTCGATTCCCGCGCCGATGCGGAGCGCCGCTCGAAACGCCGCGAGGCTATTTTCGGGGACGCCGGCGCCATGAAGCCCACGGTGGGTGAACCCGACTGGGCCGGGCGCGAGCGGGTCAGCGCCGGATGGCGACGATCGCATCCACTTCGACCGCCACGCCGAGCGGAAGCGCCGCGACTCCGACCGCGGAACGGGCGTGACGTCCCGCCTCGCCGAACACCGCCTGCATCAGTTCGCTGGCGCCATTGGCGACCTTGGGCTGGTCGGTGAAGTCCGGAGCCGAATTGACGAACACACCGAGCTTGACGATCCGCTCCACCCGATCGAGCGACCCCAAAGCCGCTTTGATCTGGGCCAGCAGCATGATCCCGCAGCGCTTCGCCGCGGTCGCCCCCGCTTCAAGCTCCATGTCCTCTCCGAGGCGGCCTTTGATGAGGCTGCCGTCCTCGGCAAACGAGATCTGACCCGAGATATGCAGCACGCCGTTGCAATCGACGGCGGGCACATAGGAAGCGACGGGCGCGGCGGCCTGCGGAAGGGTGATGCCGAGTTCGGCGAGTTTTGCGTCAATGCTCATGGGTGCGCGTAAGCACTCCGCCGCCGTGACGGTCAAGGCTCAAGCCGACCGGTGCACCGCGAAGCCCGCCCAGCTCTGGTTGACCGGCATCAGCTCAAGCACGTTGATGTTGAGATGCGCAGGCAGGGTCGCGATCCACCAGATCGACGCCGCGATGTCGTCAGCAGTCATCGGATCGGCGCCCGCATAGAAAGCATCGCTCGCCGCCTGATCTCCGCCGTTCCTCACGACGGTGAATTCGGTCTCGACCATGCCCGGCTCGATCGAGGTCACCCGCACGCCCGTCCCCTGGAGGTCGCAGCGCAGTCCGAGCGAGAATTGGCGGACGAAAGCTTTCGTCCCGGCATAGTTGCAACCGCCCCGGTAAGGGTAAGTCGCGGCAACCGACGAGAGGTTGATCACCGCGCCCTTGCGCTCGATCAGCCGCGGCAGCAGCGTCCGGGTCAGCGTCACGAGGCCGACGATATTGGTTTCGATCATTCCGCGAATGGGATCGAGATCGGCGTCCTGCAACGGAACGGCCTCGGTCGCGTAGCCGGCATTGTTGATCAGCAGGTCGACGCTCGGAAGGCCGGCGCCGACTTCGACGACAGCCTCCTGGTCGCGCATGTCGAGCTCGATCGGAGTGAACGGTTCGCCGAGTTCGTCGGCCAACCGCTTCAGGCGATCGCCGCGGCGGCCGGTGCCGATCACGCGCCAGCCATGCGCAACGAAGCGCCGCGTGCACGCTTCGCCGATGCCCGCAGTCACGCCGGTGATGAGTGCCGTCTTCACTTGCTTCCTCCTGCGGGGCCGTCCCGGAAACGGTCCAATATCCAGTCCGTCGCGGTCGGCCAGTCGTCGATCCGCGCATGCGCCGCCTCGGGCGTTCCGACGTTCGGCGCCAATCGCGGCTCCGCGACCATGTGCAGCCGCCACACTTCGGGGGCGTGTTTCGCCACCGACTGATGGTGCATGTGGAGGTCGTCGACGAACACCGTGACGCTGGGCTGATGCCGATCGATGATCGCCCTTGCCGGAACGCCCTTGCCGCCCTGATTGCAGACCACTTCATAGTGAAGCCCGTGGCTGGCGAGTTGAGCGACCCGGAGCGGCTGGGCGTCGTGGCCGAGATTGGTCAGGACGACGATGTCCGCCACGTCCCCGATCCGCCGCAGTGCCTCGATCGCGCCTGGCACCGGGGTTTGCCGGTCCATCTCCTCCCGGAAGAACTGCCACAGCAACTCCCACACGCGAGCATCAGGTATGATTGCGCCGCTCGGCCGATGCGTCAGAGCCTCCGCGAATTGGCCCGTCTCAAACGCAAAATGGACGCCATGCGCCTCATCGAGCCACTCCTGAAAATGGGCGACCATGTGCAGCAGCACTTCGTCGCAGTCCGTAATCAGCAGCGGCCTGCTCACGCGCCAAGCTCCGTGCGAGCATTGACCAGATCAGTCGGCTTGCATCCGACCTGCTCGGCGACCGTGACGAGGTCGGGCTCATGGCTCTCTAGGAATTCAAGCAGCGCTGCCAGTAGTTGCGGCTCGCCGGCACAAGCGCGGAGCTCGGCGGCGTCAAGCCCGGTCAGCGCCAGAAATCGCTCCGCTCGCCTCGGCTCGTCGAGCGTCGCGGCGAGCGCCCGTAGCGCCAACGCCGCGGCATCGTCGTTTGTCGCGCGCGCGATCATCGCTTATCAGCGTCCTTCGTCATCGCTGCGGGAAGAAATGCTTGGCCAAGATTTTGATCGTCGAGGACAACGCGCTCAACATCAAGTTGTTCTGCGACCTTCTGACGGCGCATGGGCATGAGACGCAGGCGGTCACGGACAGCCGTGAGGCGATCGACGTCGCCCGCTCGTTCGCGCCCGATCTGGTGATCACGGACATTCAGTTGCCCCACGTCAGCGGGCTCGATCTGATCGGCATGCTGCGCGAGGATCCGGCGCTGAAAGATGTTCCGGTCATGGCGGTCACCGCTTATTCGGCGATCGGGGATGAGGAGCGGATTCGCGGCGCCGGCGCGCAGGCCTATGTCTCAAAGCCGATCTCGGTGGCGCGATTCGCGCAGACCGTCGAGGGGCTTCTCTCGCCTCCCCAAACGGAAGCGGGCACCGCTGCCGATGCGGAGACGCCCGGAAAGGAATCCGATCAAGCGCCCGAAGATACTACTTGATCTTGGCTTCCTTGAACTCAACGTGCTTGCGCACGACCGGATCGTACTTGCGGAACGACATTTTCTCCGTCGTGTTGCGCGGGTTCTTTTTCGTCACGTAGAAAAAGCCGGTGTCGGCGGAGCTGACGAGCTTGATCTTGACGGTTGCCGGCTTGGCCATCGGACAAATCCCAGGGTCTTGAAAAAGGAAGAGCGGCCGCGCGGGGCCGCTCGAACCCGGTCCCAATGACGGCGGGACCCCTTTTTGTCAAGCGAGCGGAGCCTAACCGGGGAGGAACGGATACGGCGAGATCGTCTTGCGATTCTCCTCGACCGCCAGCATCCGGCCGGCCGGCGCGGTCGCGCGCTGCGGGCAGTGGATGCGCGGGCAGATCGCGCACGCTGGCCCAATCGGCGTAATCGGCGGGTTGGCGAGGTCGATACCCTCCGCACAATGCAGCCGCTCGGCATATTTGAGCTCGCAGCCAAGTCCGATCGCCAGCAGACCGTCGGACTGAAGATCAGGCCGGATCGGCCGCTCGATCGTTCGCGAGATGGTGAAGAAGCGCTGCGCGTCGGGCGTTTCGATGACCTGACTGATGGCCTTGCCCGCATTCTGGAACGCAGCGTGGAGATTCCACCGCGGGCAAGTCCCGCCAAAGCGTGAGAAGGGGAAGCGGTTGCCGGCGTAGCGCTTGGAGATGTTACCCGCCGCGTCGACCCGGATCATGAAGAAGGGCACGCCGCGCGCACCCGCCCGCCCGAGCGTCGTGAGCCGGTGCGCCACCTGCTCGACGTTGGCGCCATATTCGCCGCACAGCCGGTCGATCGAATAGCGATGCTCCGCCGTGGAGGCGAGGAAACGGCCATAGGGCATGATGATCGCCCCCGCCGCATAGTTGGCCAGGCTCATGTGCAGCAGGTGCCGGGATCCCTGATCGGGCGGCGAGGCCGCGCCGACAATCCGCTCGATGACATCGCGAAACTCGATCATCGCAAGCTGATAGGCAAGGCCGAAAGTCCGATTCTCGCTGCGGAGCAGCGACGACAGTTCGAATACTCGCCGTTCAGGATCATATTGCTGGGTGGCGCCGCCAAGAGCGGATTGGGGAACGACGCGGGCGGTGATCCCCCATGCTTCCTTGAGCCGCCGCCGCAGCGGCTCGGCGATCGACAGCGCGTCGGCCATGGCGACGCCGAGCGTCTCGGCGCACTCCTCCAGCTCGGGGAAGTGATTGTCGGATTCCTGTATATAATCGCGCACCCATGTTTCCGGGGTGATCAGCGCGCGCGGATCCGGCGCGTCGTGGTCGCTGCCGTTGGTCGGCCGGCGCTGCAGTTCGCGAAGCGCCGTATATAACCGTGCGACTCCATCGGCGACGGCGGGGGCATTGCCAGCGAGCTCGACGAGTTCGTAGCGGGTGATGCCGAGGTCGGCGAACATCCGATCGGAGAAGATTTCGCCAAGCTGCTCGGCGCCTGCGCTCTCGCGCCCTTCGGCGGCAAATGCCTTGATGTCGATGTCGAACGCTTCGGCGAGGCGGAGCAGGATGCCCGCCGTCACTGGCCGCTGATTGCGTTCGAGATGGTTCAGATAGGAGGGCGAAATGCCGAGCTCGGCCGCCATTGCGCTCTGTTGAAGCTCGCGGTCGCGGCGCAGACGCTTCAATCGCGCACCGAGGAAGAGCTTGCGTTGTGCAACCATGCTTCATTTTGTCAACAGTTTACATGAATCACAAGTCGAATCACGTCATCATGGCTCTTTTCGGCGAGCCATTTACCATTTTCATGGCGTTCCTGCAGCATCACCTTTTCAAATTCGAGGGGCACCATGACCGATTTCTCCGACCTGATCGCCGCGCCGCCTGGCCGTTTCGATGGCATTTCGCGACCCTATTCGCCCGCCGATGTGGAGCGGCTGCGCGGCTCGATCGTCGTCGAGCACAGCCTCGCCCGGCGGGGCGCGCTGAAGTTGTGGGAACTGATGAAGCGCGACGAGCCGGTCCGTGCACTCGGCGCCGTCACCGGCAATCAGGCGATGCAGATGGTTCGGGCGGGTCTGGAAGCCATTTATCTGTCGGGCTGGCAGGTCGCGGCCGACGCCAACACCGCCGGCGCGATGTATCCCGACCAATCGCTCTATCCGGCCAACGCCGGGCCGGAGCTGGCGCGGCGCATCAACCGGACGCTGCAGCGCGCGGATCAGGTCGAGCATAGTGAGGGGGGCGCCAAGCGCGACTGGTTCGTGCCGATCGTCGCCGATGCCGAGGCCGGCTTCGGCGGGCCGCTCAACTGCTTCGAGATCATGAAGGCCTATATCGAAGCGGGCGCGGCCGGCGTGCACTTCGAGGACCAACTCGCGTCCGAGAAAAAGTGCGGCCATCTCGGTGGCAAGGTATTGATTCCGACCCAGGCGGCGGTCCGCAATCTCGACGCCGCTCGGCTCGCCGCCGACGTCTGCGGCGTGCCGACGATTCTTGTCGCGCGCACCGATGCCGAAAGTGCCAGGCTGATTACCTCCGACATCGACGAACGGGACCGTGAATTTATCACCGGCGAGCGGACACCCGAGGGCTTCTTCCGCCTGCGCGAAGGCAGCGGGCTCGACCATTGCATCGCGCGCGGACTGGCGTTTGCCGAGCATGCCGACCTGCTGTGGTGGGAGACCAGCCATCCCGACCTCGACGACGCGCGCAAATTCGCCGAAGCGGTGCATGCGCAATATCCAGGCAAGCTGCTCGCCTATAACTGCAGTCCAAGCTTCAACTGGGCGGCGAAGCTCGATGCCGAGACGATCGCCAAGTTCCAGCGTGAACTCGGCGCGATGGACTACAAATATCAGTTCGTCACGCTGGCCGGATTCCACAGTCTCAACCATTCGATGTTCGAACTGGCGAGCGGGTACCGCGACGAGGGCATGGCCGCCTATTCGCGCCTCCAGCAGGCGGAGTTCGCCAGCGAAGGCGCCGGCTACACCGCGACTCGCCATCAACGCGAAGTCGGCACCGGCTATTTCGACCAAGTTGCGACCGTTCTCTCGGCGGGCAAGGCCTCGACGACGGCACTCAGCGAATCCACCGAAACCGCGCAGTTCGCGCGCGCCTGAGCAGGCAGGAAAGGAGCAAGACGATGGGACAGCGTTTTTGGGTCGTCGGCGGCGATTATGCCGACTGCGGGTTCAGCGCGATCGAGGCGGGGACCGAGACCGTCAGTGGACCCTTCCACGACGAGCTTCGCGCCCGCACCGAGTGGCAGCGGCTGACCTTTCGGGACAACTGCCCGGCGACGCGGCGCTATTCGATCGCCATCGAGCCGGGCATGCCGCAAAGCTGACCGATCAGGAGAGGATGCCGCAAGAGCATCCAACCTTCCTTTCGCTGGCGTTCGTCACCGTTCGAAACACGGCCGGAAAACTGCCACCCTTCCCGTTCTGTTCTTTCGCCATCGTTCATTGACGTTCGCCGCCAGCCGCGCAATAGTGTGGGAGTGGACGTGGGAGAGAGCGGTGGCCCTGACTGCCCTGAAGGTGAAGAGCGCGAAGCCCGGTCGTCATGGGGACGGTGCCGGGCTCTATCTGCTGGTCTCCAACACGGGAGCGAAGTCGTGGATGCTTCGCGTCCAGGTCGGCGGCAAACGCCGGGACATTGGGTTGGGTGCGCTTTCCGACGCCACTTTGGAGGAAGCTCGCGAGAAAGCCCGTGGCCTGAGAAAGGCCGCTCGCGCTGGGCACGACCCCATTGCGGAGCGCGACAAGGCGAAGATGGCAATCCCGACGTTCAAGGCGGCTGCCGAGGCCTGCCATGACGCCCGCAAGGCCGGCTGGAAGGTCCGCCATGCCGATGCTTTCCTATCGACGCTCAAGCTGCACGTGTTCCCGAAGATCGGGTCGCTGCGCGTCGATAGCGTGGACGAGAAGGACATCATCGCCGTTCTCGCCCCGCTATGGCACGAGAAGCCAACCGCTGCTCGTAAGCTACGCCAGCGGGTCGGCACCGTGCTGGACTTCGCGAAGGCATCGCGTTGGCGGTCAACCGGTGCCCCGCGGGATGGGTTACGCACCCTGCTCTCCAAGCAGGAACCGCCCGGCAATTTTGCCTCAATGCCGTACAGCGATGTTCCTGCTTTCATGACGTCACTGTCTGACAAGATCGAGACAACCGGACGACTCGCGCTTCGGTTCGCTATTCTAACGGCGGCTCGTTCCGGAGAAGTACGGGCGGCGAAGTGGTCCCACATCGATTTGGAAGCTCGGACCTGGACACGGCCAGCGTCCCTCATGAAA
>JAIVIZ010000090.1:0-32638 GCA_020200315.1 Sphingomonadales bacterium | reverse complement strand
GTGCTGAGCTTGGTCGGGTAGCGACGGCCAGCAAAGAAAAGCGAATGAGACGGCTTAAGGGCAAGGGTTGCTGGCCGCATGTGGTGTAAATGGATGGCCGTTCGCGAAGGGTCTTCTCCCGCCGCTGACGGCCACTAAGGGCAAGTAAACCAGCTCCTGCCCCGTGATAATTGGTTGGCCGTTCAAGCGGGGGTGCCCTCCGCGCGAATGAACGGAGGCAACAGTGAAGATCACCGCGACCATCAACGAGTCCCGCGAAATGACGGGCCTCGGCAAGACCACCATCTACAAGGCGATCGGCGAGGGCCGCATTGCCACAACCCTCATCGGACGTCGTCGTCTCGTGAATGTCGAGAGCCTACGCCAATTCGTGAGCGCTTCTTGAAGTGCCCCAGCACATCGGTGTGCTCGCTTCCGAAAAAGCGAGAAGCCGCCCGGCCTATTCGGCTGGACGGCTCCCGATTTGTCAGCTTGGCGGTGACATTTCTGACGATACAGTGGCACTGCTTCAGTATCAACTGCTCCAACGCCGTCACGGTGTTCCCGTGGAGCGTTGCGGCTTGTTTGCGCAGATCATCTGGGGGGCGTCTCGGTGACCGGCGGCATATCGCGGGAGCTCCGCGAACTTTCCCTCGCGGCGCACCCACTGCTCCTGCGCCGGCTGCAGGCCCTCGGCGTGCCCTGGTCAACGATCGCTCACATGGGGGACCGTCATTTCTTCGGCGGCACTTCCCGGGCGATCGCCATTGACGACGGCCTCTACGCTCCTTCGTGCGACGGAGCGCCGCATCTGATCCTGCCGGTGTTCGAAGACGGTGAACTCGTCGATCTGGTGGCCTTCACGTCGGAACAGCCGCTGGCATGGCTGCTGCGGATCGGCGTCGGGTGGTCGCTCGGACTGCTCGACGGCTTCGAACGCCATAGCTGGGAGCCAGAGGTGCGTCTGTGGGCGTCACCGCTCGACTGGCTGCGTGCTGGCTGTGACGGGCTGTGCGTCCTCGACTGGTCTGCGCCGGAAGTCATCAATCTGGCCAGTCTGCCGAGCATCCGGTGCCAGGATCACAATCTCGCGGATCGGCTGAAGGAGGCGCTGAGCCGCCCCTACCGCCTGCCGGTCATCACATACGGGGAGGAACTTCGTGATGCAGCGTAACCTTGCGCAGGCTTATGATTCAGCCGAGCCGATCCACATCTGGCCGGCACCGGATATGTCGGTCCTCGCCGCCGGTCGTCGCTCCCCCGCCTCAATGCCAGTCGAGCTGTTCGGCCCTGCATGGGGGTTGCTGGCGGACATGGCACAAGGCGCCGGGTCGCCCGTCGATTATGTCGCCGTGGGCTACCTGTCGGTCGTCGCCTCGCTCATCGGCGGCAAGCGCAAGGTGAAGCCTTACGCCGACGCCGACTGGACGGAGCCCTGCATTCTATGGACGGGCCTGGTCGGCGATCCGTCCTCCAACAAGTCCCCGGCTTTGGATCGTGCGACCAATCCCCTCCGCGATATGGAAAAGGACCATGCCTCTACGCACGGCGACCTCATCAATCATTGGCGTGCTGACTGCGAACGGTCCAAAGTCGAGTGGGGCACGTTTCAGGGGCTGGTGAAGGAAGCGGCGAAAGACGGATTGCCGACGCCGCCGATGCCGGAGGGCGCAGCCGAGCCGAAGCAACCCCAACGCCGCCGCCTCCTCGTCCAGGACTCCACCCCTGAGAAGTTGGCCGAGATATTGTCGGGCAATCCGAGCGGCACGTTGCACCTGCGCGACGAGCTTGCGGGATGGCTGACGAGCTTCGATCGCTACACGCCCGGCGGCCGAGAATTCTGGCTCGAAGCCTATGGTGGTCGTCCATTCGTCATCGATCGGAAGGGCAATCCCGAACCGACGATGGTGCCGTTCAACGGTGTGTCGGTGGTCGGCGGTATTCAGCCCGAGAAGTTGGCCGATGCGCTGTTCGGCAAGGGTAAGCCCGATGACGGGTTGGTCGCCCGCTTCCTGTGGACGTGGCCGGATCGCTGCGATTACCAGCGGCCTCGCCGGGTGACCGATCATGCGGCACTCGAAAGTATCTACCGCCGCCTCGACGATCTTGCGTGGGGCGTCGGGCATGACGGTCGCCAAGTCGCTGTTACGCTCACCCTCGATCCAGCCGCGGCTGATGTGTTCGAGCAGTTCGAACGCGCCAACCGTGACGCCGGGGACGAGGCTGGGGGCCTGTTCAAGAGCTTCTGCGGGAAGTTGCCCGGCATGGTGCTGCGGCTCGCCTTGGTGGCGGAGCTGGCGGGCTGGGCGTACCGTGGCGGTCCTGAGCCTCAGTCGATCAGCGCCAAGACGATCGCCGCCGTTGCCGAGTTCGTCGATGAATATGCCAAGCCGATGGCGCTGCGGGTGTTCGGGGATGCGGTCCTGCCGCTGGTCGAACGCCATGCAGCAACGCTCGCCAGGCTGATCGTCAAGCACAAGCTGAAGAAGGTGAATGCGCGAGACCTGAAGCGGACTCCGTTCAAGCAGCACTTGCCGGGAATGCGCGAAGCCGAGCCGCTGAATGAAGCGCTGGCGTTCCTTGTCGAGGCCGACTGGCTGAAGGTGGCGGGAACGCGGGCCGGCGAAGCGGCTGGGCGGCAATCATCCGACTACATCGTCAACCCGGCAGTGATCGGAATTGCCAATGGGTAAGTGGCTCGATCTCGCCGCGAGACTGGAAGCGGATGGCGGGGACAATAGGGACAATAGGGACAATAGGGACAATAGCCCCTCAATCGCGGCTAATGTCCCTAACGTCCCTAACGTCCCAGCATCTCTCCCTTTGCCACTCGCGGACGGGTTGAAGCTGCTGCGCAAGATGGCCGCTCCGCGACTGCGCAGGCCTGAGGCATGGCCCGCTGTCGTGTCGGATGCCCTTGGTCTCGCCCGCTACGGCTGGGCCGCAAAGGCGCTGGCTCTGGGGTGGTCTCCGTTCGAGCTGTTTGGAGCCGTCCCTGACGCCACCAGCGACCCCGCAGCCGACGGACTCGCGGTGTGGCTCGCCGGGCGCAAGCTGCTGGCGATCACGGCTGACTATGCCGCCGCCGATGATGGTGATGGGGGCCGATCGTACTTCAACCGGCGCGAGGCTCACGGCGCGGTGCTGCTGTGGGACTTGGGGCGATGAACCGACCGATCCGGCCGGAGCGGATGCTTGGGTTTCGCGCGCACCAACTGCTCGGCCTCTTGCGGCGACACATCGCGGAGACCGGACGGGGTCCATCTTATGCGACGATGAGCGGTGTCCTCGGCATGCGGCGTGACCACGTCGCGACCGCGATCCGGCGACTAGAAGCGCGCGGGCTCGTCAAACGGATAGGTGCCGGTCGGGATCGATATATCGGATGGGTAAGGGGAGAAGATCAATGACCAAGGAAACACTGCCGGCGCTGGCTGATAATGGCGAACACCTGCCGGTCCTCGCCGACACGGCTGATCCGGTGATGGAAAGCGCAATTGACCTGCTCGCTCCCGCCAGCCTGAACGGTGTCCTGCTCGGGAAGCTGTTGAGCCCGGACGATGCCGACAAGGGCCTCTGCATGCTCGGCGCATTAGAGACGAAGATTACGGCGGTGAACGCGGGCGACATTTCCGAACTGGAGGGGATGCTCACCGCGCAGGCTCATGTCCTGAACGGCCTGTTCGTGAACAACCTGATCCAGGCGCAGGCGAACCTAAGCGCCTTTCCGAATGCGCATGAGCGTTTTTCCCGGCTTGCGTTGAAGGCACAGGCACAGTGTCGGGTGACGATCGAGGCGATTGCCGAGATCAAGAACCCGACCGTGTTCGCGCGCCACACCAACATCGTGAGCGGACACCAACAGGTGAATATCGGAGGCGACAATGCGCGCGGAAGAAAACGAGTTTCAGCCGAACAACCTCAAGCAGCCCTCACAGATGGCGGTTGCGCCACGGTGCCTGGCGCGAACTCGCTCGGGCAAGCCTTGCCAGTCCCCGGCGATGCCGAACGGAAGGTGCCGAATGCACGGCGGCCCGTCGCCCGGCGCGCCGAAGGGTAATCGAAACGCCTGGAAGCATGGGGCTCGATCTGCGGAGCATCGAGCCATGCGGGCTGCACTGCGGCAGATGCGGGCGGAGCTGGCTGCGCTCTAACTGTGACCAAGGTGCAAGAGCTGGTCGCGATCCTGCCGGACCTCATTGCTCAACGTGAAGCCGAGCAGGACAAGCGCAAGCGCAAGCGCAAGCAGCTGAGCAGTCGCATTAAAGCGGCGCGGATTGTGATTGCGTGGGCACGGACGCGGGCGGGATATGTGAAGGCGGGCTCATAGCCGGCGGCCGAATGTCTGTTGGGGGCGGAAAGCAGACCTTCCACCTTGGCAGCAACTGCCGCCTTGGGGGCTGCGCCAGATTGTCCCATGTGTGTGCCCTCCGGGCACTTGCCGACACTTTCGCTCGCAGCCAAGTGCAGCCCCTATGCTGATGGCCGCTGTTTTCATCCTCGGAACTATGAGCTCGCCTCCACCTGACGATGATGACCACAGGAAACAGCCAGCACCTCCAGCGCTTGCTGCGCCGGCGCCAGGCAAAGACGACGAGAAGCCTAAGGCGAGTCCTCAAGTCGTCACGCCTGCGTTGGACGCTGATGATGAGAACCCGAAAGCCGTCGCTCCGTCACCGCCGCGTAAGCACGATGCCGCTGAGGACGACGACAAGGAGGAAGGCGGCGCTCAGCCCGAAAGCGCGATCGTTGTGACCGCCCGAAGACTGGACACAGCGAGAACCCAGATAGATGCGGAGCTCGGGGCGACCGTCTACTCCCTGAGCAACGATGCCATAGAGAACCGGCCAGGCGGAGAGACGGGAAGCATCTCGGACGTTCTCTTGCAGGCTCCGGGCGTTACTCTCTCAGGGAACGTGCTCAACGTCCGCGGGTCACGCGTCAATCAGGTCCGCATCAACAACGTCATCGTGCCCGAGGCGATCTCCGATCCGGCTGACCATCTGAGTTCGCGCCTTGCCGAGACGACGCGCCTCGTGACCGGCACCCTCCCGGCGCAGTTCGGCTTCGCCCCAGCGGGCGTGATCAGCATCACTACGAAGAACGGCCTGTATCAGCACGGGGGCCAGGCCGAACTGTTCGCCAGCACCGACAGCATGGTTGAGCCCGCGATTGAGTGGGCAGGGTCGGTCCAAGGCACAAGCCTGTTTGCTTCCGGGAGTCGGGAGCGCTCGATCCTCGCGGATGCGGGCACGACTGCCCGCGACAGCCGGACCGAGGTCGAAGGCTTTGGCTTTGCCGATCACGTCTTTGACGCCAACAACCGCGTCTCCCTGATGTTTGGCGGCTCGCACGAGCGCCACAGGATCGGTCAGACGAGCATCGGTTCAGGTTCGCAGGTGAACAGCGACGATTACGCCGTTGGAACATTTCAGCACAGCGACGATCGCTTCACGATCCAAGCCTCCGTGTTCGGGGGCGTCGCATCGGATCGCTCACAATTCCGCGAGATGACCAGTGACCGCCGCAGGTCTTTCGGTACCCAGATCGATGCAAGCGAAGCCCTCGGCACAGCACACACCCTGCGGTTTGGTCTGCTCGCCACCCGATCCACGGCTCGCGAGCTTGATTTTAGCAGCGTCCGGTCAAGCCTCAAACGAACGTCTGTCGCCGTCTACGCGCAAGACGAGTGGAAGCTTGCGCCTTCCCTGACGTTCAATCCGGGCGGCCGGCTGGAATGGCTGCGCGGCTTTGGATCGAGGGCTACGCTTGAGCCTCGCGCGAGCTTGGTCTGGGGCTCCTCACGTGGCCTCACAGCCCACGTTGGCTATGCCCGCTATGCGTCCGTGCCCGCTCCCGGCGAGGAGCCTATCGGGACGCGATCGGCTCAGGAGCGCGACGATTATGTCGACGCGGGCATTCAGCAAAAGTTGGGCGACCTCACCCTGGGGGTCGACGGCTACTGGCGCTCGGCGCGCAACTACATCGCCGAGCACGAAACACTGGGCTCGGCAGTGCCAACCGCGTTTGGCTTCAGGCGGGCACGCATCAGTGGGTTGGAGTTCTCCGCGACTTACGCTCGCCGGGGCACAGCGGCGTGGCTCAACCTTGCTCTGGCAAGTGCGCGCGGCAGAACAATCATCGGCGGCGAAGAACTGTTCGCCCCAGCCATGATCGCTGCGGCATCGAGGCGGTTCATTCCGT
This sequence comes from Sphingomonadales bacterium, assembly GCA_020200315.1. Lineage (GTDB taxonomy): Bacteria > Pseudomonadota > Alphaproteobacteria > Sphingomonadales > Sphingomonadaceae > Sphingomicrobium. The sequence goes on along the minus strand of JAIVIZ010000090.1, from coordinate 26,455 downwards.
TGGCAAGCGACCGTCCGGTAACCGCATCGGGCGGAGTCAGTCGGCGGTTCGGCAGGCTCAACCTCGCCGGCGACCTGCTGGTGTCGAGCGGCGCGGTGCGGACTTCGGATGGCGTGAGGCCCAACGGCTCACGCCATTCTCCTTACGGCCTGCTCGGGCTCGCTGCTGTGTATCATGTGAGGATAGCCGGACAGCCTTCAGACCTCCGCCTTGACCTAACGAACCTCACAAACGTCCACTATCTCGCCGGGGATGCAACGACGTTGGAAGGGGGCTGGACGCGTAGGGGTCGTGAGCGAGCATTCACGATTGGACTTGAGCAGGCCTTCTAGGCCCGCCGCCGAATGTCTGCTTTGGGTGGAAAGCGGGCATCAGGTCGCCACCGAAAACCGTCTCATTGCGACGACCGACCAGATGGCCTCAACGACGCCAAACGGCCAAGCACCTTGCAGGAAGCCGTAGGTCGAGCCCAGCATACAGGAGAATGCAAAGGCCAGAATCCACCAGCGAGACCTGCCCTCCATCGCATAGCTAACCAGCATCAGACTCACGGCAAGGAGGCCGAACCAAGTGAGACTATCCATAAGTGTCGCTTTTCGACGCTGTGCTGAATGTCCGCAATGGTCGGAGGCAGACGTTCGCGAGCGGCAAAAAGCCCGGCCATCTCTGACCGGGCTCCTTGCGTGCCGAACATGGGGAGTGTCAGCCGTGAGACAGTGCGACATTGGCTGTCCTGCCCGCAACCTTAGTGAGTTCAACCGCCCTCATTCCGCGCTAGGACATTGCTTGGCTTCCTGAGCGCCTTCGCAGCTAGCTTCACCCTACGGACCTCCTGCTTCTGCGCCGGCGTGAGCATGCCCCAAGTGCCGTGGTCCTCATGGGCGAGGCAATAATCCTGCTCGGGGTCTATGCCCAGCGGATCGTCCTCAACGCCCGCATCCTCGTTGTCCTCCTCAAGGTCGGCGTCCCCGTCGATCTCGTCGATGCGCTCAATGATCCGAGCGACGAGCCGTGACAGCATGGGGCGTGGCAGGCTTGGAATGACGGAAAGGGCGATGGGCAGCGCCGAAGCGCTTCTGATGCTATGGAGGCCCATCACAGAGCCTCCCTCGCCATCGCCAAGCGGGTCAGGGCATTCTTGAAGTCGTTGTGGTCGCCGTAGGTGGTTCCTGTGAGCTCTCTTAACAGGCGGTGGACCTCCCGCGCGAACGGATCGCCCGCATCGACCCCGCACCGGATGAGGCCCAGAACTCGTGGCCTCTCGTTGATAGTCTCCGGATCAACGACGCTCCGCGCCAGATTGACGGCCGCACTTGACGGCATCGATCGGAGCCCCCGCAAACGCCGCATGGCGTCCCGGATGCCGGGGAACAGGTATTCACCCGGCCACGGCTGTTCAGCCCTCAGAGCGGCGCGGGCGGCCCGACCCGCCTTGTTGCAAGCCTGCTTGACCTGTCGCCGCGCGGCAGTCGGAAGCCGCACGACGTTGGAAGGGGCCGAAGCCCCTCCCTTTGCTTGCTGGGTTATGGTCATGCCCTCCCGTTCGAGAGGAGGCGGGCCGCGTCACTGTGGAACTGCGCGGTATATTCCGGCGTCCACGTAACGTCTTCCTGTTGGAATAGGTGATTGATCTTCCACAGGAGCGCCTCTGCATCCGGCGCAGGCATTTCGACCAACACTGTCTGCGCTTCGCACAGTCGGCCGAGCAGGGCTTCGTGCTGCTCGAAAAACGCCTTGTATCCGGTGTGCTCGGCAGCATCAGCCTCCAGTCGGCGAAACTCGCGGACGCTCTCGCAAGCGGCCTTGATCTTCGCGCGGGTCGCTTCCGGGTCCTTGGCCCACCACGTCGTCCCTTCACCCGCGAGGCGCTGACGCTCATGGTGGTCAATGTCGTAGGTGCGAGCGACTTCGTTGCGGTCGGTGAAGGGGAACTCGCGGAAGTCGATCATCTCCAGCTTCGGGCGAGCTTCCTCATATGCTTGAGCGTACCCGTCGGCCTTCTCGTTCGACACATTGAAGGCCTGCTCGCATTGTTTCAGGGACGCCATCGCGGCATCCCACTCCGCCCGGTCGATTCCCCCGGTGGCGGCGAGTGCACCGCTAAGCGGAACGACTGCGACTGCGCCGGCGATGCCGATCCCGGCGAGAACTTCGCGGCGGTTCATCGTGCCACCTCCGCGCTGAACACGCTGTTGGAGGCGAGGATGCAGACGGCGATCGGCAACGTGCCAATCAGGGCGGCGATTAGTATCGCCAGTGGCGCGCGAAGGTGCGCACGGGTATGCTGTTGGGTAGCCATGATCGTTCTCCTAGGAACGGTTGCGGTTAGAGCCGGGGCGAGGGTGCCACCTTGCCTCGGCTTGTCATTAGTGATATTATGATACTCGCATGACGTCAATAGATAATATCGAGAAACCGAAGAGGGGGCGTCCGCGCACAGAGGCGACGCCAGTAATGGTTCGCGTTGCGCCACCCTTGCTCACGACGATCGATCATTGGCGAAGAGCCCAACCTGACCTCCCGACGCGTCCTGAGGCTATCCGCCGCCTCGTCGAGCATGGACTCACGAAATGAGGTTTAAGGAGCCCGAGCAATCCGCCGTCTTCGAAATTGAAGGGCCTGACGAAGACGGCTGCGTCTGGATATGCTCGACAGCCGGCCGCGCTGATTGGTGCCAGAACCTCGGCCCGCGCGACGAAGTGGCCGAGGTGCTTTCCCAGTGGTTAGGCGCGATTGGCCATCGTGAGCGTGAGTAACGGCTGCGAGCTTTCGGCCTCGTCGCGCGCGCGCCAGACCTCACGATCGGCGTCGTCGATGGCGGCAAGCAGCGCACCGAAGCAGGGCGTCTGATCGACCGGGTAGACTCGGGAGAATGTCGGCCCCAGCAGCGCCAGCTCTTCATTGGTGATTAGAGCGATGGAGACAATCTGTTTGGCATGGTGGCTTCGACCACCATTAACTAACTTATGCTAAGCCGGTGCCAATTGTTTCGCCTCTGAACTGCAACTCAGTGGATCAGGCTGCGCTTACCTCATCGCTAATCATCTGGGCTTTGATCTGGGTTGCGAGGTCTTCATAGCGACTGGCAAGCTCAAGGTGAGCCAACCGAGCTGCCAACGGTGCCGTCCTCATTGCAGCCTCTCTCTCGTCAGAGGCGCGCCGGCGAAAATAGGCGTAATCAGCTTCCATCAATCTGTCCCCCAACAGACGCGCTGGCTAACTCTTTCGAGTCGCACGAATAATCTACAGCTGGCCGGGCGTGCTTGCGAATGGTGCAAGTAGTCCCGTGCCGTTCTGGTACGAGTGCCGCATGAGAAATGGGACAGCTCAGCCAGGTAACGCAAGCTGAGCTGTCCCTAGCCCCGTTCCTCCTCCAAAAGGCGAGCGGTGCTGCTAACCGTCTGCGCGCCCCAAAGCTTTCCAGGTGCTTACCGGGCCAGATTGTCGTGGTTCATATGAGCGAGTCGGCCTTGCTCCCTGACGTAGCACCGTGAGCATCCCTGCGCCCAGGCAGTCACTTCGCTCCTGACCCGCGCAGTCTTTTCATTTTGGTTCCGAGTTGCAGTGGCAGTGTGCCGCCGTCGAACGCAGACATATCGCGGCTTGCTTGGGAGGGCTGCGCGCGGAAGCTTCAGAGACGCGATCTCATGGAGCATTCACCCATGCTGAAGATCTTCAAGCTTGAGGCGCTCGACGCCACCGGGCGCGTTATCCAGAGCGTCGTTTACCGATATGGCCGTCGAGAGCCTCATCTCGCACCCGACATCCGGAGAGTTCTCTCACGAAGAGACCGGGAGTCAGTTGCCGGCATGCGCGCTCGGGGCCTCACAATCCGTGCCAGTAGGGAAGCAATTTAAAGTCGTCCTTCGGTCGGAGGGCTAGGTTTCAACCTGAACAGGCTCGCGGGCGAGCTCATTCAAGACTGTTAAGTGCTTCAGCCCGCAAAGGTCTCGCCTGGCCCTGATTGATCGCACCTTTGCGGATGTGGCGCGTTACCCGGATACTGCCCCCTGAACCCTGACCATTTTTAGGTCGTGGCCGTGTGGCAGCCCGCACATCCAGGAGAGTTCCTATGTTCAAGCGTATCTTGATTGCAGTCGGCGCGACCACCGCGATCGCTTCCGCCGTGCCGGCGTCCGCCCAGCTGACGCAACAAGGCGGGCTCGTCAACGTCACTATCGGCGACGTGACGCTGCTCAACAATTTCCTCAACAACGACCAGATCGCGGCGCTCAACAACCTGAGCGTTCCGATCACGGTCCAAGCTCCGATCGGCATCGCCGCTAACGTTTGTGGCGTCAGCGCGGCGGTACTCGGGAAGTCCACCACAGGCCCGGCGACCTGCACCGCGACGTCGGGTTCCCAGGCGCTGGCGCAAATCGTCAACCGGCAGATGCTCAGCCAGAAGAAGTAATCTTTCGGCGAGGCAGGCCGCACCAGCGGTTTAGCAAGAGAGGCCGCCGCTCCCCCGAGCGGTGGCCTTTTCGCGCGCGCCATTCCTGCGTCTGTCTCTTAGCGGGAACATCCCGTCGCCTCTCGCTGTGGCATAACTGTAGCCACAATTTGCGGAGGTGATGATGCGCCATGGAATGCATGACACGCTAGTCCGTTTTCGGGCGAATGAAGCCTTGGTCGCCCAAGTGCGCGCCAAAGCCGAGCATCGATCGATGACAGTCTCCGAACTGGTCCGCGCCGCTGTGCGGCGTGAGCTGGAGGCAGCCTAATGGTCGCCTCTCCCGCTCTGTACCGCCCGACTCCCCAAGGCATGGCACGTCTGCCCGGCGCTCTTGGTACCAATCTCGACGCGTTCGGCAGTGCCGTGACGCCCAATCAGCCGACGGTCGATCCGCTCGCGCCGCTGCCCGCCGCAGTGGTGCCGATCAACGGAGCGAAGCCACCGCTGGGAACGCCGCCGTTCGCGCTGCCGCATCCCGACACTGGTGGGGCTCAGCAGACAACGGCACTGTCTCCCGCAGTTCAGCCGCATGGCGTAGGCGAGATACTGGCCCAGCTTCTCAACCAGCATGCCGCCCCGCAACACGGCTTAATGGGCTTCCTCGATCGGGTCGCCAATCCGACCAACGCTCTCGGGCAGATCGGGCAGGCTCTGTTGGCAGCCAGCGGCGGGCCGATCGGCAACGCAGTGACCTTGCTGCAGGATCAGCACCAGCGCGCCGGGCAGGCCGCTCTTCAGCAGCAGCACTACGCCATCGAACAAATGCAGCACGACCAGGGCCGCCAGGACCAACTGGACGAGCGCACCTACCAGCACAACAAGCCGGAGTTCTTCTCCGGCAAGGACGACCGGGTGAAGTATGACCCGATCACCGGCACTGCGAGCACGGTCTATGACGCGCCAACCGAAGCGCAGACCTACGCCGGCACGCTCGGCTACACGGAGGGCACGCCCGACTACAACAAGGCCGTGGAGGACTACACCCTGCGCAACAACGGCCCGACGGCGCTGCAAGGGCTGCTGACGCTCGAAGGCGCTCGGTTCGGCGACCGGACCAAGCTGGAAGATCAACGCGCCGGCAACCGCAGCAGCCTGGAAGAACAGCGCGCTGGCAATCGCACCGATCTGAAGGGCACCGCAACCTATCGCGACATGCATCCGCCGGCTCCCGGATCGCTTGGGCCGCCGCGCACCACCGGCAATGTCTATGCGCCGATCATCGCCAAAGTCGCGCGCGGCGAACCGCTGACGCCGGGTGAGCAGCAAGCAATGGCCATGCGCGGTGCGCACGGTCGGTACTCCGGGCCGACCGGTGTTGCCGATGGCGCGACCGCGACCGGGCCGAACGGTCAGAAGATCGTCCTGCGCGGTGGTCGGTGGGTGCCGGTTCGTTGATGGCCTGGCCCCTCAACGGGCTTTGCCTCTGCCCCGAGGATACGGTGCCAGGCCTGATCGAGGGGCGGCAGGTAACCGGCAAGTGGTTGATCGAGCAGCTGGCCGAGAAGCTGGATGCATCATGGGATGAGGTGGTGGCTGCGTTCGAGCGGCTGCCGACCAACAGCGTCGCACTGCTCGACAGCCCCGAGGGGATGAGCGTGGTCGCTTCAGCGGTGTCGTTCATGCTCGGCAGGGGCCGCGAACCCATCATCGTGCCCGCGCGGCACTGATGCCCAATCTGCCGCCCGGCTTTCAGCTCGATGCTCCGCCAAGGCTGCCGGGCACGCTGTCGGCCCGACCCTCGGGCGATCCGCTCAAGCCGTTGCTCGATGCCGGCGTGGTCCCGACGAACGGCTTCCGCACGCCTGTCGATATTCAGCGGCTGCGGGCCGAAGGATACAGTCCGGCGCCCAACTCGCTGCATCTCAGGGGCGACGCTGTTGACCTGACGCCCGGCACGTCTGGAATGCGACTCAGCGATGTCCAGGCACGAGCCTTGGCAATCGCCAGTCAGTGGCCGGGTGGAAAGGTGCTGAACGAGGGCGATCACGTCCACCTACAGCTACCGGGCTGGGGCGCAGCGCCGGGAACGCCGGGCACGCCGAACTCCGGCCTTCCGCCCCTCCCTCCGGGTTATCAGCTTACCCAACGCGGTTCGCTGTCGCGGGGCAACTACCTGCCCGGCGCGCTGGCTCCCTCGGGTGCGGTCCATGACGGCGACACGTTCCAACTGTCGAACGGTCAGAATGCCCGGTTGTTCGGCGTCGATGCGTGGGAGCTGAGCCAACAAGGGCGTCGGCCAGATGGCTCGCTGCAACCCCTCGGCATTGAGGCCCGCAACGCGCTTGCCTCGCAGGTCGGCCCTTCCACTCCGGTGCAAGCCAACGGGCAGCAGTCCTATGGCCGTCCGATCGTCTCGCTTGGTGGCAACGGTGACGATCCTGCCCTGTCGCTGCTGCGCTCGGGCAACGCGCTGGCGGAGCCGCAATATCTGCAAGGCGATCCGCGCTTCAGCCCGTACATGGAAGCAGAGCGTCTGGCCCGTTTGAACCGGCTCGGCGGTCAGGGGACCAATGCCGAGACGCCCGCGCAATTCCGCCACGGCGATGGCCCGTGGCAGGGTGCAACGCCAGGTACTTACGGCAACGGCACTGCGATCTTCGGTGATGAGGCCACACCGAATTACGGCCTGCGCGACGACATCGCCAAGGCCTATGCCGAGTTCGCCCACGATCCCAAGCACGGCGCTGCTGACCTGATCGCCTTCGGGCAGGCGAATGGCTTCACTGTCCCCAAGGACGCGGCGGACAAGTTCGTTGCCGCTCGCCTGAAGGCCGGGGGCAGTTCCGACGCGCTGGCATATATCCAGCCTCCGCGCCCCTCAATCGATCCGGGCGATGGCAAGTTCGGAACCACGGCTCGCGGGTTCGGCGATCCGTTCAATATGCTCGATGAAGTTGGCGGTGTCGCAGACTCCCTCGGCCTCACTGCCGGCCGTGAGAACGTCTGGAACAGCGATCGGCGCTTTGGCGATGTGCTGTGGAACAACATCGATCAGAATCGGGCGATCATCGCTCACGACGAGGATACGCACCCTTATTATCGGATCGGCGGGCAGCTTACTGGTGGCCTGTTCGTGCCCGTCGCCGGCGAGGCGCGGACGGTCGGACAGCTTGCGAGGATTGGCGCGGTCGAGGGTGGCCTTGCAGGGTTCGGCGCTGGTGAGGGTGGCGTTGTCAATCGCCTGCCTGGTGCGCTCGGTGGAACCGTGCTGGGCGCTGCTGGCGGCGTTGTACTTGGTGGCCTCGGCGCGGGCGCTGCGCGGGGCTATCGCTGGATCAAGGGCCGCATGGTCCCCGACACTGCCGAGCAGGCGGGCTACGACGCTGGCACTCTTGTCGATAATGGCCTTGGGAACGGTGGTCCTCCAAGGTCGGCACAGACGGCGCGCGACGATATTTCCCCGCCGCCGCCACCCGGCTATGAGGTTCAACCCTCGTCCGCTGCGATGGCCAGCGATCATGCGCCTGCCGTCCTACAGGGTCCAGTCCTGCGCCGGCCCGACATCATCGACGTGTCGCAGCTTCCGCCTTTGCCTGAGGGCTACAAGCTCGATGCTCCGTTCGGATCAACACGCCCGATGGGTGAGCGGTTGAGTGCCGACGAGATCGCCAAGCTGGGCGAAGGCGTCGATCCGTCCTCGGTCCTTCCCCGCCTGGCCAATCAGGTCGATTCACTGGAAGAGGCGATGCGCGCCAACCCCGGCCCATTCCGCGACGTGCAAGCACCGGACGAGCTTACCACGCTCGACGTGCGCCGGCCGAATGGCGGGGCCTATGTCCGTGGGCCGCTCGACACGACGCAAGCGCTTCGCACGATGGGCGGCGTGCGCGATGACGGTGGCGATCTTGCCCACCTCGGGATTGATAACACCCCGCGCCGGATGGACTTCGGCTCGAATGAACAGTTCCTCGGCAAGCTGGTGCACGACAATGGCATGGGGATGGACGATGCCGCTCTTGCCCTGTGGGAACGAGGCTACTTCCCGCAGTTTCAGGAACGCCCCACGCCCGCCGATCTGATCGATCGCCTGCATACCGAAAGCACCGGAGCGCATCGCTACTTCCACCCGGACGATTACGAGGAAGTGGCGCGCTTCCATGACGCACAAGCACAGCGTGGCGCGGTCGAACGGGCACAGGACGAAGGCTCGCCGCTGGCGGAGGACGTCGGCCAGCATATCACCCTCGATGATCTGGAAGCGAACCGGGCTCCCGCATCGGCCTATGAGGACACGCCGCGCATCGTTGGCGGCAAGCTCGGCAACATCAATCTCGACCGGCTGGAGAGTCCGCAGGACGTGGCCCAGCTCATTGATCACGTTCAGAAGCGCGTCGGCGGATTCGATGCCGCCAGCCGCGGGCGCATCACGAATGATGAAACCCGCAAGCTGGCGGACGAACTCGGCCTGCCCCCGGGGGGAGTCTTGAATCGCAAGACAGGCCAGGCATTAAACGCAGAGCAGCTCTATGCGGTTCGAGCACTCGTCCAAAAATCCCGTCAGCTCGTCGCAGGACTGGCAAAGCAAGCGATCGGTGGGAGCGATGAAGACGTGCTCGCGTTCCGCAAGGCGTGGGTGCGCCACGTCGCGCTTGAAGAGCATGTCACCGGCGCGACGGCTGAGGCCGGTCGGGCACTGCAGCAGTTCAAGATGCTGGCGAAGGCAGGTGACGCACGCGGCGCGGCGGTCAAGGCATACCTCAACGGCGCTGGCGGTCGGGAGTCGATCGAGGAGACGGCACAGAAGATTGTCGATCTGATGGAGGATCCTGCTCAAGCCAATCACTTCATGTCCCAGGCGCTCAAACCGAAGTGGCGCGACAAGCTCAACGAGCTGTGGATCAACTCGCTGCTGAGCGGTCCCAAGACGCACGTCGTCAACTTCGTCGGCAACGCTCTCACCTCGATCTACTCGCTGCCGGAACAGGCGCTCACGGCCGGCATTGGCAAGGTGACGGGCTCGGCTGACCGTTCCTATCTGGGGGAGGTCGGCAGTCGGATCACTGGTATGGTGAACGGGTCCGTAGAAGGTCTCCAGCGGGCGAAGAAGGCGTTCGTCACCGGCGAGGCTGCGGACGACATTTCCAAGGTCGAAAGTCGCGTCCACGACGCGATCGGCGGGACATTCGGCAAGGTGGTGCGCTTTCCGACCCGTGCACTGACTGCGGCGGACGAGTTCTGGAAGTCGATCAACGCCAGTGCCGAGTTGCACGCCCTGGCCTACCGCAAAGCCATGAGCGAGGGCACTGACGCCGCCGACCGCAGAGCCCGCTACGAAGCGCTCGTGAAGGCACCGACCGGTGAGATGGCGAAGCAGGCCGAAGATGCCGCCCGTTACTATACGTTTCAGCGTGAACTCGGGCCTGCGGGCAAGAAGTTCACTGAGGTGATGAACCTCGTTCCAGGCGCCAAACTCGTTGTTCCTTTCATCCGCACCCCGGCCAACATCGTCAAGTTTGCCGGCGAGCGATCGGTCTTCGGTATCGCAATGCCTGAGGTCCGGGCTGCGCTGGCTGCTGGCGGCCGTTCTCGGGATGAAGCGCTAGCCAAGATCACCCTCGGCTCCGGCCTGTCCACAGCGGCGGTCTTGGCGGCCATGCACGGGCGGCTGAGCGGCAGCGGGCCGTCTGACCCCCGTGAGCGTGCCGCGCTCCAGCAAGGCGGCTGGCAGCCTTACAGCGTCCGTGTCGGCGATCGGTGGGTGTCTTACCAGCGGTTCGATCCGCTCTCGCTGCTGGCGGGCGTCGCCGCCGACTTTGTTGAAGCCGGGCACAATGCCAAGCCGCACGAAGCCGACAAGCTGGCCCTTCATCTCACGCTCGGCGTGGCGAAGAACCTGACCAGCAAGACATGGCTCTCCGGCGCTGCCGACTTTTTCCAGATGCTCGACGATCCTGACCGCTACGGCGAGCAGTATTTCCGCAACCTCGCTGCGACGGCTGTCGTGCCGTCCGTCCTCAACCAGACGGCGCAGGCGATAGACCCGAACCTGCGCGATGCCCGCACGCTGATGGATGCGATCAAGGCCCGCACGCCGTTCCTGTCGCGGGACGTTGCCCCTCGCCGGGATATGTGGGGCCAGCCGAAGACGCGGGGCGACTCGTTCGGGCCGGACCTGATCTCGCCGGTTGCCGGCTCCTATGTCAGCAACGATCCGTTACGGGCGGAGGTCGCTCGGCTGAGGGCTCCGGTCTCGATGCCGCAGCGAAACGTGATGGTCGATGGTGAGCGCGTGCCGCTCACGCCTGAACAGTTCGATGAATATCAGCGCGTCGCAGGTGCCGGTGCGCACCAGGTGCTCAGCGAGGCGATCCGGCTGCCGTCGTGGAAGATCATGACCGACGATCAGCGCAGCGAGTTGATCAAGTCGGCGTTCACGGATGCCCGGAAGGATGCGCGCGGTCGGCTGATCGCAGACTTCCCGCAGCTGGCCGGCACTGGGTCGGGCAAGCAAGCCGGTGCGCCTCCCCTGCCGCCGGGCTTTTCCTCCGATGCCGCGCCAGCGCAACAGCGGGGGTCTGCTGCACGGATGATCGTGCCCGGGCGCTTAGCTCCTCAATTGATGCGGAGAGCGCAGAAGGTGCCGGCGCTTCCGCCTGGGTACGTGCTGCAACCGCCGCGCTAGGTCAAAAACCGTAAGTTGCGAATGTCTGCTTTGGGTGGAAAGCGGACATTCCATGTGCAACCATGCACCTAACGTTTGATGCAGACCTCGCTCCTCCTCCTCGGCTCCGCAGCCCCGATATTAATGCTCGCGGGAGGACGCTTGGCATTTCACCGGTTGAACTCAATCCCGAAGCTTGTTCTGAACCTAATCCTTCTGCTCATCAGTGCGCCTTTGGGAGCATGGATTATCGATCAAGGCTTTCCTCCATTGACCGGTGCACACGTTCACTCTGACAATCCGGGGCAAGGGGTTGTGTATCTGTTTCTGTTGCCGGTCTGGCTAATGTGCTTGGCCGGGTGGCTGGTCTGCGCCGGATGGACGGGAGCCAAAGCTCGTAGGCATTCTCGCCGACGAACGTCCTAACGTCCGCAATGGTAGGTCGTTAGCGGTCGTTCGGGCCGGGACGGAATGTCCGTAATGGGTGGGAAGCGAACGTTCGCGGCGTGCCCAGACGGCAATGTCTGCAATGGGTGGAAAACGGACGTTAGCCTCCGCAGCTTTTCATCGATTCCTCGGCACAGCGGCTCGCAAGTGCGCGAGGTGGATCTAGTGACCTCGAGCAGCCACTTCGTTGGCATCTATTCGGCGAACAACGTGACCGCCAATTATCACCATTTTGATCCGACCAAGCATTGCGAGTTCCACAAGTGGATTCCCGGCAACTACGAGGATATCGGCAGCCTTGTGAACCGAAAGACTTCCAATTGAGTCCGCTAGACCCATGCAGCGAGCCGGATTGATGGTTGCGGCTCGAAGAACGTCCAAGTTGCTGAGTCCAGCATCGGAAAGAAGCTTTAGCTCTTCGTGAAGCGAAATTCCCGGATAGATGTCTCGCGCGCCAAGATCCGTTCCAGCTAGTATGGGCACGCCGGCGGCATACAAAGCTTTTACCACCGACGCGAAGGTCGCGAAGACCTGCTGCCTGATTTTGTTCTTGAACGCGTTTTCGGGGGAGTCGGGCGGGAAATATCGGTCCCAGAACGCTAGTAAGCTGGGCGGCGCAACCTTAGGCGCGTCAACCGGATAGGAAGTGGAGGGCATAGCTGCAAAGCTGCGATACTCGCTTAGCGTTGGCGTAAAGCAGGTCTTTCTCGACCGCATCGTCGCAATAAGCGAGCCGGGACCGTTTCTCGCCTCGTAAGCGAGAGCGCGGCGACCTTCTTCGACGGTCTTGCCCGGAAGTTTCAGCGAACGAAGACCGCTCTCCATCAATGTTTCGGTATGCTCGAGCGTCGCAGCCCCGGCCGCCGCGGCTTCCTCGGCAGAAATCGATTGCGGGAGGTGGACCGCGACTTTGAGGCCGGCGCGGCGCGCTGCAGACATGACTGCGTGGAAAGCATCTTTCGAAACACCATTGTGAATTTTGATGAAGTCCACTTTCTCGAGCTTGAGCGCAGCAATCGCCGCCTCCGCTTCGCGTGCGTTCTCAACCGTCACGCGGTCCGGTGCTCCGTTCTTGTATCCGTCGATGAACGGCCCGGGCCTGAAGATACGCGGCCCGCGGACGGCGCCACTCCTGATTAGCTCCCGTAGCGCGTCGACGACCGAAAGATTGCCTCCCATGTCCCGGACGGTGGTGACGCCGGCCTGGACAAAGCCTTCTGCAAGCTTAGCCGTGTCAGGAAGGCTCGCATCAGAAAGATGGACGTGCTCATCCCACAACCCAGGCAAAGCATAGCCCCCGCGCCCATCAAGCTTCCTAAATCGCGGCGGCACCGCCGCACTTGCCGGCTGGATGGCAGAGATCCGTCCGTCGTGAATAAGCACGGACCGTGCAGGAATGACCTTGCCGGTGATGACGTCAACAACCGCAACATTGACGAGCGCCAGATCGGTTCCAGCGGCTCGCTCTTTCGCGTTCCCCGCGCTTGCCAGCGGCAAAGCCGCGGCCAGAACAAGCGGCAACAATCGCGTCATGCTGCAGTGCGTGTAACCTAAGCTTTAGCCGGCGTCCAATCCACTGTTGATTAAAGGGAGCCGCTGCCGCGGTCTGGTTCGGCTTCGGCTCGCTGATCTCGCCGGCGCGCGCAGCGACTTCGATCTAGCCCTCTCCAAAGACCCGGATAGCAGTGAGGGATATTATGGCCGAGCAATCGCTAAGCATCGCAGCGGATACCTGGCACAGGCGGCGCAGGACCGCCAAAAAGCGCTGGAGATCGATCCGACCGTTGAAGAGGATTTTGTTGCTCACGGCCTGACGGAACTACATCCTCAGCCCAATACTCAGACGCTCAAAGGGGCCAAAGAAGCCGCCGGGGGTGAGTTCACATCGAGAGCGCCAATGTCCTGAATGGGTCGTTAGCAGACATTGGCAATGGCGCCTTGAAAGGGCGCTTTCGCCCAACGGGGCAAGCTGGGTCGCGCCACGCGAATCGTGACCTAATGTCCCTAAGGTCCCTATTGTCCTCAGCGGAGCTGTTGCGTCGAGCTTCGCCATCGTGTGAATGACACTGCCGCCTGTCTGAGAGAAGTTCGGCGCGTGAATTCCGAGGAGCTTTGAGGGGTGAACAATTCGGACGAAGTGGTGCCGGCCGATCCGAACCGGATCAACGTCAATGACGGGTTGGAAGTGACCTATTGGTGCAAGGAGTTCGGCTGCTCCGAAGCGCAGTTGATGGATGCGGTTCGCCATGCCGGAGTGCGCGTCATCGCCGTGCACAGTTGGATCAAGAAGGCGCGGGGCGAGGTGCCTCGTCGTGGCATCGCCAAGACTCGAAACGAGCACTGACGTCGGACGGACGGCGGCTAATCGCGTGCTAACGTCCCTATTGTCCCTATTGTCCCCCGCCCGTTGATCTGACGGCCACATACGCGAGCCGCGCTTTCGCAACTCTCGCAACTTTCGCAGGTGCCGAGCCTACGGCAGGGGCTTTTGACCCTTTTGGGAGTGACGCTCCGGGGCAGATCGTCGGCCGCGTCGTTCGCAACGGTTCGCCCCTATTCACCTCCTAGTGGGGGAGGCGATGTGGGAGCGAAACTACGTTGGCTCTAGGAAACTATGTGATTGCAATTAGTTGTCGGCACAGAACGGATGCCGCAAGAGCATCCGCTAAGAAGAAGGGGCGCTCTAGCCTGTGCCGGAGCGCCCCTTTCAATTTCGGCGAAGGTCACGCTTACGCGGCCTTGCGGTCGCCTTCGTTGGGAAGAACCGACTTCGCCTGTGCGATGAGCGCGCTGAATGCTTCACCTTCGTGCATCGCGATATCGGCCAGCACCTTTCGGTCGAGGTCGATATTCGCCAGCTTCAACGCGTGAATGAACTGGCCATAGGTCAGGCCTTCAACTCGAACCGCCGCGTTGATGCGCTGGATCCACAGTGCACGGAAGCTGCGCTTCTTCACCTTGCGGTCGCGATAGGCGTATTGGCCGGCCTTCTCGACGGCCTGACGGGCGATGCGGATCGTGTTCTTGCGACGGCCGTAATAGCCCTTCGCATTTTCCAGGATCCGTTTGTGCTTGGCGCGGGTGGTGACCCCGCGTTTGACGCGTGCCATGTCCTAAGCTCCTAATTGAGGCCGTACGGCGCCCAGAGCTTGACGCGCTGGGTGTCGGCGACGGCGAGCACTTCGGTGCCGCGGTTCTGGCGGATATATTTGGCATTGTGGCTGATCAGCCGGTGACGCTTGCCGGCCACTCCGTGCTTCAGCTTGCCGGTCGCCGTGAGCTTGAAGCGTTTCTTGACGCCGCTCTTGGTCTTGAGCTTGGGCATTTTCGTCTCCTTTGGTGCGTCCCTCACGGGAAGCGACGTTTATGAACTGCCACGGCAGCCCTCACTGGCCGGACCATTCGTTTTCCACCAATCTGGAAAGCGCGCGCCTATAAGCAGCGCGCCCTCAAATGGCAAGGAGCGCGTCGCGACGGAACGTGAAGAACAGCAAGGGCCCGAGTGGGGGCATAACCGCTCACCTGACGATCCGCGACAATCGCGCCGCTGAAGCTATCGCCTTTTACAAGGCCGCGTTCGGCGCCGAGGCGGAAATGACGCCGCATCTCGCCGACGACGGGAAGCGGATCATGCATTCTCACCTACGCGTCAACGGCGGCCACCTCATGCTCAACGATGACTTTCCCGAATATGGCGGCGCAGCAAGCCCGCCGGCAGTGTTACGCTCCATCTCCATGTGACTGATGCCGGCACGGTATGGAATCGCGCGACCGAGGCCGGCGGACAAGAAGAAGATGCCCCTCGCCGACCAATTCTGGGGCGACCGCTACGGCCAACTCACCGACACCTTCGGATTCACCTGGTCAATTGGCGCCACATTGAGCGAACCTCGGGACGCGGTGCGGGACCGCCGCTGCTTCTGCTGCATGGCTTCCCTGAAACTCACCTCATGTGGCGGGAAGTCGCACCGCTCCTTGCCTCTGATTTTACCACCTTCTGCTTCGATCTGCGAGGGCAGGGCGAGAGCGGTTGCCCGGAGAGCGACGTTCAGCATCGGCCCTATTCCAAGCGGGTAATGGCTTACGAGTTGATTGAGGCCATGAAGTCCATGGGATTCGATCGCTTCGCGGTCGCCGGCCATGATCGTGGCGGCCGAGTCGCCTACCGTATGGCGCTTGATCATCCGGCCAGCGTCACCCGCCTCGCGGTGTTGGACATCATTCCCATTATCGAAGCATGGGACAAGGCCGATTCGCGCCTAGCGCTAGCGTTCTGGCCATGGTCGCTGATGGCCCAGCCTGAGCCACTTCCTGAACGTTTGATCGGCGGATCGCCCGATGCCGTAATCGACGATGCCGTCAGTCAATGGGGCACGCCTGTAAATCGGATACCGGCTGAAATCCGTGCCGCTTACGCCCGATCGCTTAGCGATCCGCGACACGTGCATGCAATCTGCGAGGAGTTTCGGAGCGCTGCCTCGCTTGATCGAGAAGATGACGAGGTAGACCGCCAAGCCGGGCGCAGAATCAAATGTCCGCTGCTGATACTGTGGGATCGCGAGGGGGCGCTGGCAAAATGGTATGAGGCGGAAGGCGGCCCAACAGGGATTTGGCGCAACTGGGCGGACGACATAACGGGCAAGCCTATGGACGGCGGTCATTTTTTCCCGGAAGCGAGTCCAGAAAAAACCGCAGAGGAGCTGCGGTCCTTTTTGCATGGCGACTCTTAATCGAACAAACTGGACACGCTGCTTTCGTCGGCGATGCGCTTGATCGCTTCGCCGATCAGCGGGGCGATGGTGAGGCGGCGGATCTTGCCGCCCTTCGCGTCGGCCTCGCCCGACCAGATGGTATCGCTGACGACGAGTTCGCTCAGTTCGCTTGCGCCGACGCGCGCCGCCGCACCGCCCGACAGCACGCCGTGGCTGCAATAGGCGAAGACCTCCTCCGCTCCCTGCTGCTTCAGCGCGGCAGCGGCGTTGCACAGCGTTCCGCCCGAATCGACGATGTCGTCGATGAGGATGCAGCAATGCCCTTCGACGTCGCCGATGATGTTCATGACCTCCGATTCGCCGGCGCGTTCGCGGCGCTTGTCGACGATCGCCAACGGGGCATTGTCGAGCCGCTTGGCCAGGCTGCGCGCCCGGACGACGCCGCCGACGTCGGGTGATACGACCATCAGGTTGCGGCCGCGATAGCGCGCCTGGATGTCGGCGGCCATGACGGGGGCGGCCCACAGATTGTCGGTCGGGATGTCGAAGAAGCCCTGGATTTGCCCGGCGTGCAAATCCATCGACAGCACGCGGTTGGCGCCAGCGACGGTGATGAGGTTGGCGACGAGCTTGGCCGAGATCGGTGTGCGGGGGCCCGGCTTCCGGTCCTGCCGGGCATAGCCGAAATAGGGCACGACGGCGGTGATCCGCTTGGCCGATGCCCGCCGTAACGCGTCGGTGCAGATCAGCAATTCCATCAGATTGTCGTTGGTCGGATAGCTGGTCGACTGAATCACGAACACGTCCTCGCCGCGGACATTCTCGTTGATCTCGACGAACACTTCCTCGTCGGCGAACCGGCGGACACTGGCCTGCGTGAGCGGCGTCTCGAGATAATCGGCGATGGCGCGCGCCAGCGGCAGGTTCGAGTTTCCGGCGAGCAGTTTCATCGAGACGTCCTCTTGGGTGCTCCCCTTAGCGATTGGCAGCGGCGGAAGCCAAGCAGGGACTTCGGAAGGGCCGGGTTGCCGCAATCGGGCGTCGGGCTTAACCGGGCCCCGTGACCGACCAGCTCACCATTGCCCTCGTCCAGCTGAACCAGCGCGTTGGCGATCTCGACGGCAATGCACGGGCGATGCTCGACTGGCGAGACAAGGCCAAAGGGGCGGACCTCGTCATGGTGCCCGAGCTCCAGCTCACCGGCTATCCGCTCGAGGACCTCGTGCTCAAACCCGAATTCGTGCGCCGCAGCCTCGAAGCGGCCGAGCGCCTCGCCGACGCCACAGCGGACGGTGGGCCGGCGCTGCTCTTCGGGGGGCTGCAGGTGGAGGAGGGGTTGGTCTACAATGCGATGATCCTTGCGGAGCATGGGCGGATCATCGGGCGCACGCTGAAGCGCGAATTGCCGAACTATGGCACGTTCGACGAGAAGCGCGTCTTTGCCAGCGGACCGCTGCCCCAGCCTATAGGGTTCCGCGGCGTGAAGATCGGCGTTCCGATCTGCGAGGACATCTGGCGCGAGCCGGTGTGCGCGGCACTGGCGGCCGCCGGAGCCGAGCTGCTGCTGGTCCCCAACGGCAGCCCGTATGAACTGGACAAGGACGATGCGCGCCTCCGGCTGGCGCGCGAGCGCGTGACCGAGACGGGGCTGCCGCTGGCCTACCTCAACCGCGTCGGCGGGCAAGACGAGGTCGCGTTCGACGGATCGTCCTTCGTCATGGCCGGCGATGGCGAGATTTTGGTGCAGATGGCCGATTGGGAGGAGGCGCTGCAGCTGACCCATTGGCAGCGCCGTGAGAGCGGATGGGCCTGCACGACTCGCGCGTCCCATTCGCTCGATCCCTATCCGGCCGACATCTACCACGCGATGATGGTTGCGCTGCGCGACTATGTGCAGCGCAACGGCTTTCCGGGCGTGGTCCTAGGTCTGTCGGGGGGAATCGACAGCGCGCTGTCAGCGGCGGTCGCGGTCGATGCGCTCGGCGCGGACAAGGTCTGGTGCGTGATGCTGCCGTCGGAATACACCGGCGGCGAGAGTCTGGAAGATGCGGCAAGCTGCGCTACGCTGCTCGGCGTGCGTTACGACGTCATCTCGATCGTCGCCGGGGTCGAAGCGCTCGGAACGATGCTCGCACCGTCGTTCGCGGACACGCAAGCCGGGCTTGCCGAGGAAAACATCCAGGCCCGCCTGCGCATGGTGACGCTGATGGCGCTGTCCAACCGGTTTGGGCATATGCTGCTGACCACCGGCAACAAGAGCGAGATGTCGGTCGGCTATGCAACCCTCTACGGCGACATGGCCGGGGGCTATTCGGTGCTCAAGGACGCTTACAAAACAACGGTGTTCGCGCTGTGCCGCTGGCGCAATGCGCACCGGCCGGAGGACGCGCTGGGTCCCACCGGGCCTGTCATGCCGCAGCGGGTCATTGATAAACCGCCGTCGGCGGAGCTTCGCCCCGATCAGAAGGACGAGGACAGCCTGCCGCCCTATCCGCTACTCGATCGCATGCTGGAGGCGCTGGTCGAGAAAGAGCTGTCGGTGCGCGAGACAGCGGCGCTGACCGGCGCAGACACGGCGCTGGTGGCGGACATCGAAGGCAAGCTGCTTCGGGCCGAATATAAGCGACGCCAGGCACCGCCGGGGGTGAAGCTGGGCGCGCGCAACTTCGGTCGCGACCGTCGCTATCCGATCAGCAACGCCTTCCACACCGGTAAGCCGTGATGGTCGTCACCCGCTTCGCGCCATCCCCGACCGGGCGGCTGCATGTCGGCAACTTACGCACGGCGCTCCACAATGCGCTATTTGCCTTGAAGCACGGCGGTCGCTTCCTGCTGCGAATCGACGACACCGATCGCGCGCGGTCAACCGCCGAACATGACCAGGCCATCCGCGAAGACCTCGCCTGGCTCGACCTGAAGACCGACGCCGTCGTTCGGCAGTCGGAGCGCTTCTCCATTTACGAACGCGAGTTCGAACGGCTGCGGACCGCCGGACGAGTCTATGCCTGCTATGAGACGCCCGAGGAGCTCGACGTCAGGCGCAAGATCCTGTTGGGGCGCGGACTTCCCCCGGTGTACGAGCGCAAGCCCGCCGATGCGCCGGTACCCGATGGAGTGGCGCCGCATTGGCGGTTCAAGCTCGACCATCAGGCCCCGATCCACTGGAACGATCTCATCCGTGGCGAGCAGAACTTCGATCCCGCGCTCATCAGCGATCCGGTCGTGCGGCGTGCCGATGGCAGCTGGCTGTACCTGTTGCCGAGCGTGATCGACGATGTGGACCTGGGCGTGACCCACATTGTGCGGGGCGAGGACCATGTTTCGAACAGCGCGGTGCAGCTGCAAATGTTCGATGCGCTGGGTGCGCCGACGCCCGGCCTGGCCCATGAGGCGCTGCTCGTCGCCGCTGACGGCAAGCTGTCGAAGCGTTTGGGAGCCATCGGGGTCGAGGCCGTTCGGAACGCGGGGATCGAGCCGATGGCGCTGCTGTCCGTGCTCGCGCGGCTCGGCACCTCGCAGCCGGTGGAAGCCTGCGCCACACTCGCCGAGCTGGCCCATGACTTCGATTTCGCGCACTTCGGCCGGGCGCCGGCGCACTTCGATCTCGCCGAGGTCGAGCAACTCAACGCCAGGCTGCTCCACCACCTCGATTTCGGGACGGTGGCCCACCGGTCGCCCCCGGGGATCAGCGAGGCGGACTGGCTCCTGCTGCGCGGCAATATCGCGCACCTTGGGGAGCTGACGCAGTGGGCCGCGGTACTCCACGGTGAGGTCGGCACACCCGAGCTCGACGGCGAGGACCGCGAGTTTGTCGGCGTCGCCGGCGAGATCGCGGACCAACTGGACTGGTCGGCGGAGCCGTGGGCCGAACTCGCTGCACAGCTGAAGGCGCGGACCGGCCGGAAAGGAAAGCCGCTGTTCCGTCCGCTGCGGCTTGCGCTGACGGGGCAGGAGTCGGGCCCGGAGATGGCGCTGCTGCTGCGGCGCATCGGTCGCGAGCGCAGCGTTGAACGGCTTCGTCGCACCGCCCTCTGCAGGGCCTAATTTTCTCGACGAGCCCCGCGCTGCGCCGCAGCATCTTTTCCGCTTGGCAGTTGAATGTAATGATGTATCATCTTCTGACTAGCGAAGATCCCATTCCCCTGCCGAAAGACCCGCCGCCGCTGCCGCGCGACCCGAAGAAGTTCGATCCGGCGCCAAGCCGTTTCTCGACGCCTCACGACATCGTCGAGATAAAGACACGAACCATCGACACGGCACCGCTGGGTACCGCCGATCCAACCAACATCACGGATGGAGCGGGCACCGGAGTCACGCCGCTGGAGCCTTATGTCCCGCCGGCGACTCATGACATCGTTCGTCGCGGCCCGCAGATTGTCACGCGCGGGGACTCGCTTCGCCCGCCCTACCCCGAGGCCAAGCGCATGCTCGGTGAGGAAGCGACCCTGACGCTCAAGCTGACCATCGACGCCGGCGGACGAGTTGTCGCCGTCGAGCCGATCGGCAAGGCGGACCCGGATTTCCTCAGAAGTGCGCGCAGCCACCTGCTGCGCGTGTGGCGGTTCGAACCGGCGACGGAAGACGGCAAGCCGGTGCCGTCAACCAAGGTGATCACCCTGCGGTTCGAGCTCGGCGACGCCTGACGCCGGCGGGGTGAAGGGACGGCGGCGCGGGGTCTGGCTCTTGGCGCCGCCGCTCCCTATCTTCGAGCCATGTCCATCATGCCCCCGCCGTCGGGTCCACGCGCGGCGCTCGCCGATCTGGCCGCTTTCCTTCGCCAGCGAAGCCGCGAGCAGGTCATCGGCGCGATGCTCGCCATTCTGTCGACGATCATCATCGTCATCCTGTTTCTGGTCGATCCACAGATCAACACCGCGCCGCCCGAGCAGATCGTGTTCGTGGAATCCTACAAGCCGGGACGGACCGACGCGGAGATCAAAGCCGATCAGCTAAAGGATCAAAAGGCACGGGCGGAAGCGAAGGAAGCCCGCAAACGTGAGTTCCAGAAGATCGAAAACACGTTCGGGATGTGACGCTGAACGACGCATTCTTCATGGCCCAGGCAATTGCGCTTGGGGAGCGCGCGCGAGGCCGCACGGCGCCTAACCCCAATGTCGGCTGCGTGATCGTCGCCGAGGATGAAATCGTCGGACGAGGAGCGACCGCGCCCGGCGGCCGGCCGCATGCGGAAGCCATGGCGCTAGCGGAGGCTGGCCAGCGAACGCGAGAAGCTACGCTCTACACGAGCCTCGAACCCTGCGCGCACCGGAGCATTCGCGGGCCGACGTGCGCGACGATGATTGTCGAAGCGGGCATCGCCCGCGTCGTTGCGGCGATCGCCGATCCCGATCCGCGCACGGCCGGCGAGGGGTTCACCGCGATGCGCCGCAACCGGATCGTGGTTGAAACCGGCATTCAGGCAGCAGAAGCGGCAGCGAGCATGTCAGGCTATCTGACGCGGCTTGCGGTCGGCCGGCCGCGGATCACCCTCAAGCTCGCGCTGTCGATCGACGGCAAGATCGCGCTGCCGTCGGGCGAATCGAAGTGGATCACCGGCGAGGACGCGCGCGCCCACGTCCATTTGGAGCGCGCGCACAGCGACATGATCCTCGTCGGGCGAGGCACTTATCTGGCGGATTCGCCCTCCCTCGACGTGCGGCTGCCGGGTCTCGATCAGTGGTCGCCGCGCCGAGCGCTGCTGACCCGCGGCGAGGCGGTTGAGGGGTGGGAAATCCTTCGTTCTCCGCAAGATGTGTTCCGCCTTCATGACGTCAACGACCTGTTGGTCGAGGGCGGGTCCGCAACGGCAACGGCGTTTCTCGCTGCCGACCTCGTCGATCGCATTCTGATCTACCGGGCGCCGATCATCGTCGGGGAGGGGAAGAATAGCGTCGGCTACATCGGCCTCGACGCGATCGGCGACGCTCACGGGCGGTGGCAGGTGGCCGAATTCGCTCCGCTTGGCATCGACCGGCTCGAGGCCTACGAGCGCGTCCGCCCTGCCCGCCACGAGAAGGCCAGCTGATGTTCACCGGGATCGTTTCCTCCATCGGCACCGTGCGCTCCGTCGAGCAGAAGGGCGATCGCCGCATTGCCATCGGTTGCGACCTCAACTTGGCGGACGTGGACCTCGGCGCCTCGATCGCCTGCTCGGGCGCCTGTTTGACCGTCGTCGACAAGGGCGAGGACTGGTTCGCGGTTGACGTGTCCGCCGAGACGCTTTTCCGTACGGCGCCGCTGCTGTGGGAGGCGGGTGCGCGATTGAACCTCGAACGCGCGCTGCGCCTCGGCGACGAACTGGGCGGGCACCTGGTTACCGGACATGTCGATGCCATGGTGACGGTAACGGAGGTTCGGGAGCAAGGCGGATCGCTCGAGGTGGCCCTCGACATTGCTCGCGGCCTCGGCCTGATGATCGCGCCGAAGGGATCGATCACGCTCGATGGGGTCTCCCTGACGGTGAACACAGTCGAGGACCAGCCTGAGGTGACGCAGTTCACCGTGAACCTCATTCCGCACACCGCTAACTGCACCACGCTCGGCGGAATTCATTCGGGGCGCACGCTCAACGTCGAGATCGACGTACTCGCCCGCTACTTGCAACGGATGACTTCGCGCAACGGAATGTGACGAATCTTATTTTAAAACCACATTGTGGTGTGATACCAGTTCGTCATGTCCGCCTCTCTCATTGAGCGCCTCTCGTCAATTATCGCCACGGGCGAGATCAGCCGCGCCGGTCTCGCCCGTGCGGCGGGTCTCCACCCCAATTCCCTGCGAAAGCTCGGCCAAACCGACTGGAACCCGACCGCCGACACGCTCGGCAGGCTTGAGAAATTGCTTCTGCTCGGCACCGCCGACGTGCTGGTCGGTTCGGAGACGATCATCAATGAAGCGCGCAACGGGCGCATGTTCATCTTGGTCGACGATGATGATCGCGAGAATGAGGGCGATCTCGTCATTCCAGCGCAGATGGCGACTCCCGACGCGATCAACTTCATGGCCCGCCACGGTCGTGGACTGATCTGTCTTGCTTTGGCGAAAGAACGCGTCGACCAGCTTGGGCTCGAGCCGATGGCGCGCAACAATGGTACCCGACACGAAACTGCCTTCACCATCTCGATCGAGGCGCGCGATGGGGTCACGACGGGTATCAGCGCGGCCGATCGGGCGCGGACCGTCGCCGTCGCGATCGACGCCTCGCGCGGTCGGGACGACCTCGTCTCGCCCGGCCATGTCTTTCCGATTGTCGCGCGTCCCGGGGGCGTGCTGGTCCGCGCCGGTCACACCGAGGCTGCTGTCGATGTGGCGCGGCTCGCCGGGCTTAATCCGTCCGGCGTCATCTGCGAGATCATGCGCGAGGATGGGACGATGGCCCGGCTCGACGATCTGATGAGCTTCGCGGCCAGTCATGGGCTGAAGATCGGCACGATTCGCGACCTCATCGCCTATCGTCTGAAGAAGGACCACATGGTCGAGCGCGTCGCCGAAACGCGGTTCGCGGCGAGCACCAAGGCCGGGTGGACCGCGCAGGTCTTCCGCGACAAGACCAGCGGCGCGGAGCATGTCGCGCTGATTCACGGCGGCACCCCAACCCATGCGCCTTCCCTGGTGCGGATGCATTCGATCGACCTGTTCGCCGACCTGCTTGGGGAGCAATGCGATCGCTCGGGCCTCCTGCAAGGGGACACAGCCATGAGACTGTGACGGTGCCGGGCGCGCTCGAACTTCCCGGTGCGCTCGCCCTCGCCTCCGAGACGGAGCGGCATGACGCCTTCGTCGCACTCGGCGTCGTCATTCGCGGCGAAACCTATCATTTCGAGATCGTCGCCGGCGAAAGCGCCCGCGGGCTCATGGCGCTGACGATGGACGGGCTGGCGGTCGGCAACGGCATCCTCACCGTCGAGAATGAGACGCAGGCGATTGCCCGCGCCGATCCGGGGCAAGGCGACAAAGGCGGCGATGCCGCGAAAGCAGCCCTGGCGCTGCTCGCCCTCAAACAGCGTTTTTCCTAATCGAGCGCCAGCCACACCTCGTTGCGGCGCAGCGGTCCAGGGATCATCGGCGAATTGTAGAAGGCATATTCGGGCTCGGCCTGGCTCTTCTCGCCATGCCGGGCGAGCCAGCCGCGCAATCGATCCTCCTGCTCGGCTAAATCGCGGTCGTCCGGCCGTCCTGCGAACGATACGACCCCGACACGGCGCGGCGACATCGTAATCAGCTCGATTTGGTCCGGCGGCTCAGGCAGATCGTCGGTTGCGCGTCCCGCCGGCATGACGAAGCGGGTGCGCCAGCCACCCTCGATCTCATCGTCGAACAGCGGGGGATCGCTGGCCATCGGGTCGCCCGCGTCCTGCATCACGGGAACCGTCATCGCCAGTTCCTCGCCCGGTCGCGACTTGGCGAAGATATAGTCGGCGAGCCGGCGGAATCCCTCGCTCAGTGACCGCTTGCGCGGGCCGTGGGCAATCGTCTCGGCGATGACGATCTCGGGATAGTGACGGATTTGGAAATCGCCATCGGTGCGCAGCGTCCGGTAATCGGGCTCGTCGGTAGCCTTTTCGCGCAGATAGTAGAGCGCCGCGCCGCCGAGCAGGGCCGCGCCCGTGGCAGCACCGATTCCGGCCCAAGTGGATTTCCGCATTCCGCTTCTCCCTGTCCGAGAAAACCGGCCAGCACGCGGGCTGTTCCGTGGGTGGTTACGCAAGGAGGTCGCCGTTAGGGAGCGGCGATGGACCGACGCCCGTTCCCGCTCTCCTTTGCCGCGCTGCTCGCGGGCAACGTCGCGCTGGCCTTTGGTCCGTGGCTGGTCCGATTGGCTGATACGGGCCCGGTCGCCGCCGGGTTCTGGCGCCTGGCGCTCGCCGTGCCGATGCTGGCATTGCTGGGCACGGCAATCGGGCAGCCGGTGCACTGGCCCGGGCGAAGAGCGGCCTTGATCATTGCGACGGCCGCCTTGTTCTTCGCCGCGGATCTGGGCACCTGGCACGTCGGCATCCGCCTGACCAAGCTCGGCAACGCGACGCTGTTCGGCAATATTTCGAGCTTCGCGTTCGCGGCATGGGGCCTGTGGCTGGCGCGGCGCTGGCCGACCTCGCTGCAGGCAGTCGCCTTGCTGCTCGCCATTGCGGGCTGCGCGCTGCTGATGGCTCCCACTGCTGGTCATCGCCAGCACCATCGGCGCACTCGCGCTTCTGCCGACGGCAGTCCTGCTTGGCGAACAAGTGGTGCCGCACGACTGGCGGCCGATCATTGCGCTCGCGATCGGCTCGCAGCTCATTGGTCAGGGGCTTCTCGTCTATGCGATCGGCAAGGTGCCGCCGCTGGTGGTCGGCCTCGCGCTGCTGACGCAGCCGGCAATCTCGGCCGCGATCGGCTGGATCGGCTATGGCGAACGCCTTGGCCTTCGTGACTGGCTTGGGGCAACGGCGATCGCCGCCGCGCTCCTGCTGGTGCGCTTGCGTCCGGCGACGGCGACGCCCACCTAGAGCCGATGGACGACTCCACCACCCCACTTGCCGTCATCCGCAACCGTCTGGCGCTTGCGGTCGGGGAGAACGCCGTATTCGACGGCTGGAGCGAAGCGGCCGTCGACAGCGCCGCGATCGCCATCGACATCGATCCTGCTGTCGCGCGGCTTGCCTTCCCGAAGGATCAGCGAGGTATGATCGCCGCGTACGCCGACGGCGTGGACATAGCGCTTGCCGCCGCTTTTCCCGCCGATGAAGTGGCGGCACTGCGCGTGTCCGAGCGGGTACGCGTGATTCTGCTCAAACGGCTCGAACTGATGGCGCCGGCGCGAGAGGCTGTGCGGCGGGCGCTCGCGATCCTCGCCATGCCGCAGAATGTGATCGACGGCGCGCGGCTCGGTTGGCGCAGCGCGGACCGGATGTGGCGGCTGGCGGGCGACACCGCCACGGATTTCAACCATTATTCGAAGCGCGCGATCCTCAGCTCGATTTACGCCTCCACCCTCCTCGTGTGGATCGACGACGACAGCGAGGGATGGAGCGAGACACGCGCCTTTCTCGACCGGCGATTGACCGATGTCGGCAAGTTCGAGAAGCTGAAGGCGGAGTGGCGTGGCTCGGCCGAACGGCGGCCATCGTTTGCGCGCTTCGTCGGTCGCCTGCGGTATCCGCCGACCTAGCCGTAAATTTCTTGCCATTGGCTGCAGATAATGATAATCACTCGCAAATGGCCCCGTTGATCAGCCTCGACCAACTGCGACTCGGAACG
>JAIVIZ010000089.1 GCA_020200315.1 Sphingomonadales bacterium | reverse complement strand
ATGCGATGACACCGCCCGAAGAGCTGATCCGCAAGCGCCAGCGCGAGCGGGCGCTGATCACCGCGCTGCTGCTCGGCGCGTTCGTGGTGCTGGTGTTCGGCATTTCGATCGCCAAGATGAAGCTCAACTGGTGACCGCGCCGACCGCTTCGCTTGACGCCCGCAACCGGCGGGTCGGCCTGATCGGCGCGCTGATCGTCGCCGCGATGGCCGGGCTCGCCTTCGCCTCGGTGCCGCTCTATCGCATCTTCTGCGAGGCGACCGGGTTCGACGGCACCACCGGCCGGGCCGCGACCGCGCCGGGCCCGATCGCCGCCGGAAGCGTCGCGGTTCGCTTCGATGCCAATGTCGCGCCGAACCTCGCCTGGCGGTTCGAGCCGGAACAGGAGCGGGTCGTGGTTCGCCCCGGCGCCAAGACGCAGATCTTCTACGACGCGACCAACCTGACCGCCCGCAACATCACTGGCCAGGCGGTGTATAACGTCACCCCGACGCAGGTCGGCAAATATTTCAGCAAGATCGCCTGCTTCTGCTTTTCCGAGCAGACGCTGAAGCCGGGCGAGCATGTGCGCATGCCGGTGGTGTTCTTCGTCGATCCCAAGCTGAAGACCGATCCCGGCACGCGCGATATCGACGAGATCACGCTCAGCTACACATTTTACCCGGTGGAAAGTGCCGCCGCAGGCCGCTAGAGCCGGCGCGAGAACAAGGGACACGAGCATGGCCGGCACCAAGAATCACGATTATCACATCCTTGCGCCCGACCCCTGGCCGATCATCGGCGCCTCTTTCGCGTTCGCGCTGTTCGGTGGCGCGGTGATGTGGCTGCACAACAACCCCTATGGCAAGTTCGTGTTCGCGCTGGGCGTACTCGGGGTCATCACCACTATGTATAGCTGGTGGTCGAACACCATCCGTGAAGCGCATTCCGGCGACCATACGCCGGTGGTGCAGCTTCACCTGCGCTATGGGATGATCCTGTTCATCGCATCGGAAGTGATGTTCTTCGTCGCCTGGTTCTGGGCGTTCTTCGACAGTGCGCTGTTCCCTTCGGCGGTCGATGCGGTCGGCGGGCAATGGCCGCCCAAGGGCATTGAGGTGCTCAACCCGTTCCACTTCCCGCTGCTCAATACGCTGATCCTGCTGTGCTCGGGCACGACCGTCACCTGGGCGCACCATGCGCTGATCCACGGCGACCGGAAGGGACTCAAGCTTGGCCTGCTTTGCACCATCCTGCTCGGCATGTTGTTTACCAGCATTCAGGCGTGGGAATATGCGCACGCGCCGTTCGCCTTCAAAGGCTCGATCTACGGCTCGACCTTCTTCATGGCGACGGGTTTCCACGGTTTCCACGTCATCGTCGGCACGATCTTCCTGATCGTTTGCCTGATCCGCGCCAACAAGGGCGACTTCACGCCGCGTCAGCATTTCGGGTTCGAAGCGGCGGCGTGGTACTGGCATTTCGTCGACGTCGTGTGGCTGTTCCTGTTCGTGTCGATCTATGTGTGGGGCGGCTGGGGCGCGCCGATCCACGGCTGACGTGACGGGCGCCGCGCCCGACGCCGCGACGTTCACCCCGCCGGGACGTGGGGCGGCGGCGTTGAAGGGGCTTTGTCCCCGGTGCGGGGCGGCCGACCTGTTCGACGGATCGATCGGCTTCGCGCCGAACTGCCGGTCGTGCGGACTCGATTTCGCCGCGTTCAACCTCGGCGACGGACCTGCCGCCTTCCTGATCCTGATCGTCGGCGCGATCCTCACGATCGGCGCGATCACGCTCGAACTGGCTGAAAGCCCGCCCTACTGGGTCCACTTGATCTGGGTGCCGATCGGCATTGCCTTGACCATCGGCGGCCTGCGCATCGGCAAGGCGTTTCTGATTTTTCAGGAATATAGCCACCGCGCCCGCGAAGGACGCACCGTCCGGTGACCGTCGAGCCCCGCCCGTTCCGCCTGCCCCTGTTGCCGACGCTGATCGTCGCGGCCGCGGTGGCGGCGATGATCGCGCTGGGCATCTGGCAGCTGCACCGGGCGCAGTGGAAAGAAGCGCTCATTGCGCGCTACGCGCACGCAGCCACGCAGCCGCCGATCGCCTTTCCGACCGCCCCGTTCGCCGGCGACCCGCCGCTTTACCGTTATGCGACCGGCAACTGCCTCGAAGTCGTCGCCAGACGGGCGATCGCCGGGGAGAGCCGTTCGGGCGAGCCGGGCTACAGCCATATCGTCTCCTGCCGAACCGGCGCGGAAGGGCCAGGGATGGCGGTCGATATCGGCTGGTCGAAGAATCCCAATGCCGCGATCGGCTGGAAGGGCGGACTGGTGAGCGGGATCATCGCCCCGGATCGTGTGGCGCGGATGCGGCTCGTCGCCGACGGCGCCGCGCCGGGCCTGCAGCCGAGCGCAAAGCCATCGCTCGATTCGATCCCCAACAATCACCGCAGCTATGCGGTGCAGTGGTTCCTGTTCGCCGCGGTTGCGCTGACTGTCTATGTCATCGCCTTACGCCGCCGCCCCACAGCAATGCCGCCGAAGCCATGACGGGCATTCTCCACCGGCTTACAAATGGCGTTACCGTAGCCGTCGATCCGATGGCTGGGGCGCAGTCCGCCGCGATCGGCCTCTACGCGAGCGTCGGCTCCCGCTCCGAGCCGGAGGCGCTCGCCGGGCTTGCCCACCTCGTCGAGCATATGGTGTTCAAGGGCGCGCGCGGCCGCGATGCCCGTGCGATCGCCGAAGCCATCGAGGACGTCGGTGGCTCGCTCAACGCCTGGACTGCGCGCGACCAGACGGCCTTCCACGCGCGGGTGCTGGCGCCGGATGTTCCCTTGGCGCTCGAACTCATCGCCGACCTCGTGCGCGCGCCCTTGATCGACGATGCGGAACTGGAGCGCGAGAAAGACGTCATCGTGTCGGAGCTTGGGGAGGCCCATGATGCGCCCGACGACCTGATCCACGATCATCTGTTCGAAGCGGCCTTCGGGCGGCAACCGCTCGCCCGGCCCGTGCTTGGCCGGGAAGAGACGATTCGGGCCGCCACCGCTGCGGACTGCCGCGCCTGGTTGGTCGACGAATATCGCCCCGAACGGCTGGTCATCGCAGCGAGTGGCGCGATTGAGCCCGACGCGGTTGTGCGGCTGGCCGAGCGGCTGTTCGGCGATCTCGAGCGCGGGCACACGCTTTCCGTAGAGCCCGCTGTCTTCAGCGGCGGCGCGCGCCACGACCGCCGCGCGTTCGAGCAGGCGCACTGGGCCTTTGCCCTGCCGGGTCTCGCGGCCGCCGATCCCGCCACACCGGCGCTAGGCCTGTTCACGCACGCGGTCGGTGGCGGCATGTCGTCGCGCCTGTTCCAGCAACTGCGCGAGGAACGCGGCCTCACCTATTCGATCTATGCCTGGGGTCAGGGGTTCGCCGACACCGGTCTGTTCGCGGTCAACTGCGCGACCGACCGCGACAAGGCGCGCGAAGCAATGGTGTTGGCGCGCGATGTCGTTGCCCAGGCAGCCGACGATCTGAGCGAAGCGGAACTGAACCGAGCTCGCGCGCAGATGGAGGCCGGCCTGCTGATGGCGCTGGAGACGGTGCAGGGCCGCGCCGACCAGATGGCGCGGTCGATCGAGGTTCATGACCGTATCCTCGGCGCGGAGGAAATGGTCGCCGAGCTGCGCGCGGTCGACGTTGCCGCTGCCCGTGCGGCCGGCGAGCGGTTGCATGAGGGCGCTGTCGCGGTCGCGTCGATCGGCAGCCGCCTCGCTTTGGCGGCGTGATGGCCGGCGCCTTGCCGCCGCTCACGACGATCGTTGCCGAGCCGTGGGCGGACTTCGGTCTGATCGATAGCGGTCACGGCCGCAAATATGAGCGGTACGGCGCGGTGCGCGTGGTCAGGCCCGAGCCGCAGGCGATGTGGGCGCCGGCTTCGGATAATTGGGATCCGGACGCGACTTTCGTGCCGGGGTCGGACGAGGAGGGCGGCGGGCGCTGGATCCAGCACCGCCCCGTTCCCTCCGACTGGCCGCTGTCACGCGACCGCGTGCGGTTCCACGCGTCGCTGACGCCGTTTCGGCACCTCGGCTTCTTCCCCGACATGGCGCCTCAGTGGGACTGGATGCGTGCCAGGATCGGGCAGGGACCAGCCGACGAGGCCGAAGTGCTCAACCTGTTCGGCTATACGGGGGTCGGCTCGCTGCTGCTGAGCGAAACGGGTGCACGCGTCGTGCATGTCGACGCTTCGAAGAAGTCAGTCGAGGGCGGCCGTGCGAACGCGGCGCTATCGGGTCTTGCCGAGCGGCCGATCCGCTGGATCGTCGATGATGCGGCGAAATTCACGGCGCGCGAGGTCCGGCGCGGCCGCCGCTATGACGGAATTCTGCTCGACCCGCCGAAGTTCGGGCGCGGGCCCGAGGGCGAATTGTGGCGGCTTGAGGAACATCTGCCCCTGCTGCTCGCCGATTGCCGCCGCTTGCTTGACGAGCGGAGCCGCTTTCTCGTCCTTACCGTCTATGCCGTGCGAATGTCGGCGCTCGCCATCGGGGAATTGGTTCGGCAAGTCGCCGCCGGATTGGGTGGAACCGTCGAGTGCGGAGAAATGGCCGTGCGGGAAGAGGCGCGCGGGCTGCTGCTGCCGACCGCCATTTTCGCGCGCTGGAGCCGGTAGACTAGGTTCGCGCGGCGCGGATCGCCGCACCGGATACGAACGGCGCTCCGGCGACGAGCAGGAGCGAAACGGCGCCTTCGAGGGGGAAGGCCGATCCGCCGTCGCTCGCCGCGCTGGCGCCGAAGATCAGCAAGGGGACCGCCAAGGGTAGAAGCAGCAGCCCCGCGAGCGCGCCGGCGCGGGCCAACCCTGAGGTTAGCGCCGCGACCGCGACCGCTAGCGCCGCCAGGCCCGGCGTGCCGACTGCGAGCGAGGCGACCGCGCGCGACAGCCCCGGCCCGTCAAGACCCAGCAGCATCGATGCGGGCAGCGTGGCGAGCAGCAGGAGCGGACCGAATGCGAGCCAGTGCCCCACGATCTTGGCGGCCGCGATTGCGTCCTCCGATATTCCGCGAATGGCGAGCTGGTCGAGCACGCCGTCCGCCCGGTCAGGCTCGACCAGCCGCTCGATCGGCAGCAGCGCCGCGGTCAGCGCGGCGATCCACAGCGCGCCGCCACCAATCCGGCCGAGCAGCCGCGGATCGGAGCCGACGGCGAACGGAACCAGCGCTGCGACGACGAGGAAGAAGACAACCGGCAGCCAAGCGCTGCCGCCTAGCCCCCGGCGCAGCTCGCGGCGAATCAGTAGCCCGATCATGTCAGCGCCAGCGTCCGCCACGCGCCGCCAAGCGGCACATGGCTTGCGGCGATGACCGCTCCGCCGCCTTCCAGGTGGGTGGCGATGGCTTGATCCAGCAGCAGCGCGCCCGCGCGGTCGAGGCCGTTAAGTGGCTCGTCGAGCAGCCATAGGGGTGCACCGGTCGCGGCGACCCGGGCCAGTCGCGCGCGGCGCGCCTGGCCCGTGGACAGCAGCCTGACGGGAACCCCGGCCAGACCGTCGAGTCCGAATGCTTCAAGCGCCGGCAGAGACCGATCGAGCTGAGCCCACCAGCCTAACGCATCCGCAAGCGTCCGCTCGCCGTCGAGCGCTCGGCGGTCGTCGACGAGCGCCACGCGCACGCTTCGCTCGATCCGGCCCGACGTCGGTTGCAGCAGGCCGGCGGCAAGCCGCAGCAGGCTCGACTTGCCGCAGCCGTTGGGACCGGTGACCTGCACCGCTTCGCCTGGCGCGACGGCGAGGTGTAGGGAATCGAACAAGAGCCGACCGCCGCGGATGCAGGTCACGCTCCGAAACGCGACGAGGGTCAAGCGGCGCTCTCTTCGAGCCCGTGCATGTCGGCATCGCTCAATCCAAAATGATGGCCGACCTCGTGGATGACGATGTGATGGACAAGTGTCTCGAACGGCTCCCCTTCCTCGATCCACTCATCGAGGATCGCGCGCCGATACAGGGTGATGCGATCGGGGAGGGTCCCCGGCGCGGAGCTCTCCTTGTCGCCGATCGGCACCCCTTCGTAGAGACCGGTGAGGTCGAGCGGGTGATCGATGTCCAAGGATGCGAGAGTCGCCTCGTCGGCAAGCTCTTCGACGCGAACGACCATGTCGCGCAAGTGGCCCGCGAAGGGATCGGGCAGGGCGGCGAGGCTGCGGCCCGCGAGCGCGGCGATCTCGTCGGCCGTCGGAGGAGTGTCGAAGCGCCGCGCCATGGCACGCCATAGGAGCGGCAAGCGGGCGCGGGCAACCTTGCCGATCCGCCGGCCGCTCTCTAAAGCGCCGCCATTCCAGTGCATGCGGAGCGGTGGCCGAGTGGTCGAAGGCGCTCGCCTGGAAAGTGAGTATACGCCAAAAGCGTATCGAGGGTTCGAATCCCTCCCGCTCCGCCAGCAAAATCTCATAAGCCCCTCGGCAGCAGGACTGACATTTAGGGCGGTACGCTATTCTCGTGTGGAGAGAGAAAGCTGGACTAATATGTTAAACGTGCTGCCATGGAGCGCAGCTCAGTTCCCGCAGATTTCAAAGTGTCCCTG
This sequence comes from Sphingomonadales bacterium, assembly GCA_020200315.1. Classification (GTDB taxonomy): domain Bacteria; phylum Pseudomonadota; class Alphaproteobacteria; order Sphingomonadales; family Sphingomonadaceae; genus Sphingomicrobium. The sequence goes on along the minus strand of JAIVIZ010000089.1, from coordinate 18,110 downwards.
GATCAGCACCGGTGCAAGACGCTCTTGCGCTTCATCACTTGCGGCAGCGTGGACGATGGGAAATCGACGCTCATCGGGCGCCTGCTTTATGATTCAAAGGCAATCCTCGACGATCAGATGATGGCTCTGGAAGAGGATTCCAGGCAGGTTGGCACGCAAGGGCAGGATATCGACTTCGCGCTGCTTGTGGACGGGCTGGCGGCCGAGCGCGAGCAGGGCATCACCATCGATGTCGCTTACCGTTACTTCTCAACGCCCGAACGCAAGTTCATTGTCGCCGATACGCCGGGGCATGAGCAATATACCCGCAACATGGTGACTGGGGCCTCGACGGCCGATCTCGCCATCATCCTGATCGATGCGCGGCGAGGCGTGCTTACTCAAACTCGGCGGCACAGCACCATCGCTCACCACATCGGCGTGCGGCACATCCTGCTGGCAGTCAACAAGATGGATCTGGTAGCCTACGACCAGCAGATGTTCGACGCGATCGTCGCCGATTTTCGCGGTTTTGCAGAGCAACTCGGGCTTTCCGCGTTCGTACCCATTCCGGTCTCAGCGCTGCGCGGCGACAACGTTATCGCGCTATCGGCAAGGATGCCATGGTACGGTGGGCCGAGCTTGCTGGATCAACTCCACCGGGCCGATGTCGACAGCGAGGCCGATCGGGCGAGACCGTTCCGCTTGCCAGTTCAGTTGGTGAACCGCCCCAATCCGGACTTCCGCGGTTTTGCGGGACTGATTGCCAGCGGAACGGTCAAGCCGGGCGATCCCGTCCAAGTTTTCCCTTCGGGCCAGGCCACGACGGTCGCGAGGCTGGTGTCGTCAGACGGCGATTTGCCGCACGCCGTCGCCGGGCAATCCGTGACCCTGACGCTTACCGACGAAATCGACTGTTCTCGCGGCGATGTAATCGCCGGGGGCGAGGCGCCGGAGGTCGCCGACCAGTTCGAAGCCTCGATCGTGTGGATGACGGACCAAGAGATGGTGCCCGGCCGCGCCTATTGGCTGAAGCTCGCATCGCAGACCGTATCGGCGACGATCCATTCGCCCAAATATGTGTTGAACGTCGACACGCTGGAGCACCTTGCCGCCAAGACGCTGCAGCTGAATCAGATCGGCGTTGCCGAGCTATGGACCGACCGCCCGCTGACGTTCGAACGCTACGCCGATAATCGCACGCTCGGCGGCTTCATTCTGATCGACAAGATCACCAGCGCGACGGTTGCGGCCGGCATGCTGCACTTCGCGCTCCGCCGTGCACAGAATGTTCACTGGCAAGTGCTGGAGATCGGTCGCGAGCAGCACGCTAGGCTCAAGCAGCAGCGACCGGCGGTCTTGTGGTTCACCGGGCTTTCGGGGGCGGGGAAGTCGACGATCGCAAATCTGGTCCAGAAGAAGCTGCACCGGATGGGCCGGCACACCTTCCTGCTCGACGGCGATAATCTGCGCCATGGTCTCACCAAGGATTTGGGCTTCACCGAGGCCGATCGCATCGAGAACATCAGGCGCGTGGGCGAGGTCGCCAAGCTGATGGCGGATGCGGGGCTGATCGTGATCTGCGCTTTCATTTCACCCTTCCGCGCCGAACGCGAGATGGTGCGCGCGCTGCTGCCCGAGGGCGAGTTCGTCGAGATCTTCGTCGACACCCCGATCGCCGAGGCCGAAGCGCGCGACGTCAAGGGACTCTACAAGAAAGCTCGGGCAGGCGATCTCAAGAACTTCACCGGCGTGGATAGCCCCTACGAGCCGCCCCTGAACCCCGAAGTGAGAATAGACACAATAGCAGTTAGTGCGGCGGATGCCGCGGAACTCATTGTAAAGAAACTGCTCGCTTGAGAGGGCATTCGATTTAGGACGCCGGCATCCTTACTGGCGACGAGGGGAGACTGGGCTGTTTGAGGCGGCCAACGCTCCAATTTGACGATGAACCGTGCTTGATATACGACGAGTCGTTACATAGGAGCGATTAAGCGATGGACGAGCCGACCCCGAACCGCAAATTTCTTCGCGCGCTTCTCGCCGGATTCCTGCTTGCCTTGCCAATTTTCAGCGTCTGGCTGCTGGTTTACGATCGCCAGTCGCAGTCAGTCGAAGCGCGCCAGTCGATCACCGCTGGATGGGGCGGAGCGCAGACGCTGGCGGGCCCCGAACTGTCGATCCCTTTCAAGCAGACCGTCAACACGAGCGAGCAGGTCAATGGTCAGCCGGTCAATCGCACGACCACCATCGAGCGTCGGCTGGTGCTGGCGCCAAGCGGGATCGATGTGGCGACTACGCTCCTGCCCGAGCGCCGCTCGCGGTCGATCTATGACGTTGTCATCTACCGCGCCGAGACCAGCGGCCGCGCGATGTTCCAGCTGCCGACCGACCTGACCACGCTAGGTGTTCAACCCGGCACGCTGGAGCTTGCCCGCGCCGAACTGCGCTTCGGCGTGTCCGATGCGCGCGGACTGTCGGGCAATCCTCAGATCCGCGTGGGCGACTCGCTGCTGCCGCTCGGACCGGGCGGTGGGACAAGCCTGGTCGCTTCCGGCTTCTATGCTCCGGTTGATCTCACCAAGGCCAATCCGGCGCGACTTGCGGTCGATTTCCGTTACAGCCTGCGCGGCAACGGCTCGCTCGCTTTCGCCCCGCGTGCAGGGGACACGGCGTGGCATGTGACCTCACCGTGGAGCAATCCGAGCTTCGGGGGAGAATTCCTCCCCGACCAGCGGAAGGTCGGGAAGAGCGGCTTCGAGGCGACCTACCGCATCGGCAATCTCGCGCTTGGCAGGTCTCTGTTGTTCGTCGAGGGCGCAGATGAAACCACCCCGGACAAGGCCGCCGTCAGCGAGACCAGCGTCGCGCAGGCAGCCTCGATCCAGCTGGTCGAGCCGGTCGACCTTTACTCGCAGGTCAATCGCGCGACGAAATACGGTTTTCTGTTCGTCGGCTTCACCTTCCTTGCCTATTTGTTGTTCGATATCATCGGCGGCGTGCGCGTCGCGTTCGTCGAATATGCGCTCGCCGGCGCCGGGCTGGTGCTGTTCTTCGTGCTGCTACTCGCCTTTGCCGAGGTGATCGGGTTCACGCCTGCCTACATCCTCGCCGCAGCTGGGATCACCGGGCTCAACACTGCCTATTCCGCCGCGGTGCTCAAAAGCTGGCGACGTGCCTATGTCATCGGCGCGATCCTCGCGGCGCTCTATGCCGTACTTTACGTGCTGCTCAGCCTCGAAGCCTATTCGCTGCTGATCGGTGCATTGCTGCTGTTCGCGGCGCTCGCCGGGACGATGTACGTAACGCGGCGGCTCGACTGGGCGGGGGCGAGAGCGGTCTGACGGTTGCGGCAGCGCTCAAAGCCGCTAAGCCGCGCAGCTTATGACCGAAACCGTCCCTCCCAAGCGTATTTTCCCGACGTCGAAGGTCGACGCACAGGCGGCGAAGCATGTGCCTTCGTCGCCGCAGACCGAGAGCGCCGCCTACAAGCTCGCGTTCCAGGACACCGACTTCCTGCTGCGCGAGGATTTGCGGCCGGTTCGCTTCCAGCTCGAGCTGCTCAAGCCCGAGCTGTTCCTCGAGGAGGCGGGGATCGCGTCGACCTTCGTCTTCTACGGATCGGCGCGCGTGCCGGAACCGGCCAAGGCGGATGAGATGATCGCCGCCGCCCGCGACGATCGCCAGCGCGCCATCGCCGAGCGGCTCAAGGCCAAATCGCATTACTACGACATCGCTCGCGAGCTTGCCCGCCTCGTTAGTCAGCACCCGCTTGATGCCGAGGGCAAGCGGCAGTTCGTGGTCTGCTCGGGCGGCGGCCCGTCGTTCATGGAAGCCGCCAATCGCGGCGCGGCCGACATGGGGCGGGAATCCGTTGGGCTCAACATTGTGCTGCCGCACGAGCAGCTGCCCAACCCCTATGTCACCCCGGACCTCAGCTTCCAGTTCCACTATTTCGCGCTGCGCAAGATGCATTTCTTGCTGCGCGCCCGCGCGGTGGCGGTGTTCCCCGGCGGGTTCGGCACCTTCGACGAGATGTTCGAACTGCTGACGCTGATCCAGACCGGCAAGGTGCGGCCGATGCCGATCCTGCTGTTCGGGCGCGACTTCTGGAACCGCGTGGTCGACTTCCAGGCGCTCGCCGACGAAGGCGTGATCTCGCAGCACGATCTCGACCTGATCACCTGGTGCGAGAGCGCTGAGCAGGCGTGGGCCGCGGTCCAGTCCTATTATGCGGACGGAAGTGACGAGTAGGGGTTAAGGACCCTTGATCTTATCGGCGCCGCCCGGACCGGTGACCTTGGTCGCCGCCGGGCCGCCGACGTTCTTGGAGCCGCCCTTGGCCGCCTGCTGCTCGTCGAGCACGGGCTGATTGGCAGCCTTCTGCGCACCCGCACCGTTTTTCATTTCCGCCTGGCCCTTGGCATCGGCCGCTCCAGGAGCACCGGCCGCAGCGCTCGCACCGCTCGCCCCTGCATCCTTCGGCGCCGCCGGAAGCGGCTTGAGCGCGTCGCTCTTGGTGTTGAGGAAGGCGATGACGTTGGCGCGGTCCTGCGGGTTGGACAAGCCGGCAAAGGTCATTTTGGTGCCAGGCGCCATGGCCTTGGGGCTCGCCAGCCAGTGATTGAGCGATGTCCAGTCCCAATTGCCGCCGATTTTCGACAGCGCGTCCGAAAAGGCGAAACCGTTGGCGCCCTTGCCGATCGGCTCGCCGATTACGCCCCACAGGTTGGGGCCGAGCGCGTTTGGACCGCCCTTGTCGGCATTGTGACAGGCGGCGCATTTCTTGAACACGTCGGCACCCTTCGCGGCGTCGGCGCTGGCGAGATAGAATTCGATCGGTTTCTCGGCGACCGCGGCACCCGCGCCTTCCTCGACCACGCCGGCAATCGGATAACCCATCTTCTCGGGCCGCTCGTGATTATACACTTCACCGGTGACGACCGACCCGCCGAGCGCGACGATTCCGGCGAACAGCACCCAGCCGGCGATGGTATTGTTGCGGTCTTTCATTGTGCCTCGTCGAGCGGTCGAGCGGATGGGAATTGGCGCCAGCCCTTAGACAGACGTCCGGGTTTCATCAAGCGGTCAGCCAGTGCTCAATTAGCGTCCGGGCGATCGCAAATTGCGGCGGCGGCAGGAAGGGTGCGGGGCGCCCTGCGAGGCTGTCGGCGACCTCGGCCCGAGTGAACCAGCGCGCATCGTCCAACTCGTTCTGGTCGATGGTGATGTCGGAGGCAAGCGCGCGCGCCGTGCAGCCAATCATCAGGCTCGAAGGGAAAGGCCACGGCTGGCTAGCAACGTAGCGTATGTCGGCGACGGCGATGCTCGCTTCCTCGCCGAGTTCGCGTGCGACGGCGACCTCGATCGTCTCGCCGGGCTCGACGAAGCCGGCCAAGGCCGAATAGCGGCCCGGCGGATATTGCGGCTGGCGGCCGAGCAGCAGGCGGCCGTCATGCTCGGCAAGCATGATTACGACCGGGTCGGCGCGGGGGAAATGCTCGGCGGCGCAGCCGGTGCAGCGGCGCGACCAGCCGCCCCGCACGGGCTTGCTGGCGTGGCCGCACACCGAGCAGAAACAATGCCGGCGGTGCCAGTTGGCGAGGCTGAGCGCCGCCGCGAATAGCGGTGCGTCGGCGGCGTCGAGCTGGCTGAGAAGTCCGTAGTGCGCTCGTGAGTCGGCCGGGACCGAGCCGTCGGGCAGGTCTGAAAAACGCGGGGCCCCGCCGTCGAGGCCCAGAAAGAGCGGTGCTGCTTCGTCTGCGAGTGTCTGCCACTCGATCCGGCCCGCCTCATCGATGGCCGGGGCACCGTCGCGCCACTTGAGTGCGCGCGCCGCAGGGTCGCGGGCGAGCTCGGCGATCCGCTCAGGCTCTCCGCGCAGTGCGTCGGCGCGATCGAGGCCGGGCCCGGCGAAAAAGGGGTCAAGCGGCACGTCGCTCGCTTCGTGCGTCCAGGACTGCGGACACTGCGCGGGCATAGAGGGTGGGCAGACCAGCTTCCGCAATTTGGTCCATCGGGTGCCACCAGCCGTCACCAAGCGGCTCGGAGCGGGCGACGACGGCGAGATCGAGCGTGAAGTGGGTGAAGCCGTGCGCAACGGTGGCAAGCACAGGTTCCGCAGGTGGGACGTCGGACCACTCGCTTCCCGGAAGCGCCGGCATTCCGCCGAGCAACCCTCTGGCAGGCCGCCGGACCAGCCACAGCGCGTCGTTTCGTTCGATCCACCATGCTGCCCCGAAACGGTGCGGCCGCTCCCGCCTCAGAGCGCGCGGTGGGAATGATTCGGGCTCGCCGCTGGCGAAGGCGGCGCATTCCGATTGGAGCGGGCAGGCCTCGCAGCGCGGCGCCCTGGGACGGCAGACGGTCGCGCCGAGATCCATTATCGCCTGCGCGAAGTCGCCGACATCTTCGTCGGGTGTGAGCGCGTCCATGAGCGCACGAATTTGTCGACGCGTTTCGGCAAGGGGCTGCTCGATCGCATGAAGGCGGGCCACCACGCGCGCGACATTGGTGTCTATGACCACTGCTCGCCGGCCGAAGGCAATGGCGGCGATCGCCGCCGCCGTATAGTCGCCGAGGCCGGGAAGCCCGCGGAGCTCGGCTTCGGTCTCGGGAAATCCGCCGCGCTGGGCGACCGCGCGGGCGCAGGCGATGAGATTGCGCGCCCGCGCATAATAGCCGAGCCCGGCCCATTCGCGCAGAACCTCCGCATCCTCGGCGGCGGCGAGCGCTTCGATGGTCGGCCAGCGGTCGAGGAAGCGCTGAAAGCGCGGAATCACCGTCGCGACCGTGGTCTGCTGGAGCATGACCTCGCTCAGCCAGACGCGGTAAGGGTCGGTTCGGGCCGCTCCGGGCGACGCTCGCCACGGCAATGACCGGGCATTCTCACGATAATGTGCGAGCAGCCGCGATGCGGTGTTGGCGAACATCGGCGGCCTATGGCATGGAAGCGGGCGATGGCGAAGATCCGCTCCACTCCCGGCACCGACGAGACCCCCCGGCGAGGCTATGCGCGCGCCGCGGGTGACATCGCCGGCGAGGTCAGCGGCATGGCGTTCAAGCGCTTCGGCTTCGTCCAGGGCGCGGTCGTCAGCCGGTGGAAGGAAATTGTCGGCGAGCGTTACGCGCGTATTTCGGTTCCCGAATCGATCCGTTTCCCGGTCGGCAAGAAGTCGGGCGGGACGCTCAGCCTGCTGGTCGAAGGCGCGTATGCGCCGCTGATGCAGCATCTGACGCCGATGATCGTCGAGCGGGTCAATCGCTTCTTCGGTTATCCGGCGATCGAGCGGGTGTCGTTTCGACAGGGCCGAACGCCTGCTCAGGCCGCGCGGCCGACGCGTCAGGTGCCGGCTGCGGTGCCCAAGGAAATTGGCGATGGATTGCGCTTGATTGCCGACCCGGAGCTTCGCGCCTGTCTCGAATCGCTTGCTGGGCAGATTGCAGCCAGCTCGGGCGCCCCGATCGTCGATCGTCCCGCGCCGCTCCCCTCTCTCGTCAACCTTCCCAAGGTCTCCTGATGAACAAGCTTTGCCTGCTGTTTGCTGCCACCGCCATTCTCTCTAGCAGCGCGTGCGATGCGAAAAAGGGCCAGTCGGCCGCGGTCGCGCCGCGGGGTCCCGTTGCGTCGGTCATGGCCCCGAACGGCGATTGGAGCCAGGTGACCACGGCAACGCCCTCGGGCGGGTTCCTCATGGGCAACCCCAAAGCCAAGACGAAGCTTGTCGAATATGGATCCATGACCTGCCCGCACTGCGGCCACTTCGATCGGGTCGGCGGCAGGCCGCTGATCGACCAGTATGTGAAGAGCGGCCGCGTCAGCTGGGAATTCCGCAATTTCGTCCGTGATCCCTATGATATCGCGGCATCGCTGGTGGCGCGCTGCAATGGGCCGCGCAGCTTCTTCGGGCTCACCAGCGCGTTGTATGCCGCTCAGCGAGACTGGGTCGGCAAGCTGCAGGCCGCGCCCGAGCAGCTCCAGGCACTCCAGAACATGCCGCCGGAGCAACAGTTCCCGGTCGTCGCCAGGCTTGCGGGCTTCCCGCAGTTCGCGGCCTTGCGCGGAGTCCCGCTGGCGAAGACCAATGCCTGCCTCGCCAATCAGGGGGAGGTGACCAAACTCGTGCAGATGAACAGCGACGCGGTCGCGCAGTACAATATTCCGTATACGCCGGCCTTCCTCATCAACGGCACGCTTGTCGATCTGGGTAACATCACCGAAGACCAGGTCTGGCCAGCGCTCGAATCCAAGCTCAAGGCGGCGATCAATGGCCGATAGCCGCTGGCCGAGGGGCGCAGCGGAGCACCCGAGCCGACTGCCTTCTCTCGTCAACCTTGCGAAAGTGTCCCGATGAACAAGCTTTGCCTGCTGTTTGCCGCCAGCGCGATCCTTGCCAGCGGTGCTTGCGATGCCAAGAAGGGCCAGTCCGCTGCCTCGTCCGGGCCGGTCGCGGCTGTGAAGGCGCCGAACGGCGACTGGAGCCAGGTGACGACGCCGACGGCGGCCGGCGGATTCGTCATGGGCAATCCCAGTGCCAAGGTGAAGCTGATCGAATATGGGTCGCTGACCTGCCCGCACTGCGGCGAGTTCGACAAGGTCGGCGCGAAGCCGCTGATCGACAATTATGTCAAGTCGGGCAAGGTCAGCTGGGAATTCCGCAACTTCGTCCGTGACCCCTATGACATTGCGGCATCGCTCGTCGCCCGATGCAACGGCGCGCGCAGCTTCTTCGGCCTGACCCGCGCCTTCTATTCTTCGCAGCGCGACTGGATCGGCAAGCTCCAGGCGGTGCCCCCGGCGCAGCTTCAGGCACTCGAGAACATGCCGCCCCAGCAGCAATTCCTGACCATCGGCAGGCTCGCCGGCTTCCCGCAATTCGCTGCCTTGCGCGGCGTGCCGGTGGCGAAGACCAATGCCTGCCTCGCCAATCAGGCGCAGGTCACCAAGCTGGTCCAGATGAACAGCGATGCCGTGTCGCAGTATAATATTCCCGGCACGCCGACCTTCATCCTCAATGGCACGATGCTCGACAATACGGCGACCTGGGAAGCGCTGGAGCCCAAGCTCAAGGCGGCGGTCGGCGGCTAAGCGACCGTCCCTCCAGCACCCGGTCAGCCCAAAGCACTTCGAGGGGCGCTAAGTGCAGATCCGCAGGCTCAAGCTCAGCGGCTTCAAGAGTTTCGTCGAGCCGGCCGAGCTGCGGATCGAGCCGGGGCTCACCGGGGTCGTCGGTCCCAATGGCTGCGGCAAGTCGAATCTGCTCGAAGCGATCCGCTGGGTGATGGGCGAGGGCAGCGCCAAATCGTTACGCGGCGGCGGCATGGAAGACGTGATCTTCGCCGGCACCGCCACCCGTCCGACGCGGGATTTCGCCGAAGTCTCGCTGCTGATTGAGGAAGCGGACGGCGACCGCGAAGTGACCCGGCGCATCGAACGCGGGGCGGGATCGGCTTATCGACTCGACGGTCGCGACGTGCGGGCGAAGGATGTCGCGCTGCTGTTTGCCGACGCGGCGACCGGCGCCCACTCGCCAGCGTTGGTCAGTCAGGGGCGGATCGGCGCGGTGATCGCCGCCAAGCCTGTCGAGCGGCGCCTGATGCTGGAGGAAGCGGCGGGCATCTCCGGTCTACATGTGCGCCGCAAGGATGCCGAGCAGAAGCTGCGGGCGACCGAGACCAATCTCGCCCGGCTCGACGAGATATTGTCGGACCAGGAGCAGCGGATCGCCCAGCTTCGCCGTCAGGCTCGGGCGGCCGAACGCTATCGCGCCATGTCCGATCGTATCCGTCTGGCCGAAGGACGGTTGATCTATGCGCGCTGGGCGGAGGCGGATCGAGCCGCCCGGACCGCCGATGAGGAAGCCAAAGCGGCCGCCGGCGAAGTCGCTGCGCTGCAGGACGCGATGTCCCGCGCGCAAGTGGCTCAGGAGCACGCCGCGCGGCTGGTGGCGGGACGGCGAGCGGCCACTCAGGAAGCGCGCGACGCGGGGCGCTCGCTTGCGCATCAACTGGCAACGGCACGCTCGCGGCGCGACACGGTCGTGCGGCGGTTGGCGGAGCTTGAGCGGCTGTCCGGGTCGCTGGCGGCCGAAACGGCGCGCGAGTTGGCGCTGCAGGAGGATGCGGTCGACGCCATCGCGAAACTCAAGGTAGAGCGCGAGGCAATCGAGGCGCGGTTGGCGGACGGAGAGGCGAGCGCGGCGCGAGTCACACAGGAACTGGGTGCGCTCGAAGCGGTCTCGCGCGAGGCGGAAGCGACTTTGGCCGGACTGCTGGCGAAGGACGCGGCGCTGCGGGCGGAACGGCGGGTTGCTGAAGCGGCGCTCGATGCAGCGAAGGCGCAGTTGGCCCGTGCTGAGACCGAAGCGCAGCGGATTGATGGTCAGATCGCCGCGCTTGGCGACGGGGTGGAACTGCTTGCGGCTGTCGCATCGGCGCGAGTTCAAGGAGCCGAGGCGCGCGCCGCTGCCGAGGGAGCCGAACGCGCTCTTGCCAAAGCCGAACGGGCACGGGCCGAGACTATCGAGCAGCGCGATCAGCAGGAAATTGCGCTTGCCGCAAAGCGGGCGGCGCTCGCAGCGGCCGAAGCGGAACGCGCGACGCTAATCCAGGCCTTAGATCGTAAGGCTGACGACACTGCGCTCGCGGCCGTTTCCGCCGATCCTGGGTACGAGCGTGCGCTGGCAGCGGCGCTCGGCGACGATCTCGACGCGCCTGTCACCGGCGAGGGAGCGCGACGGTGGAGCGGGACCGAAGCGGCGTCAGACGACCCGCCGCTTGCCGCAGGGCTCTCGCCGTTGCTCGATCATGTCGGCGCGCCGCACGCGCTTCATCGGCGGCTGGCCCAGATCGGAGTTGCCGATCGCGACGACGGGCAGCAGCTCGCCGTCGGGCAGCGTGTCGTCACGCTCAATGGCGCAATGCGGCGATGGGACGGGTTCCTCTCGGTCGGCACTGGGGCCGCGGCGGCCGAGCGGCTGGTCCGAATCAATCGGCTTGCGGCGCTGGAGAAAGAGCTGCCGGGCGCAAAGGCCGCAGTTGCACGCGCGCTCGCCGAGCGGGATTCGGCGTCCGACGCCGTCGACGTGCAGCGTAAGACCGCCGAGACCGCGCGAACCGATTTTGCGAACGCGGAGAAAAGCGCACGCGAAGCGATGCGGGCGGGCGACGCGGCTGCGGTGGCGATCGAGCGGATTGAGGGCCAACGCACCGCGCTTACCGAGCGCCGTAACGACCTTGCGCCGCTGCTCGCAGCCGCCACTGACGCGGCTCGCGTGGCGGCGGAGGCGATCGCGGCTTTGCCGGCAATGGCGGTGCTTGCGGAGAAAATCGAAGCTGGACGGAGCACTGCGAAGGCTGCCGGTGAGGCGGTGGCGGACAAGCGCGCCGAAGCCGCGACCCGCGTCCGCGAGACCTCCGCCTCACGCGAGCGGCTGGCGACGGCCGCTCGCGAGGCCGGCGAATGGCGTCGGCGTGGCAGCGTTGCGGAAGAGCGGCTGGTGGAGACAGCCGAGCGCGCGAAGGCCCTAATACAAGAGCAGGCGGAGTTGGCGAGCCAACCCCAGTCGCTCGCAACGGAAGTTGCCGGGCTCGAAGTTCAGGCCGCCTCATCCGAAGCCCTCGTCGGTGCGGCAGCGGCGTCGGAGCGCGAAGCGGACGAGGCGCTTGCCGATGTGACGAAAGCGCTGGCGGGCGCGGGTGAAGTGTTCGGCGACGCCCGCGAGCGGCGCGCCGGCGCGGTCGCACGCGTCGAGGGGCATGAACTGCGCCGCCGCGAATATGCCGGCATCTGCGGCGAGAAGTTCGAATGTCCGCCGCCATTGCTGCCTGGCAAGCTGGGGTTCGCAGCGCAAGCTCTGGCCGCGGTCGACGAAGAATCGCGAGGTCTCGATCGGTTGATCGCCGAGCGCGAGCGGCTGGGCCCGGTCAATCTCGTCGCCGATCAGGAGCTGAGCGAGGCGGAAGCATCGCGCGCCAGCGGAGCGGCCGAACGCGACGAGTTGCAGGAAGCGATCCACCGCCTGCGCGGCTCCATCGGCAGCCTGAACCGGGAAGGACGCGTGCGGCTGCTCGACGCATATGAGAAGGTCGACGGCCATTTCCGCAGCCTGTTCACGACGTTGTTCGAGGGCGGCCAGGCCCGTCTCGAACTGGTCGAGAACGACGACCCGCTCGAGGCGGGGCTCGAGATCATGGCGCAGCCGCCGGGCAAGCGGCTGACGGCACTGACCCTGCTGTCCGGCGGCGAGCAGGCGCTGACGGCTGTTGCGCTGATCTTTGCCTTGTTCCTGACCAATCCAGCGCCGATCTGCGTTCTCGATGAGGTCGATGCTCCGCTCGACGATGCGAACGTCGACCGCTTCTGCAACCTGCTCGACCGCATGACCGGCGAAACCGACACCCGCTTCCTCATCGTCACCCACAACGCCGTGACGATGAGCCGCATGCATCGCCTCTATGGAGTGACCATGATCGAGAAGGGTGTCAGCCGACTGGTGTCCGTCGATCTCGGCGGCGCCGAACAATTGCTTGCAGCCGAGTAAATCAGATATTGCGAGTCGTTATCATTATCATTAGAGCGGCTCCTCGAAAGGGGAGCGGCCATCCGAGCATTTTTGTTGGCAACCGTGTTGCTGGGCGCAGCGGGGTCGGGAGCTGCAAGAGCGGCTGCAGTGGACGAAATTGTCGTCACTGGTACTCGCCAAGCATATCAGGTTACCCGCTCGTCATCGGCAACGCGCTCGGACACCGACCTCATCGATGTCCCGCAAGCGGTGAGCGTCGTCACCGCTCGCCAGATCCGGGATCAGGCGATGCACAGCATTGCGGACGTGCTTCGCGCCGTCCCCGGGGCTTCGGTCAACGGCGGAGAGGGCCACCGCGACCACATCGTGTTGCGCGGCAACAGCTCGACGGCGGACTTCTTTGTCGATGGGCTGCGGGACGACGTCCAATATTACCGCGGTCTTTACAACGTCGAGCGGGTGGAGGTGCTGAAAGGCCCCAATGCGATGGTGTTCGGCCGTGGCGGTGGCGGCGGCGTCGTGAACCGGGTGAGCAAGCGGCCCGAATCCGGCAGCTTCGTTCGGCTTGCCGCGAGCCTCGACAGCGAGGGAGCGTGGGACGTGTCAGCCGACCTCAACACGCCCTTGTCGGCGTCGGTGAACGGCCGAATCAACCTCGCGCGCGAGCGGTTCGACTCATTCCGCGAAGCGAATGGCGGTCAGCGGTTCGCGGTCAATCCGACTGTAGCCTGGCACATCGATTCGGAGACTCGGCTCGACCTCGGAGTCGAATATGTTCGCGACCGACGCGTCGTCGACCGCGGGGTTCCGGCCGACTTCACCGGAAGGCTCGCCGATCCGGCACCCCCGCTCGCCGGGTATGACGAGGTTTTCTTCGGCCAGCGCGGCACCAATCGGGCGCGATTCACGGGCAAGATCGCAACTGCTGCCTTCGAGCATCGCTTCTCGCCAGTCCTGCGCTTCGTGGCCAAAGGCCTCGCCGGCGATTACGACAAAATGTACCGCAACGCGCAGCCGGCGACGGCAGCGGCGACCGTCGACGGCGTGCGCAAGGTCGGGATCGAAGCGTATGAATCGTCGATCGGGCGGCGAAGCCTGCTCGGGCAAGCCGACCTGATTGCAGAGGTCGTGACCGGCCCGGTTCAGCACACCATCGTGGCCGGGATCGACTATGCGCACCAGCGCTCGCACAGCAACCGGTTCCAAGGTTTCTTCGACGCTGCCGGGACCGTCACGCGGGCGACCGTCCCGCTGTCCGATCCGATCGTCATCCCGCCGATTTTCTTTCGCGACGGCGCCGTCAATCACTTCGGCCACACCGATGCCATTGCTCGAGGCGAGGCGCTTGGCGCTTACCTCTAGGACCAGGCCAACATCGCGGATCTGGTGACCATAGTGGCCGGGCTGAGGCGGGACCGCTTCACCTTGCAAGTCGATGACCTCGTCGCCGGTCGTCCCTTCGCGCGAAGCGATACGCTCTGGTCGCCGCGCCTTGGCCTCGTGCTCACTCCGACGAAGAGTCTGTCCTTTTATGGCAGCGCCAGCCGCTCCTTCCTGCCGCAGGCGGGCGATCAGTTCGGGTCGCTGAGCGTGAGCACGGCGGCGCTGGAGCCGGAGCGGTTCGCCAATGAGGAAATCGGCGCCAAGTGGCGACCGGTGCCGGGCTTTGATCTCACCGCCGCGGCGTATCGCCTCGACCGCACCAACACGCGGGCGACCGATCCCGTCACCGGTCTCACGGTCTTGAGCGGGTCGCAGCGCAGCAAGGGCATCGAGCTCAGCGCGCAGGGTCAGCTGCGTCCCGATCTGTCGATCAGCGCCAGCGCGGCGTGGCAGACCGCCAGGATCACCAGCTCGACGACCGCAGCGCCAGTAGGGCGGCGCGTGGCGCTGGTGCCCAGGTTCCAGGCGGCCGCTTGGGGTCGCTACGACGTTAGTTCGCGATTTGGCTTCGGACTCGGCATCACGCACCAAGCATCGAGCTTCGCTTCGATCAGCAACACGGTACGCCTGCCTGCATGGACGCGGTTTGATGGCGCGCTGTTCGCCAAGCTCAGCCGCAATCTCGACGTGCAGCTCAACGTCGAGAATTTGCTCAATCGCATTTATTACCCGGTGGCCAGCAACGACAATTATCCTGCCGGCCAATCCCCGCACGCTTCGCGCGACCCTGAGAAGCAGTTTCTAGGCGGCCAGCTTCGCGGCGCGTTTGCGGATGCGGACAAGATCGTCGACGAAGCGGGCGCGCTCCTCGCGGCGGCGGTCCTCCTCGGGAATGCGGAGGAGGAAGCTGGGGTGGACCGTAATCCAGCATTCGCTGCCATCGGCCAAGGTCAGCGGCGTCTCCCGGGCGCGGCTGATGGTCAGGGTCTTGCCCGTCAGCGAGCGTGCCGCCGTCGCGCCTAACGCGACCGTCAGCGCCGGGCGGATCACTCCACGCTCCTGCTCTTGCCACCACCGACAGGCGTCGATTTCAGAGGTATCCGGTTTGGAGTGGATGCGCTTCTTGCCGCGCAGCACGAACTTGAAATGCTTGACCGCGTTGGTGACGTAGGTCGTGATGATCGACGCATTGAGCGGCCCTTCGCCGAACACGGTCTGCGTGCCGCATTTGTAGAGGTCGCAGCGGGTGCAGCGCTTGGCCTCGTCGCGCAGCGCCTGCCAGCTTGCCTGAAGATTTCCGCCGGCCATGGGCATCGCTGCGCTCCTCTCGATCATCGCCGCCTCGCGGCCCTGGGCGCCGGCGATCAACGACCCGACCAACGCTGTTTCGGGCATGTTGCGCCAATATTTCTTCGGCATCTCCCTTGTCATCGCCTTCACCTTGAGACGCGCGGGATTGAAGATCGATGCGTAATAGGTCTTCCAGGTCTCTTCGATGGGATCGCCGTCAGGCGCATCCGCGCGAGTGGCCCCGGGACTCTCGCGCAGGATCGCGTCATCCCAATGGATCGACAGTTCGGGCGTCAGGATCGACCAGCGCATCGAGGTGAAGCGGCGCACGAAGAAGCCGGCGGCATGACGCACGATGTGATGATCGGGTTGGAACCAGGCGACGAAGCGTGGGCCCTCGCCGCCATCGACCTCGCGAAAGCGGATGAAGGCATGCATCTTGTGAACGTCGCGGCGCACCTCCTTGGCAAGCCGCTCCAGCCGGTCGAGCAACGGGTCGGCCCGGTCCTCCATCGCCCGTTTGTTGCCGCTGAGCTTGAGCAGCATCGCGTAAAGCAGGGAGAATCGTTCCGGGTCGGAATGGCAGATCGCCGACCGGGCGAGATCGACGAAGCGGCGCGGCACGGCGAAGCTTGGCGCCGGCGCCGGCGGCCGCGGGCTATCGTCGCCGCCAAACAGGTCTTTTTCGCCGCCTTCGACTTGCCACACGATCGCCGACCCGGGCACGCCCGCTTCGGCCAGCCCGCGCGCCGCGTCGCGCCAGCCTTCGAAATCGTCCTCCGCCGCGAGCGTGACGCGCATGGTCTCGATCATCGGGGCGGCGGCGAGCATGAGCGGGCTACGCCGTCAGGCGGCGAACAGTTCCATTTGCGTCGCCTTGGGAGTGATCAGCGTTTTCAGGTCGGCGCGGTCAGTAAGCAAGGTCGGACGCCAATCTCCCGTCACGATGAATGGGCGCACCTTGCAAGGGAGATCGTCAGACGAGCGACATCCGCAAGCATGATCGTTCGCCACCGACGGGATTTCAGGAGCCGCTCGACCGCTTTTGTTCCCAGACCGGGCACGCGCAGCAAATCTTCCTTCGGCGCGCGATTGAGGTCGACGGGGAAGCGGTCGCGAAACTTCAAGGCCCAGGCAAGTTTTGGGTCGATGTCGAGCGGCAGCATGCCGTCGCCGTCGGTGGCTTCGACGATCTCCTTGGGTGTGAATCCGTAGAAGCGCATCAGCCAGTCGGATTGATAGAGGCGATGCTCGCGCATCAGCGGCGGACGTTGCAGCGGCAGCACCGCGCTTGGCGATGGAATGGGCGAGAAAGCGGAATAATAGACCCGGCGCAGCGCGAACCGGTCGTACAGCATGCTTGCCTTGCCGACGATGTCGCCATCGCTCGCCGCATCCGCGCCGATGATCATCTGGGTGGATTGCCCGGCAGGAGCGAACCGCGGAGCCGATTTGAAGCGAGTCGTCGCGTCGCGCGCCTCGACAATCGACGATTTCAAGCTCGCCATCGCGTCTTCGATTCGGCCAACGGACTTTTCGGGCGCGAGGCGTTTGAGGCCAGCCGCGGTCGGGAGCTCGACGTTGATAGAGACGCGGTCGGCGTGAAGTCCTGCCTGACGCACCAGCTCCGGGTCCGCATCGGGAATCGATTTAAGGTGGATGTAGCCGCGGAAGTCATGCTTCTCGCGCAGCGCGCGCGCGACCTCGACCAGTTGTTCCATCGTGTAATTCGATGAGCGGATAATGCCCGAAGAGAGGAACAGGCCTTCGATATAATTGCGCTTATAAAAGGCGAGGGTAAGCTGAACCACTTCCTGTGCCGTGAACCGCGCGCGGCGGACGTTCGAGCTCTTGCGGTTGATGCAATAGTGGCAATCGAAGATGCAGCTGTTGGTCAGCAGGATCTTGAGCAGCGAAATGCACCGCCCGTCCGGGGCATAGGCGTGGCAAATGCCCATGCCTTCCGTGGAGCCGACGCCCTTGCCGCCGCGGCTGTCCCGCTTCGCCGTTCCCGAGGAGGCGCACGAAGCATCGTATTTGGCGGCATCAGCGAGAATCGCCAGTTTCTCCCGCGTACTAAGCTGCGCCATCCGTTCTCTTTACGTTCCCGATCAATCAGAGTCCAGCGGCGTCGATCGACGACCGTCGGCCTGTGCTCGGCGTTGGATGCGAGTTGAGGCATTTTGCACCGTAGCGGGACGGAGGGATACAATTCCTCCGACGAGCGCTTAGGCTCCCAAGCAGGCTCCGCCGTCCCCCAACGGGACGAAAGAAAGTGCCCTTAACAAAAGGACTTGCAGCAAATCCCCTGACAGCCGACACTGCTTGGCTTTCCGCGGCATCCAGGCGAATGATCGCCTCGGAGCTGCGGGGATGAAGTAAGAGCGTAGAGAGGAACAGTAGATGGCGACACTGGTAGGGACTTCGGGTCCGGACATTATCTTCGGGACATCGGCGGACGACACGCTCACCGGAGGGCTGGGCGCGGATCAGCTGATCGGCGGCGGCGGCAATGACCGTTATGTCGACACAGCCGCGGGCCTCAACGGCGATACGGTCGTAGGTCTCAACGTCGGCGATCACATCATCATCACCGATGCGAACTTTGCCACCTTCAGCCTGTCGTTGTCGGGATCGACGCTGAACTACACCGGAGGCTCGCTGACGCTGGCCAATGCCCAATCGGGCTACCTGGTCGTCAATGCGGCGGCCGGCGGCGGCGTCGATATCCACGTCGTGACCACGGTCGGCCATGACGGTGATTTCAACGGGGACGGTCGGGCGGATGTGCTGTGGCGCAACGAGAACGGCACGATCAGCGACTGGCTGGGGACGGCGAGCGGCGGCTTCTCGATCAACGACGGCACGGCGCTGACCCAGGTCTCGACCGACTGGCACATCATCGGCCGCGGCGATTTCAACGGCGACGGCAAG
>JAIVIZ010000036.1 GCA_020200315.1 Sphingomonadales bacterium | reverse complement strand
GCCTCCTCGCCTTCCTTCATGCTGATCGAATTGACGATCGGCTTGCCGGAAACGACTTTCAGCCCTTCCTCGATCACCGACCATTTCGACGAATCGATCATCACCGGCACGCGGGCGATGTCGGGTTCGGCGCCGATCAGCTTGAGGAACGTCGTGATCGCGAAGTGCGCGTCGAGCAGCCCCTCGTCCATGTTGACGTCGATGATCTGCGCGCCGTTCTCGACCTGCTGCCGCGCGACTTCGACCGCGCGGGTATAGTCCCCGGCCAGGATCAGCTTCTTGAAGACGGCGGAGCCGGTAACATTGGTGCGCTCGCCGATATTGACGAACTGGGCACCCCCACTTTCTCTCCCGTCTTTACGGGAGAGGGTAGGGTAAGGGTCTTCCTGTTGTACTCGGATAGCGCCTGTCACTCGGAAGCCTAAGAAGAAAGGAGAAGAACCCTCACCCTACCCTCTCCCGCAGGCGGGAGAGGAAGAAGTCAGGCGGCGATGCGCATCGGGTCGATGCCGGCCAGCAGCGTGTCGGAGCGGGGCGAAGGGACGGTACGCGGCGGGTGCCCAGCAATGGCCAGCGCGATCGCCCGGATATGCTCGGGGGTCGTCCCGCAGCAGCCGCCGACGATATTGACCAGCCCCTGCTCGGCCCATTCGCGCATATAGCCGGCGGTGGTCGCCGCCTGCTCGTCATATTCGCCGAGTTCGTTGGGCAGGCCCGCATTGGGATAGGCCATCAGCAGCGCGTCCGCGACGTTCGACAGCACCGCGACGTGGGGGCGCAAATCGGGCGCGCCGAACGAGCAGTTGACGCCGATGGTCAGCGGCCGCGCATGGCGCACCGACGCCCAGAAACTCTCGACCGAATGGCCAGACAGGTTGCGCCCCGTGCGATCGGTCATCGTGAAACTGATCATCAGCGGCAGCTCGCGCCCGAGCGCGTCCTGCGCTTCCAGGGTCGCGACGATTCCGGCTTTCGCATTCAGCGTGTCGAAAATCGTCTCGATCAGGATGAAGTCGGCGCCGCCCTCGACCAGCGCCTCGACCTGCGCACGATAGACGTCCTTCAGCTCGTCGAACCCGATCGCGCGGTAGCCGGGATCGTTGACGTCTGGCGACAGTGACAGCGTCTTGTTGGTCGGTCCGAGCGCCCCCGCCACGAAGCGGGGCTGTCCGGTGGCCGCTTCCGCCGCATCCGCCGCCTCGCGAGCGATCCTGGCCGAAGCGACATTCAAGTCGCGGACCCGGTCTTCAAGGCCATAATCCGCCTGGCTGATGGCATTGGCATTGAAGGTGTTGGTTGACACGATGTCCGAACCGGCGGCGAGATAGGCGTCGGTGATTTCGCGCACGATCTGCGGCTGAGTCAGCGACAGAAGGTCGTTGTTGCCCTTCTGGTCCTGATTGGTCTCGACCGCTCCACGGTAACAGGCTTCGCCCAGCGCATAGGCCTGGAGCATCGTCCCGAACGCGCCGTCGGTCAGCAGGATGCGCTTGGCGGCCTCGGCCCGGAAGCGATCGGCGGCGGTGGACTTGATCATGCGGCTTGTTCCCTTGCGCCGACCTTCGGCCGGACGCCGAGCAAATGACAGATGGCGTAGGCCAGCTCCGCCCGATTGAGCGTGTAGAAATGGAAACTGCGCACGCCGCCGGCATAAAGCTGGCGGCACAGTTCGGCGCCCAGCGTCGCGGCGACCAATTGCCGCGCGGCGGGGAGTTCGTCGAGCCCTTCGAACAGGCGGTCCATCCACCCGGGAATCGCCGCACCGCACAGGCCGGCGAACTTGCGCGTCTGGGCGACGCTGGTCACCGGCAGGATGCCGGGCACGATCTCGGCCCCGATCCCCGCCGCGGCGACTGCATCCCGGAAGCGGAAAAAACAGTCCGGCGTGAAGAAGAATTGGGTGATCGCGCGGTTGGCGCCGGCGTCGATCTTGCGCTTCAAATTGTCGAGGTCGGCCTGCGCGGTCCCCGCTTCCGGATGCACCTCGGGATAGGCCGCGACGCTGATCTCGAACGGCCGGAGCTTCTTGAGGCCCGCGACCAGCTCGGCTGCGCTGGCATAGCCGTCGGAGCGCGGCTGGAATGGCTCGCCGGCAACCGGCGGATCGCCGCGCAACGCGACGATGTGGCGAACGCCCGCCGCCCAATATTCCTCGGCCACCGCATCGATCTCGGCCCGGCTCGCCTCGACGCAGGTGAGGTGCGCCGCGGCCGGGATGTCGGTCTCGCGCTCGATCCGAGCGACGGTCGCGTGCGTCCGCTCGCGGGTCGATCCGCCGGCCCCGTAGGTCACCGAGACGAAGCGGGGGCCGAGCGGCGCGAGCGTCTGCACGGCTTCCCACAGCTGCGCGTCCATCTTGTCGGTCTTCGGCGGGAAGAATTCGAACGACAGGCCGATGTCGCCGTCGAGGTCGGCATAGAGCGGCGCGGCGCCCTTGGTCGGCTGGCTACTCACGCCGCCTTCACTCGCGCTCTCGCCCGGCGCTCGGCACGCCACAGCTTGATCGTCAACTCGCCACCCTCCAGCGTCCGGGTTTCGCTCAGCGCCAGTCCGGCGACGGACAGCCAGCCGGCGATCTGTTCGTCCGAAAAGCCGAGCCGGGCATGGGCATGTTCCGAGCGCAGTTCCTCCCGGTCATGCGGCGCGAAGTCAACGATCAGCAGTGTGCCGCCATCGTCGAGCAGCCGCGCGCATTCGGCGATCGCGCTACCCGGGGCGAGCAGGAAGTGAAGCACCTGATGCAAAGTGATCGTGTCTGCACTGCCATCGGCGAGCGGCATGGCGTTAATGTCGCCCTGGCGCAGCTCATAGGAGCGCCCGTCGAGCTTGGCGCGGGCGATGCGCAGCATTTCCGGGCTCCGGTCGATCCCGATCACCTGCCGCGCACAAGGCCCGAGCAGTTCGAGGATCCGTCCGGTGCCCGTGCCGATATCGACCAACCGGCCGAGGCCGCCGCCCAGCACATCGGCAATGGCCTGCTCGACCTCGGCCTCGGGCACGTGGAGCGAGCGGATCTTGTCCCATTCCTCGGCATGGGCGGCGAACCAGCGCTCGGCGGCGGCGGCACGGTCCGCCCGGACGGCGGCGAGCCGCGCGCGATCGGCCCGAATCGATTGATCACCCTCCTGTCCGGAACCCGCATCAAGCAGGTTGAACAGCGGCACCGCGAACACCGATGGCGAGGGGGTGAGGAAGATCGAGCTTCCCTCGCGCCGTTTGAGCGCGAGCCCCGCATCGACCAGCACCTTGATGTGGCGCGACACGCGCGGCTGGCTTTGTCCCAGCACCTGCGCGATCTCGCCGACCGACAGCTCCATCGCCCGCAGCAGCTGCACGATCCGCAGCCGCGAGGGGTCGGCGAGCGCCCGGAAGATTTCCATCAGCGTGGACATGTGACGACATAAAGATATCTTTATATGCGCGTCAAGAGAGTGTCGTCTGGACGGTTCGTCCAATGGTCTTTTCGACCGGCGGCGGCGTCCTCAGCTTGGCCAAGCGGCCGCAGCCGACTATGACGACCTTGATTTTCAACTGTGTTATTCTCATAAGACAGCCGTGAGCGAAGAGACTTTCATGCCAGACCGGGCTTCCATGTCAGACAATGCGCCCGCGCGCCGGGCGATGGTCGATAGCCAGCTTCGCCCGCAAGGCGTGACGGATCCGCTCGTGCTCGCCGCGATGGCGGCCGTTCCCCGTGAAGACTATGTGCCTGTCGAGGCGCGTAGCTTCGCTTATACCGACCGCTCGATCCCGGTTGAGGGCGGCGCGATGATGCCCCCGGCGCCGCTCGGCCGGCTGCTGACCGCCGCCAAGCCGCAGCCGGGCGAGCGCGCGCTCGTCGTCGGCGCCGCCCCCGGCTACACCGCCGCTGTGCTCCGCGCGATCGGCGTCGAAACCGTGGAGCAGCGTGCTGCCAACATGGGCGCGGGCGCCCCGAAGGGCAGCCCATTCGACCTCGTCGTCATCGAAGGCGCGGTCGCCGACGTGCCGGCTAGTCTGACCAACGCGCTTGCACCAGGCGGTCGCATCGTCACCGCGCTCCTGACCGCGGGGTCGGTGACGCGCCTGGCTATAGGACGCAAGGTCGGCGGCATTGTCGGCTACACGCGCTTCGCCGACAGCGAGATCCCGGAGCTGACTGCCTTCGCCCGCCCGCCGGCGTTCACTTTCTAGAGTTTGCGAGAAGTCCTCATGACGCGTTCGATTGCCACCGCCCTCGTGCTCGCTGCCCTCGTGGCCGCGCCGGCCACCGCCGATACGCTGCGCGAGGCGCTGGTCTCGACCTATCAGGCCAACCCGACCATCACCGCCCAGCGCGAGGCGCTGCGCGTCACCGACAGCAATGTCGCCATCGCGCGCGCCGCCGGCCGGCCGCAGGTCAGCGGCACCGCAGGCGTCAATCAGGACCTCACCCGCACCGGCGGGGGCAACGGCCGCAACCTCTCCGCCGGCGTCGATGTCAGCTATCCGCTGTTCAACGGCGGCAGCGTCAGAAACTCGGTCCGCGCCGCCGAAACCCGCGTCGAGGCGGGCCGCTACACGTTGAAGGCGGTCGAAGGCGATACGTTCGTCGAGGCGGTCAGCGCCTATATGGACGTGATCCGCGACCGTGCGATCGTCGACCTCAACCAGAACAATGTCGATGTGCTCAACACCAACCTCACGGCGACCCGCGACCGCTTCCAGATCGGCGACCTTACCCGCACCGACGTTGCCCAGTCCGAAGCCCGCCTCGCCCTCGGTCGCGCGCAGCTCGTGTCAGCGCAGGGGCGCCTGACCGCGAGCGAGGAGAACTACCGCCGGGTGGTCGGGCACCGGCCGGGCGTGCTCGCTCAGCCGCCGGCGCTCCCGCCGCTGCCGCAGACCCCCGATGAAGCGGTCCAGATCGCGCTGGTCTACAACCCCGACATCATCGCGCTCGTCCGCCAGGAGCGCGCCGCCGGCTACGACATCAACATCGCCCGCGCGAGCCGCCTGCCGACCCTTTCCGCGATCGGCAGTGGCCGCTACACCAACTATCTCGGCACCGCGACCGACCAGTTCGGCCCGTTCGCGTCCAACAACACCACATCCACCGGTGTCGGCGTCCAGGCGCGCATCCCCTTTTATCAGGGCGGACTTCCCGCCGCACGCATCCGCCAGGCGCAGGCGCTTCAGGGGCAGGTGCTCGAACAGGCGATCGGGACCGAACGCGCCGTCGTCGCCACCAGCCGATCGGCCTTCGCAACATACCAATCCGCGCTCAGCGCGATCGCCTCGAATCAGATCGCCGTGAACGCCAACATGCTGGCGCTTGAAGGCGCCCGGGCGGAGCGCAGCGTCGGCACGCGCACCGTGCTCGACGTCCTCAACGCCGAGCAGGAACTGCTCAACTCGCAAGTCCAGCTCGTCTCGGCCCGGCACGACGCCTATGTCGCCGGATTTCAGCTGCTAAACGCGATGGGTCAGGCGCAGGCCGACATCCTCGGGCTCGACGGCGGGCCGCTCTACGACCCGCTCGGCAACTATCGGCACGTCGCCCACAATGCCAACGACTGGGCGGGCGATCCCAATCCCAAGCCTTTGGCGACGCGCACCGTTCTCCCTGCTGAGGAGCCGCGCACGACGACCCCGGCCAATCAGACACCCGTGACAGGGCCGACGCGATAGGCGATAGATAGCCCATGCAGGGCGCGCGCGAACCGTCGATGGAAGACATCCTCGCCTCGATCAAGAAAGTGATCGCGGAAGAAAAGGAGTTGCGCGCCGCCGCGCCGCCGCCCGAGCCGAATACTGCGACGGACGAAGGCGAGGACGATGTGCTCGAACTTGACCAGCCGCTTGCCGCCGATGAGCCCGCGCCCGAGCCGGTCGACCTGGGTCCGCCGCTCGCATCGGAAGAAGCCGTGGACGCCAGCCGCCAGAAGCTCGCGGCGCTGCACGAGGTCGCTGCCGCCGCCCCGCCGCCGCCGCAGGTCAATCCGTTCGAGGCGATGATCCGCGAGATGATCCGCCCGATGCTCAAGGAGTGGCTCGACGCGCACCTATCCGACATCGTCGATGAGCATGTGAAGCGTGAGATCGGCCGCATCACCGGGACTCCGCTCTAAATCCTCCCCGAGCAATCTCGGGGAGGATTGCGCCGCCCGGCCACTTTGCTACGACTCTGCAATGACCAAGCCCCACCTCCTGCTCGCCGCCGCGCTTGCCGCGCTTGCCACCCCGCTCGCCGCTCGGCCGATGACGCCGACCGACCTCCACATGTTGCACCGTCTGTCGGAGCCCGCGGTGTCGCGGGACGGACGCTACGTTGCGTATGCGCTGAGCGCGACCAACATGGCCGCGAACAAGCGCCGCAACGATCTTTATGTGCTCGATCTGAAGCAGCCCGCCGCCGCCCCGATGCGCCTGATTACATCGCCCGACGAGAGCGAGAGCGCACCCGCCTTTTCGCCCGACGGAACGCAGATCTACTTTCTGTCGGGCAAGACCGGCACGTGTCCGTCACTGGGACGCGTGGATCACGCCGGGCGAGTTCAGCCGGCTGTTCGCCTATGATCTCGCCAGCGGCCAAGCGACGCCGCTCAGCGCGAGCCTGACCGGCAACGCGCCGGGCAAGCCGTTCGGCGGCAATGAGGAACTGGCGTGGGCGCCGGACAGCGGCTCGGTCTATTTCGTCCTGCGCAAGGCGGATGCAACGGAGCCGCGCTCGACCAACCTCGACATCTATCAGGTCCGCCTCGACGGCTCGGCGCCGGTTAACCTCACCGCCGCCAATCAGGCGACCGACACGCTGCCTGCGCCGTCGCCCGACGGGCGCTGGCTCGCTTATGTCGCGATGGCGCGTCCGACCTATGAGGCGGACCGGCAAATCGTTATGCTGCGCAACCTCGCGACCGGCCAGACTCGTCCGCTGACGCAAGGCTGGGATCGCTCGGTCGGCTCGATCGCCTGGGCTGGCGACGGGCGCAGCCTGCTGGTCACCGCCGAGGACACGCTGGAACAGCCGGTGTGGCGCGTCGATGTCGCCACCGGCCGCGTCACTCGCCTGACCACCGACGGCCACGCCGACAATGTCATGCCGCTGCCCGGCGGCGGCGCGATCTACACGCGCAATAGCGCGATGGCGCCCGACGATCTGTACCGGCTCGACGCCCGTGGCCGTTCGGTGCGGCTGACCGACCTCAACCATGATCTGCTCGCTAAGCTCGATCCCGTCAGCTTCGCCAAGTTCAGCTTCACCGGCGCCAACAACGATCGTGTGTGGGGCTTCGAGATGAAGCCCACTCACACCACGGGCAAGCTGCCGATTGCCTTCCTCGTCCACGGCGGGCCGCAGGGCAGCTTCTCCAACAGCTGGTCCTACCGCTGGAACCCGCGCCTGTTCACCGCGCCCGGCTACGCGGTGGTCAGCGTCGATTTCCACGGCAGCACCGGCTACGGGCAGGCCTTCACGGACGCGATCCACAATAACTGGGGCGGCTGGCCGCTCGAGGATCTGCAAAAGGGTCTCGCCTTCGCCACTGCGCATGATCCCCAGCTCAACGCCGGCCGCGCCTGCGCGCTCGGCGGAAGCTACGGCGGCTATATGATGAACTGGATCGAGGGCAATTGGCCCGACCGGTTCAAGTGCATCGTCGAGCACGACGGCGTGTTCGATGCCCGCGCCATGGCTTATGAAACCGAGGAACTGTGGTTCGACGAATGGGAGCACGGCCAGCACCCCTATTACGAGGACCCCGCAGCCTTCGAGAAATGGAATCCTGTCAACTTCGTGACCGCGTGGAAAACCCCGCAGCTGGTCATCACCAGCGAGAAGGATTTCCGCATCCCCTATACGCAGGGCCTCGCCGCCTATGCCGCGCTCCAGCGCCGCGGCATCCCCTCGCGCCTGCTCGTCTTCCCCGATGAGAACCACTGGGTGCTGAAGCCGAAAAACTCGATCCAGTGGTATGGCGAGGTGTTCGGCTGGATGGACCGCTACCTGAAACAATGACGTCATCCCGGCCCTGAGCCGGGATCCGCCTCTTCCTCGGATCACGAGAATAAGGCGGACCCCGGATCAAGTCGGGGATGACGGTTGAGTATGGCGCACGGCCCCGCTACCCGCCTCGCCATGACCGAACTGCCCAAAACCTTCGACCCCGCGGCCATCGAAGCGCGCTGGTACGCGCACTGGGAGCATGAGGGCCTGTTCCGCCCCGCGCGGGGCGAGGCCGAGCCGTTCACGATCGTTATGCCGCCGCCAAACGTCACCGGCTCGCTGCACATCGGCCACGCGCTCGACATTACGCTGCAGGACATTCTCGTCCGCCACGCGCGGTTGCGGGGTAAGGACGCGCTGTGGGTGGTCGGCACCGATCATGCCGGGATCGCTACGCAGATGGTGGTCGAACGCCAGCTCGACCTCGAGCAGAAGAAGCGCACCGACCTTGGCCGGGAGGCGTTCGTCGAGCGCGTGTGGGAGTGGAAGGCGGAAAGCGGCGGCCGGATCACGCAGCAGCTGCGCCGCCTAGGCGCCTCGTGCGATTGGGCCAACGAGCGCTTCACGATGGACGAGGGCTTTTCGAAGGCCGTCACCCACGTCTTCGTCGAGCTGCACAAGCGCGGCCTGCTCTATCGCGACAAGCGCCTCGTCAACTGGGATCCGCGCTTTCAGACCGCCATCAGCGACCTTGAAGTCGAGACGCGCGAGGTGCAGGGCAAGTTCTGGACGCTGCGCTACCCGCTCGCCGACGGATCGGGGCACGTCGAGGTGGCGACCACCCGGCCAGAGACGATGCTCGCCGACATGGCGGTCGCGGTGCACCCGACCGACGAGCGCTACACGGCGCTGGTCGGCAAGGAATTGCGCCTGCCGATCACCGATCGCCTGATCCGGATCGTCGCCGACGAACATGCCGATCCCGAGCTTGGCTCCGGCGCGGTCAAGATCACGCCGGGCCACGATTTCAACGACTATGAAG
>JAIVIZ010000071.1 GCA_020200315.1 Sphingomonadales bacterium | reverse complement strand
GTTTCGATCGCGGCGTCTGCGACCCGGCGCTCGGCGCGCATCGCCGCGTCGCGTGCCAACAGTGCCGCAAGCACAGCCTCAGCCTCGCGCGAGCGCGCTTCGGCCTTGGTCAGGTCGGCGGCGATTCGCGCGGCGATTGCTTCGCCTGACGCCAAGCGCTGGTCGAGAGAGTGCCGCTCCTCGTCAAGCGCGGCGGCGGCGGCCTGCGCATCGGCAAGCAAGGACCGCTCGCGCGTCGTGTCGGCGGAGAGCGCACTGATCAGCCGATCGAGCTCGTCGAGCCGCCGGATCGCGGTGTCGCGCGTGGCCCGGGCGGTGGCCAAGTGGTGCGCCAGCGCTCGTCCCGCCTCGCGCGCCGCGGCGGCGGCATCGCGCCGCTCGCCAAGCGCCGCCGCGCTCGTTTCCTGCAACCGACGGGCAGTATCCATTGCGCCTTGCAACCGCGCGACTTCGGCCTGCGCCTTCATTGCCTCGCCGCTTGCCGCCTCGGCGGCGCGGTCCGCTTCGGCCCAGCGCGCATAAATCAGCCGAGCTTCGGCAAGGCGGATGCGCTCGCTCAAAACTCGGTAGCGTTCGGCCGCCTTCGCTTGCCGCCGCAAGGCCCCCGAACGGGCCTCCTGGTCCAAGAGCATTTCATCGAGCCGTTCGAGATTGGCCTCGGTCGCGCGCAATTTTTGCTCGGCGTCCTTGCGCCGCGCGTGGAGCCCGGCGATCCCCGCGGCTTCCTCCAGCATCTGACGGCGTTCGACCGGTTTCGCGGCAATGACGGCGCCGATCCTCCCTTGGCTGACCAGTGCCGGGCTGTGCGCCCCGGTCGCGGCATCGGCGAACAGCAGCGCAACGTCCTTGGCGCGAACGTCACGGCCATCGATTCGATAGGCCGATCCGGCGCCGCGCTCGATCCGGCGCGTGACTTCGCTTTCCCCCGCTTCATCCTCGTCGCGCTCGATCAGCAGCGACACTTCGGCGAAATCGCGCGCCGGCCTGGTCGCGGTGCCGGCGAAGATGACGTCTTCCATCCCGGCGCCGCGAAGCGACTTGGCGCTTGCCTCCCCCATCACCCAGCGGATCGCTTCGAGCAGGTTCGACTTTCCGCAGCCATTGGGGCCGACGACGCCGGTCAGCCCAGGCTCGATATGCAGGTGTGCGGACTCGACGAAGCTCTTGAAGCCGCTGAGTTTCAGCCGCCTGAACCGCAATAGTCGAACCCCTCCCCTTGCCCGGACCTAGCCGTTAAGCGCGGCCTTGATTTGCGATTCCAGCGTCGGCCATACTTGGTCGGCAGTCGCGGGTCCCAGATCGACCACGGCTTCGTTGATGATGAAAGTCGGTGTTCCCGCCACGCTGTATTTCGTTGTCGCATCGCTGTTCATCTGGACCAAGGCGCTCGCCGCCGCCACCGCGTCGACCGAAGTCACCGCGGCGCCAGTCGCCGCGCCAAATGGCGGCGACTGGACCACCGTGGTCAGCCGGACGCCTGCCGGCGGCTTCGTCATGGGCAATCCCAACGCCAAGGTGAAGCTAATCGAATATGGATCGCTGACCTGCCCGCACTGCGCCGAGTTCGAGGAGAAGGGCGGCAAGCCGCTGATCGACAATTATGTCAAGAAGGGCCTGGTTTCGTTCGAATTCCGCAACTTCGTTCGCGATCCTTATGACATCACCGCCGCGCTGATCGCGCGTTGCGGCGGG
>JAIVIZ010000138.1 GCA_020200315.1 Sphingomonadales bacterium | reverse complement strand
GAGCCGGGCTACTACAAGGCCGGTGAATATGGCATTCGCATCGAGAACCTCGTGCTGGTGGTGGAGCGGGCGATCGCGGGCACGGAGAAAGAGATGCTCGGCTTCGAGACGCTGACCTTCGCCCCTATCGACCGGCGGCTGATCGTCACCGACATGCTGTCGCCGGGTGAGCGCAAATGGCTGAACGCCTATCACGCCGAGGTGGTCGCGAAGATCGGGCCGCAGCTGAGCAGTACCGACCGCGACTGGCTCGAAGCGGCCTGCGCGCCGCTCTAATTCTCGTCGGCGGGCGGCGTCTCGCGCGCTTGCGCTTTTCGCCGGCGAAGATTTTCTCGCAGCGCGGCGGCGAGCCGCTGCTCGCGTTCCTTCCACTTCGTCGCATCCTTGTCGGCCATCGCGGGAGGTTAGTAGCGACCGGTGCGCGAAGGCAAGCCGCCTTGACGCACCTGGGCGCGACCGCCATAGGCGCCGCGTCCCGTCGCCGCCTCCCGGCGCGTCGGCCATGCTGCCGTAGCTCAGTGGTAGAGCGCATCCTTGGTAAGGCTGAGGTCGTGAGTTCAATCCTCACCGGCAGCACCATTTGCGGGTTCCGCTGAGCGGCCGGACAGCTCCGTCCCTCTCATTTTAGGCTACGGGCCGGTCGGTCCAAGCAGCTTCAAACTTTCTTAACCGTCGAGCGATAGAAATCAGTCGCCTGATCAAGGGGAGTGAAGATGCGCAATTTTCTGAAACTGATTCGCGACAACAAGGGCGCGACGGCGATTGAATACGGCCTGATTGCGGCTCTGATCGCGGTGGCTGCGATTGGCGCCATGCAGGGCATCGGCTCGAAGCTGAGCACGACGTTCAACAACGTTTTGGGCTCGCTGTAAGCGGTCCGCCGCGCCGGAGGTTCCGGACGGGAGGATGTGAACTGGCGAAGCCCCGGTGCCGCGCGGCACCGGGGTTTTCCTTGGTTGACCGCGTAGGCACTCGCCGTCATTCGGCTGCTGCATGCGCTTTTTCTCCGACAATGCCGCGGCGTGCCATCCTGCCGTGCTTGACGCGCTCGCCCGTGCCGACCGGCTCGACACCGCTTATGACGGCGATGCGTGGAGCAAGCGGCTCGACAACGCCTTCTCGGATGTGTTCGAGACGGAGGTTCGCGCGCTGTGGGTGACCACCGGGACGGCGGCCAATTGCCTGGCGCTCGCCGCGCTGTGCCCGCTGTACGGCGCGATCGTCTGTCACCGCGACGCGCATATCGAGAATGACGAAGCGGGTGCGCCGGGCTTTTTCACGCACGGCGCCAAGCTGATGCTGGTCGAGGGCCGGGGGGCGAAGGTCACACCGCAAGCGGTGGAAGAGGCCTGCGCCCGCATCCGACCCGATGTTCACCAAGTTCAGCCGCGCGCGCTGTCGATCACCAATGCCACCGAATATGGCCTGACCTATTCGGTTAGCGAGGTTGGTGCACTTGGCGAGACTGTCCGGCGCCGCGCCCTCGGGTTCCACATGGACGGCGCGCGCTTCGCCAATGCGATCGCCGCGACCGGTGCCTCGCCGGCCGATGTAACGTGGCGGGCAGGAGTCGACGCGCTGAGCTTCGGCTTCGTCAAGAACGGCGGGATGAGCGCCGAGGCGCTGATCTTCTTCAACACCGAGCTCGCCGACGAGACGCTGGTGCGGCGCAAGCGCGCGGGGCATTTGCTGTCGAAAGGCCGCTACCTCGCCGCACAGCTGCTCGCATTGCTGGAGGACGATCGCTGGCTTGCCAATGCGCGCGCCGCCAATGCCGCCGCCGCGACTCTGGCGAAGGCTGCCGGCGATCGGCTGGCGCTCCCCGTCGAAGCCAATGAACTGTTCGTTCGGATGACGCCCGAGGAAGCGGCGCGGCTGCGCTCGGCGGGGTTCGACTTCTACGACTGGGCACCCGGTGAGGTGCGGCTGGTGACCAGCTGGGATCAGGACATGGCGGCGGTCGGGAGGCTCGCCGAGGCGATCGCCGCGCTGTGAGCGAAAAAGCGCGGCGCCCGTTCCGCGAGATCGGGCTGCCCTTCATCATCTTCACGCTGATCTGGAGCGCGACCTGGATCGTCATCCGCGACCAGCTTGGCGTGGTGTCGCCCCAGTGGTCGGTGACCTATCGCTTCACGCTCGCCGCGATCGGCATGGCCGTGGTCGCGCGGCTGCAAGGACACCGGCTGCGGCCCGACCGAGGGCTGATCGGCACGAGCGCGATCATCGGGGTCAGCCAATTCTGCATCAACTTCAACTGCGTCTATCTTGCCGAGCGGCACATCACTTCGGGCCTGGTCGCGACGGTGTTCGCGCTGCTGCTCATTCCCAACAGTCTGCTCGCGTGGGCGTTCCTCGGCCAACGGCCGGCGCCGCGATTCATCGCCAGCGCGCTCGTCGCGGTTGCCGGGATCGTCCTGCTGTTCGTCCATGAGCTGCAGGATAGCCGGGTCGAGCCCGCGCAGATGCTGCTCGGGATCGCTCTGACCGTCGCCGGCCTGTTCGCAGCGTCGGTGTCCAACGTCTATCAGGCGCTCGACCATGTGCGTCGCCACCCGATTTCGGTGCTGCTGACCTGGGCGATGGCGATCGGCGCCGCCGCCGACGCAGCGATTGCATTGGCGATGAGCGGTGCGCCGCGGCTCGACCCACGCCCGGGCTATTGGTTCGGCCTCGCCTATCTGTCGCTGTTCGCGTCCGTGCTGGCCTTCAGCCTCTATTATCCGGTGGTGCGGCGGATGGGGCCGGGCAAAGCGGCCTATTCGAGCGTGCTGGTGCCGATCGTCGCCATGGCGCTGTCGACGGCATTCGAGGGCTATCGCTGGACGCTGCTGGCGGCCGCCGGGGCGGCGCTGGCGCTCGGCGGAATGGCGTTCGCGCTCGGCGGGAACAAGCGCGTGCCGATTGCGGAGGCGAACGGGCGCGCCTAATCGCGGAGCATGGACATGACCCTCGCCGCGCCGCACACCGCCACCTTCCGCAAAGACTATCGTCCGCCCGATTGGCTGGTGCCGACCGTCGAACTGGATTTCCAGCTCGATCCGGAGCGGAGTGTCGTGCGGTCGCGGCTAACGGTCGAGCGCAACGGCAGCCACGATCGGCCGCTACGGCTCGAAGGCGACGAGCTGACGCCGGTTTCCCTGACACTCGATGGCACGCCGCAGCCGTGGGCGATGGACGGGTCGGCGCTGGTGGTCAACGTCACCGGCGACCGCGCGGTGATCGAGAGCGAAGTGGTGCTCGGTCCGATGGCCAACAGCAAGCTGATGGGGCTTTATTCTTCGGGCGGGATTCTGTGCACGCAGTGCGAGAGCCAGGGATTTCGGCGGATCGCCTTCCATCCCGACCGGCCCGACGTGCTGTCGCGCTATCGCGTGCGGATGAGCGCGGACAAGGGGCGTTTCCCGGTGCTGCTGGCCAACGGCAATCTGGTCGCGAGTGGCAACGGTGAGGTGGGCACGCACTGGGCCGAGTGGGAGGATCCGTTTCCCAAGCCGTCCTATCTGTTCGCCCTCGTCGCCGGCGACCTCTCCGCCAATCGCGACCGCTTCATCACCATCTCCGGCCGCGCGGTCGACCTCGCCATCTGGGTACGGGAGAAAGACGTGCCGAAGACGGCGCATGCGATGGCCAGCCTCAAGGCGGCGATGGCGTGGGACGAGCGGGTCTATGGCCGGGAATATGATCTCGACCTGTTCAACATCGTCGCGGTCGACGATTTCAATTTCGGCGCGATGGAGAACAAGGGCCTCAACATCTTCAACTCGCGTTATGTGCTGGCGGACACCGAGACCGCGACCGACGCGGACTTCGATGCGATCGCCGGGGTCGTCGCCCACGAATATTTCCGCAATTGGTCGGGCGATCGGGTGACCTGCCGCGACTGGTTCCAGCTGAGCCTCAAGGAAGGCTTCACCGTCTTTCGCGATCAGGGCTTCTCGGCCGACATGGGCTCGGCGGCGGTCAAGCGGATCGAGGATGTGCGGCTGCTGCGGTCGGCGCAGTTCCCCGAGGATTCGGGGCCGCTGGCGCACCCGGTGCGCCCAGAATCCTATATCGAGATCACCAATTTCTACACCGCGACGGTGTACAACAAGGGCGCCGAGCTGATCCGGATGATGCGGACCATCCTCGGCCCGGAGAAATTCCGCGCGGGGTCCGATCTCTACTTCGAGCGGCACGACGGGCAGGCGGTGACGTGCGAGGATTTCGTGCGGGCGATGGAGGATGCCAGCGGCGTCGATCTCCAGCAGTTCCGGCTGTGGTACAGCCAGGCCGGCACGCCGCAGGTCGGCGCGCGGCTGGAGCATGACGCCGGCGCCCGCAGCGCGACCCTGCATCTGACGCAATCCGTTCCGCCGTCGCCGGGCCAAGCCGACAAGCAGGCGATGGTCGTTCCGCTCAAAACGGCACTGATCGGGCGCGACAGCGGGGCGGAACTCACGGGTGAGCTTATTCTGCTGAACGAAGGCGAGCAGAGCGTCGTTTTCGAAAACGTCGGCGAAGCGCCGCTGCTGTCGATCAACCGCGAGTTCTCGGCGCCAGTCGCACTGACGGTCGCCCGGGCACCCGGCGAGCTCGAAGCGCTGGCGGAGCATGATCCCGACCCGTTCGCGCGCTACGAAGCACTGCAGGAGCTGATGCTGCGGACGCTGATCGCCTCCGCCAAAGGTGAAGCGAGCGACGCCGCGCCGGTGATTGAGGCGATGCGGCGCACCCTTGCCTCCAATGCGCTCGATCCAGCCTTCAAGGGCGAGGCGCTGCTGCTGCCGTCGGAAAGCCTGATCGGCGACCGGATGGAGGTGGTCGATCCGGATGCCATCCACGATGCGCGCGAACGGCTGCGCGCGGCGATCGGCGGCACGCTTGCGGACGAGCTTGGCGCGGCGCAGCGCGACGCTGCCGCCGGCGATGATCTGTCGTCACGCGCCAAGGGCGTTCGGCGGCTGCGGACGGTTGCGCTCGGCCTGATTGCGGCGGGCGACCCCGCGCGCGGCGCGGTGCTGGCCAAGGCCCAGTTCGATTCGTCGGACAATATGACGGACCGTCAAGGGGCGCTGGCGATTCTCGTCAGCCTCGAGGGTGCCGAGCGAGCGGACGCGCTGAACGCCTTTTACGAGCGCTATCGCGACGATTCGCTGGTGATCGACAAATGGTTCGGCCTTCAGGCGGCGGCGCAGCGCGTCGATACGATGGAGTCGGTCCAAGCGCTGGCGAAGCATCCCGACTTCACCCTTGCCAACCCTAATCGCGCACGGTCGCTGATCGGCCGTTTCGCGATGAACCAGTGGGCGTTCCACGCGGTCTCAGGGGCGGGCTACCGCTTCCTTGGCGACATGATCATCGCGCAGGACGGGATCAATCCGCAGGTCGCGGCGCGGCTCGTGCCGCCGCTCGGCCGGTGGCGCCGGTTCGAGCCCAAGCGCGCCGCGCTGATGCGCGCCGAGCTGGAGCGAATCCTCGCGAGCGAGGGGCTGTCGAAGGATGTTTACGAGCAGGTCAGCAAGAGTCTTGTTTGATGCGAAGAACGGCACCGGCCCGCACCCCCACCCGGCCTCCCACAGCGTAAACTGTATTGGGAGGCCGGGTGGGGGCGCGGGCCGGCGCGGCGCTCGACGAATTACGCCAGCTTGTCGGCGAAAATCATTCGGGCGTCGGCGAGGCGGTTCATCACCTGCCACTGGCTCTGCTTGCCGAACGCGAAACAGCCTTCCGAGCGGCCGAGCTTGCCATGAGCTTCCGCCACCTCGGGCTCGGCATACCAGGCATTGTGAATGACGATAGCTCGGGTCTCGGCGTTGCTGTTGCTCGCGTCGAGACCAATGACCTTCATCGAGTCGCCGTATTTCCCGTCGTAGTGATCGCCGGTAATGTAGGTGCCGCTTGAAGTGGCGAACGAGCCGTAATCGTTCGAGAAGCGCTCGAGATAGCCCGAATGGTCGGGGTCGGAGCCGCGGCCGTGGGCGACGCGGTGGCTCTCGACCGTCCCGTTCAGCAGGTCGACAAGGTGGAAGCGCGGCTCGGCCGAGGCGATCGAGAAGTCGGCCACACCGATGACGTCGCGGTGGCGGACATAGCTGTGCGAATCGAGCGCCGCCTTAGCGCGGGCGAACAGGGCCGGATCGATCCCTGCCGGTGCGGCTGGAAGGACCGGCGCGGGCGGAGGAACGGTCGCGGGCGTGGCTGGCGGCATGCTGAACACGACCGATGGGAGGCCGACGCTGCTCGCCGCCGACGACAGCAGCAAACCGCTCGCGCCGACCGCGCCAAGCCGAATCATTTCCCGACGATTCAATGACATCCATGCCCTCCCACTCAAGCGGGGCTTATATCATCGCCAAGGTTAAGCGCCGATAACGATGTTAGCGGAATCAATGACTTCGTCGCAGCGCCGCCACGATTCGTCGTGAGAGGCGGATCGTATCGACGCCTTGAAACTCAAGCGAAGCACTGCTAGTGGCCCGCGACCGTCGTGGGGCTTGCTTCCGGCGACCAATGTTCATTGGCATGGGCATTTGCGTTTCGCGACCGCTGCGGGACGAAGCGCCGATGCCGTCCGGCAGCCCCGATGCGGGGGCCGGCCCAAGGAGTGAAGACGGCTTTTATGCAAATCATCGTTCGCGACAACAATGTCGACCAGGCGCTGCGCGCCCTCAAGAAGAAGCTGCAGCGCGAGGGCGTCTATCGCGAGATGAAGCTTCGCCGTCACTACGAGAAGCCGGCGCGAAGGCGTGCGCTGAGTCCTCATCGGACGGCAAACTTTCGATTTAGCGGGGCAGCGATGACGGTCACCCAGGTTCCGCTCCAGCCGGTCAAGCGCGGCAGCCTTGCCAAGTTGTGGCTCGGCGTCGCCCTGCTCGTCGCGGCGGGGCTGCTGCTGGCGTGGGCCGGGGCGGGGCGGATGGTCGGCGTCGGCGTCAAGACGGTGGAAGCCGGCCAGGGCGCGCTCATTGGGTCCAACGACGGGGTGATCATCGAATATACCGGGCGTCTACCCGACGGAAAGATATTCGATTCGACCGGAGGCCGCGGCCCGGCGCCGATCCTCGTCGGGCAGACCGTTCCGGGCTTCGCCCAGGCACTGCAGCGAATGCAGCAAGGCGGGCGCTATCAGGTCCATATCCCGGCCAAGCTCGGCTATGGTCAGGTGCCGCCGGGCAGCCCGATCCCGTCCAACAGCGACCTCGATTTCGACGTGCACGTGCTGCAGGTCGTGCCCAACGCGGCGCTGATGGCTGGTGCGCAGGGGCAGCGCCCTCCGCAGCAGCAATAGACTCAGCCGATCGGCTCGCCGGGTGCGGTGAGCGGTTCGCCGGCGCGAATCCGGCTCAACTCCTCAAGGCTGACCTTGACCGCGGCGAGCACCGGATCGGCCAGCAGCAGGCCGAGGATCCCGAACAGCGCACCCATCACCAGCTGCGCCGCGAGGACCAGCGCCGGGGCGAGGTCGACCGTGCGGCGGGCGATGTAGGGCACCACCACATAACCCTCGAAATTATGGACGAAGAAATAGACGAACACCGCCCACAGCCCCTGCTGCGGGCCGGCGCTGAACCCGACCGCGATCATCAGCGCGCCCGACGCGATCGCGCCGACGTTGGGAACGAAGGCGAACAGGCCGGTGATGAGTCCCAGTAGCGCGGCCATCGGCACCCCGCCGAGGCGCAGCAGGATGAGCGTGATCACGCCTTCGAAGATCATTCCGAAAAACCGGCCGACGAGCAGGCGGCGCAGCGTCGCGCCGATGTGGCCGGTGATGAGATAGAAGTGCTCGCGGTGGCGGAGCGGCAGCATCCAGGCGACGCCGCGGTCGTAGAGATGCGGTTCGCCGGCGATGAAGCCGCCGAGCACGAGGATCAATATGCCGCTGGTCACGACTCCAACCGCGTCCCCGACGGCGCTGGTCAGCCGGCCGACCGACCCGGACAGTTCGGTCGCGAGATTCAGCGAGGAGCCGGGCGGCAGCAGCCCGAGCCCGATCGCCCACCCGAGCAAGCGATCGACCTGGGTGGTGACGACGACGCGGAGCGCCTCCGCCTGCGTTGCCAGCGTCGTCCCGGCGTACCACAGCGTCCAGCCGAGGAACGCCAGTCCGACGAGGATGACGATCATCAGCCGCCACCCGCGCGCGATCGGCAGGATGCGGCCGAGCAGGCGGGTGGCGCCGTCGAGGATGACCGAGAAGATCAGGCCGCCGGCGATCAGCATCAGCGGCTGGGCCAATCGGACGACTGCAAAGGCAAGCAGCACGACCCCGACCCACACGCCGGCCCGCTTGAGCTCGCCGCGAACGACCGGGTCGCGGAATTCGGCGGGGCCGGGCCGTTCGACGTGCGGCGGAGCGGCGGCCGGATCGGTCACGCCGTCAGCGGGTCGCCGGATGGAGCGAGTTGCCCGCGCGGCCCGATCGGAGCGAGCGGAACCAGCTCACGGGATTGAGCCAGCTTGCCTGTCCATCGAGCGAGAAGGTCAGGAATTCGGCGCGGCCGCCGAGGTTCTCCCACGGCACGGGCCCGCCGAGGCCATTGTCGGGCGGTCCCAGCGCGAAACGACTATCGGCGCTGCGGTCGCGATTATCCCCCATCAGGAAGACATGATCCGTCGGGACGGTGACGGGACCGTAATCGTCGCCGGGGCTGCGGCCGAGATCGATCGTGTCGTAGATCCGCCCGCCGGGCAATGTTTCGCGAACGATCGGCAGGCGGCAGAACTGGCGGCCGTCGTTGAGTTCGACGAGATTGCCGGGGAATTGATCGACCGCGCAGGGCGCATTGGCGTCGACCGGCACCATCGCTGGTGGTCGCGCCTCCGATTTCACCGGCTGGCCGTTGAGGATCAACCGCCCGCCGCGCACTTCGATGGTATCCCCCGGGAGCCCAATGACGCGCTTGATATAATCGTCGCTCTGGCCGGGCGGCGTGACGATGACGATGTCCCCGCGCTGCGGCCGATGGCTGAGCAGACGCCCGCTCCAGTGCGGCAAGACGTGGAAGCTCGGCGACACCCACGACCAGCCGTAAGGATATTTGCTGACTACCAGCCGGTCGCCCTTCAAAAGCACGGGCATCATCGATTCCGACGGAATGTAGAACGGCTTCGCGACGAAGCTGTGGAAAGCGAGCACGGCGAGCAGAACCCAGGCGAGCCCCTTGACCTCGCGCCAGAAGGCCGCACCCTTCGTCTCGGCGGGCTTGGTCTCCACCTCTGAAGCGGAAGCGGGAGGCTCGATGGCTTCGGCCGGAGGGTCGAGGCGATCGCTCATCGGGACTCCTTGGGACGGGCGAAAAGAATGACGAAAGCCTGCGCCCAGGGATGATCGTCGGTCATCGTCAAATATACCTCGACGACGTGGCCCGGCGGAGCGAGCGCGTCAAGCCGCGCGCGGGCGCCGCCCGTCAGGCACAGCGCGGGTGCGCCCGAGAGTGCGTTGACCACGCCGATGTCCTTCATGAACACGCCGCGCCTGAATCCGGTGCCGACCGCCTTGGCGAACGCCTCCTTGGCGGCGAAGCGCTTGGCGAGCGTTCCGGCGGCGGTGAATGGGCGGGAAGCGGCCTTGGCCCGCTCAGCGTCGGTGAAGACGCGGTTGAGAAAACGGTCGCCGAAGCGGTCGATCGAGGCCTGGATCCGCTCGATGTTGCACAGGTCCGAGCCGATGCCGAGGATCAAAGCCCCTCTCCCGCGAGCGGGAGAGGGAGGGAGCAGCGAAGCTGCGGAAGGGTGAGGGCTCTTCCTTGGAAGAACAAAGAAACCCTCACCCCAACCCTCTCCCGCTCGCGGGAGAGGGAGCAGGATCCCGCGCTGCGTCGATCAGCGCGCGCATCCGCCGCACAGTTGCTTCCAGCCCGGTGAAGATCGCTTCCCCGATCAGGAAATGACCGATGTTGAGCTCGGCCAGCTGCGGGATGGCCGCGATGGGCGCGACATTGTCGAGGGTCAGGCCGTGACCGGCGTGCGGCTCGATGCCGTTCTTGACCGCCAGAGCCGCCGCCTCCTGGACGCGGCGGAGATCGGCGGAGGGGTCGTCGGCGTGCGCATAACGGCCGGTATGGAACTCGACCACCGGCGCGCCGAGCCGGATGGCGGCGCCGAGCTGGCGCTCGTCCGGCTCGATGAACAGGCTGACGCGGATCCCGGCGTCGCGCAATTGGCCGGCGATCGGCTCAAGCGCGGCGAATTGTCCGGCAGCATCGAGCCCACCCTCGGTCGTGCGCTCCTCGCGTTTCTCCGGCACGATGCACGCGGCGTGCGGGCGGTGGGCGAGGGCAATCACCAGCATCTCGGCGGTGGCCGCCATCTCGAGGTTCAGCGGCAGGTCGATCTCGCCGAGCAGCCGGGCGATATCATCGTCGGTGATATGGCGCCGGTCTTCGCGCAGATGGGCGGTGATGCCGTCCGCGCCGGCCTCCGCCGCAGCGCGGGCTGCACGCACCGGGTCGGGATGGTCGCCGCCGCGCGCGTTGCGGATGGTCGCGACGTGATCGATGTTGACGCCGAGGCGAAGCGGACCGCTCACGTCGCCGCACGGCTTCCCGGCTTGACCGCCGGAATGGCGGCGAGGTCGGGTGGCAGGTCGTCGGCGGCGA
This sequence comes from Sphingomonadales bacterium, assembly GCA_020200315.1. GTDB lineage: Bacteria > Pseudomonadota > Alphaproteobacteria > Sphingomonadales > Sphingomonadaceae > Sphingomicrobium. Next base: position 5,385 of record JAIVIZ010000138.1, on the reverse strand, counting down.
AGGTCGGCACATCGAGGCGGATCAGCGAAGTATAGGGGACGCCGAGATCGACCTCACCGTTCGACCGGTCGACGAGACTGGCGGCGCCGACGACGCGGCCGCCGGCTTGCTCGATTGCGGCAATCGCTTCGCGCGACGAGAGACCAGTGGTGACCACATCCTCGACCATCAGCACCCGCTGGCCCGGCTCCAGCGCGAAACCGCGGCGAAGGTGGAACACACCATCGGGCCGTTCGACGAACATGGCCGGCTTGTTCAGCGCCCGGCCCATTTCGTGACCGATGATCACGCCGCCCATCGCCGGCGAGACGACGACATCGACGGACTCGCGTACGGGCGCGGGAAGCTTGTTCGTCAAAGCGCGTGCCAGCCGCTCCGCGCGCGCGCCGTCCATCAGGACTCGCGCGCACTGCAGATAGCGCGGACTGCGCAAGCCCGAGGACAGGATGAAATGACCTTCGAGCAAGGCGCCGGCAGCGCGGAATTCGGCGAGCACTTCGTCGTTGGTCATGTCGCCTGAGCGCCCGCAGCCTGATCTCGGCTCGCCATACGGCCGCCGCGGGGCCGCTTCAACCGCCTTGCCGGCGCCAGCGGAAAAGAGGTGGAACATGCGCTTGAGGGAGTCTAAGGCGCCGCCTATAACGCCGCCGATTTCCCGGGCCTGCCGCACGCTGCGGGCCTTTGCCTAGCCGGAGTGACGATGAGAATTTTGGGGATCGCGATTGCGCTGGCGGTGGCCGGGATGTCGCCGGCGGCCGCCCAGGCGCCAGCAGCTACGACGACCGTTGTCGATCATTCGGCACAGGTCGCTGCTCCGGCGACCGCCGCGGCCCCCGCCGGTCCGGCGCTAATCGTGCCCACCCCCGGCGTCGGTCAGCCCGACGGGCGCATCGGCCTTCAGGACCAGGTCACGCCGATCGGCGTCGAAGCGGCCAATTTCCACAATCACTGGCTGGTCACGCTGTGCGTGCTGATCAGCCTGTTCGTGCTGGCGCTGCTGGTCGTGGCCATCGTCAAATTCCGCCGCGGCGCCAATCCGACGCCGTCGCGCAATTCGCACAATACGCTGCTGGAAGTGGTGTGGACGATCGTCCCGGTGCTGGTGCTGGTGGCGATCGCGGTCCCCTCGATCCGTCTGCTGCGCCACCAATATTCGCCGCCCAAGGCGGACGTGACGATCAAGGTCGTCGGCAACCAGTGGTACTGGACCTACAGCTATCCCGACAATGGCGGGTTCGAAATCGTCTCGAACATGCTCAAGGAAGCCAGGGATGTGAAGCCGGGCGAGCGCTTCCGCACGCCGGCCGACGGGCCGCCGCTGCTCGCGGTGGACGAGCGAATCGTCATCCCGGTCCACCGCGTGGTGAAGTTCCTCGTCACCTCGAACGACGTCATTCACAGCTTCGCGGTGCCGGCCTTCTGGACCAAGATGGACGCGGTCCCGGGCCGGGTGAACGAGACCTGGGTCAAGGTCGACCGGCCGGGCGTCTATTTCGGCCAATGCTCCGAACTGTGCGGCGCGCGCCACGGCTTCATGCCGATCGCGGTCGAAGTCGTGTCCGACGCCGACTATGCCAAATGGATTGCATCCAAGGGCGGCACCATGCCCGGGGCCAAGCCCGCCACGGGACCCGACACTACCGCAGCGTCGCCCGTAGCGCTGGGCGGGACTCCTGTCGCGGTCCCTCCGCAAGTCGTTTCGACCACCGCAGCAGCGCCGACCGGCGCCGCTCCGGCCAAGCCCACCACCGCGCCCAGCCAGGGCGTGCCCGATAATAACCGCTAGGCGCGTACCATGACCAGCACCGCAGTTCCGACCCTCGACGGCCACATTCTGCCGCTCGAGGCGCACGACGCCCACCACGCGCACCATCACGATGCCGACCATAAGCCCGGCTTTTTCGCGCGCTGGTTCATGTCGACCAATCACAAGGACATCGGCACCCTCTATCTGATCTTCGCGATCTTCGGGACATGGCCTTTCCGCGGATGAACAACATCAGCTTCTGGCTGCTCGTTCCCGCCTTCCTGCTGCTGCTCGGCTCGACGATGGTGTCGGGCGGCACCGGCGCCGGAGCAGGCACCGGCTGGACGATCTATGCGCCGCTGTCGACCTCCGGATCGGCCGGGCCGTCGGTCGACATGGTGATCTTCTCGCTCCACCTCGCCGGCGCCAGCTCGATTCTCGGCGCGATCAATTTCATCACGACCATCTTCAACATGCGTGCGCCGGGGATGACGCTGCACAAGATGCCGCTGTTCGTCTGGTCGATCCTGGTCACCGTTTTCCTGCTGCTTCTCGCGCTGCCGGTGCTGGCGGGCGCGATCACCATGTTGTTGACCGACCGCAATTTCAGCACGGCCTTCTTCGATGCGTCGGGCGGCGGCAACCCGATCCTGTTCGAGCATCTGTTCTGGTTCTTCGGCCACCCCGAGGTGTACATCATGATCCTGCCGGGCTTCGGCATGGTCAGCCAGGTGATCGCGACGTTCAGCCGCAAGCCGGTGTTCGGCTACCTCGGCATGGCCTATGCGATGGTCGCGATCGGCGTCGTCGGGTTCGTCGTCTGGGCGCACCACATGTTCACCACCGGGCTCGACGTGAACACCAAAATGTATTTCACCGCGGCGACGATGATCATCGCCGTGCCGACCGGCGTGAAGATCTTCTCGTGGATCGCGACGATGTGGGGCGGCTCGATCAGCTTCCCGACGGCGATGCTGTTCGCGATCGGCTTCATCTTCCTGTTCACTGTCGGCGGCGTGACCGGCGTCGTGCTCGCCAACGGCGGCGTCGATACCTACATGCAGGACACCTATTACGTCGTCGCCCACTTCCACTATGTGCTGAGCCTCGGCGCGGTGTTCACCCTATTCGCGGGCTTCTATTACTGGTTTCCCAAGATGAGCGGGAAGATGCTCAACGAGCCGCTCGGCAAGGTGCACTTCTATCTGATGTTCATCGGCGTGAACGTGATCTTCTTCCCGCAGCATTTCCTCGGCCTCGACGGCATGCCGCGCCGGATTCCGGACTACACGCCGGCGTTCGAGCATTGGAACCAAGTCTCGACCTACGGCTACATGATCACCGTCGCCGGCATGGCGGTGTTCTTCGTCAACCTCTTCTGGTCGATGGCGGCCGGCAAGCCGGCGGGCGACAATCCGTGGGGCGAAGGCGCGACGACCCTCGAATGGACCCTCCCGAGCCCGCCGCCCTACCACCAGTTCGAGACGCTGCCGAAGGTGGATTGAGGCATTCGGCAAAGTCGAGCTGCATCTGCTGGCTGACCTATGGGCGTGAAAAAAACGTTGGCAACGGAGTGTTCACTCGGTGATCTGATCCGCGCGCTTGAGCAGGTTGCGTGGGATCCTCAGACCAATTGCCCGAGCCGTCCTCAGATTGAAGCCTAGCCTACGCCGCGTGTTTATCTCGATTGGCATCTCCGCCGGCTTAGCCCCCTTTAGGATCTTGTGGACGTATTCGGCCAAACGCGGGAACGTATTAACAATGCTTGTTCCGTACGTGATGAGGCCGCCTGCTGCCTGCCAGTCTCCGGGGAACATAGTAGGCAGTCGGTGTTCGGCCGCCAGTTCGGCGATCCTTACCTGGTGGCGACGCGTTGCCGGTACTTCTAGGATTACCAGCGCCGTGGCACCTTCCTTCCGTATCGCAGCAAAAACGCCGTCGAGATCCGGTTCAACGCCTTTTACTTTGAGCAATTGAGGTTGCAGTCCAAGCCTCCGTGCCGCCGAATCATTTGCCCGTTCTATGGGGCTCCAGCCGGGATCCGCATCCGAGTGGGGGATGTCAGGATCACTCAAGATAGCTACCCGTGCGAGCTTCGGGATCACCGCCTTGAGCAATTCGAATTGTTTCTTGGGTTGCTGCGGGTCAAAGCTGGTTATCCCCGTGATGTTTCCACTGGGCCGTTCCAATGTTTTGACGATACCAACGGGAATGGGATCAACCACCATCGCAAAAACAATGGGGATTTCGGTCGTCGCTATGTGAGCCGCCCGGGCCCCTACGATGCCCACGGCAACGATGACATCTACGTTGAGACTTATCAACTCCGCGACAAGAGCCGGGACTCTGTCGAGATGTTCTTTGGCAAAGCGTGGCTCAAACAAAAGATTTCGACCATCGACATAACCCAGTTGGCCAAAACTCTGTCGCAGTTTCTCGAAGACTGGTCCCGGCCCTCCGTTGAGGATCACCCCTATACGGGGGAGTTTGGTATTTGGCCGCACAGCTGCCACTCGCGTGACGAATGCGAAGGTAATGGCACCAGCAATAAGCGGCAGGAAATGACGGCGGGTGAGGCTCATACCTCAAGATCCTTGTTCCAACACAGAGAGCCTAGGACACGTGAACCTAGCTTCCGCGACCAAAAAGCTGGCGAATGTTCGCTTTCCACGTAAAGCGGACATTTAGCGTCACTTCACCCGCGTCGCCTGCAATATCTTCACCGCCGGCTCGAGCATCTGCCCTTTCATCGCGCCCTCGCCCTTGGTCGGCGACACCGGGTCGCGGAAGATTTTCTCGACCACGTCCATGCCCTCGACCACATGGCCGAACGCGGCGAACCCGTCCGCGTCACCGCCGGGCGCGCCGGCGTCGAAGCCGGGGATGTCGGTCGTCAGGATGAAGAAGTCGCTGCGCGCGCTGCCCGGCTCGGCCCGCGCCATCGCCAATGTGCCGCGGACATTGTGGAGCCCGGTCTTCGCGGTCGGCTCATCCGCGATGGGGGGCAGGAGCTTGCGCGCATCGGTGGTGATCCCGGCCTGGATGAGGCCGCCCTTGCCGTAGGGCATCGCGCGATAGAAGGTCTGCCCGTTGTAGCGGTGCGTGTCGACATAGTGGAGGAAGTTGGCGACCGTGATCGGCGCCCGGCCGCGATCGAGGGCGACGAGGATGCGGCCTTCGCTGGTGTCGATGGCGACCTTGACGAGGTCCTCGCGCGGCGCGGTCGAGACGGGCGGAGGCAGTGCCTGCGCGGCAAGCGGTGCGGCGAGGAGGGCGAGGCTGAGGGCGAGTCGGCTGAGCATGGCGGCAACGCTAGTCGTTGTGGTCACCACGATCCACTCTTCGGTTCGCAAGCTCAGCATGGAACCGTCATTGTTCCCCTGCGAAGGCAGGGGCCCAATCCGCTGCCGGAGGCAGCGCTTGCAGCGCTGGTCTGGGCCCCTGCCTTGGCAGGGGAACTGCAGTGACACAGGCTCATGCCTAGCCGCTCTTCACCTTCGCTGCCCGCACGCCTATAGGCCGCGCCAGAGATGACCGTCGCCGCCGTTGCTCCCATGCCCGCCGACTGGCGCGATCTGTTCGCGCTGACCAAGCCGCGCGTGATGACGCTGGTGGTGTTCACCGGCCTGTGCGGGCTG
>JAIVIZ010000137.1 GCA_020200315.1 Sphingomonadales bacterium | reverse complement strand
GGAAACATTTCTCGAACTCTACGACACGTTCGACCGGACCGGGGTCAAGGTGCTGACGGCGATCGCCCGCTTCCTCGGCGTCGACGAACATTATTTCACCGACACGGTGCGCGACGGCAATTCGGTGCTGCGCATGCTCCACTATCCGCCGCAGCGCGAGCCGACCGGCAACCACATCCGCGCCGGGGCGCATGAGGACATCAACACGATCACGCTGCTGCTCGGCGCCGAGGAGGCCGGGCTTGAGCTGCTGACCCGGGACGGGCGCTGGATTCCGGTCAGCCCGAAGACCGGCGAGCTGGTGATCAACATCGGCGACATGCTGCAGCGGCTGACCAATGGGAAGTTGCGCTCGACCTCGCACCGCGTGGTCAACCCGGCGCCGGACCGCGCCAGCCACGCCCGCTACTCGATGCCCTTTTTCCTCCATTTCCGCCCCGATTTCCTGATCGAAGCGCTGCCCGGCACGGTTGGCGACGGCGAGCAGCCGCAATGGCCACCGATCACGGCTCACGATTATCTTGCCGAGCGGCTGCGCGAGATCAAGCTGACGTAGGGCGCTGCAGGTGTCAGCGGAGGAGCCGGTGCCAGACCAATCCCTTGACCAGGCCGCGATCATGGGCGGCCTTTACGGCGACGGAATCATCGCGCTGCGCGGCGCCTTTTCGCCTGAGTGGGCGGACCGGATGGCGGAGGACGTCTGGCGCTGTTTCGAGGAAGCCAAGGCGGTGCCCGGCGGTGCCTTGCCGCGCGGTCCCAACCGCTTCTATGTCGAGGTCCAACCCGAGAAGATCCGCGGCTTCGTCGACGTCGCCACGCATCCCTGGTTCGTCGCGGTGTGCGAGGCGGTGCTGGCGCGCGACTACCGGATCGTCGAGGTCGGTTTCGACATTCCCTTTCCGGGTGCGATGGACCAGCCGTGGCATCGCGACTTCGCGTCGCCCGAGGCCACGCTGCGCGGCCGGCGGCTCAACAGCCTCGCCTTCAATGGCATGTTCCCCGACCGGGCGCTGTGGCCGCGATACATCGAGCGGGCCGCGCCGAAGATGCCGCAGCGGGGCGATATCTCGGTGCGCTCGGCGCTGACGATTCATCGCGGCACCGCCAATCGATCGAGCGAGCCGCGCCCGGTGCTGGTGGTTGGAGTCGATGCGCCCGACGCGACCAACGCGCAGCATCACGATTTGCAGGTCACCGCGCCCTATCTGGCGCAGCTGCCGTCACGGGTCCGTGATCACCTCGACTGCCGCGTCGTCGACCGGCTTGAGCAAGTCGTCCAGCACCATGTCATCGAGGGTCTGGTCGACAGCTATTGATCGTCTTCCGCCCTGCTCAGCTCGCGTCCTTTAGATTGGCCCGGCCGAAAGGCCTGGGGATGCGGAGGCGAAGGAACGCCGCCGCCGCAGGACCAGCCCGATCCCGCCGAACCCCAGCAGCATCATCGCCCAGGTCGACGCCTCGGGGACCGCAGCAAAGGAAAGGCTCACTATCGATGGCCGAACTCGGGGGTCGGCCGTGCCCGAGCCGACGAATGTCCCGGTCGCACCTGCGAAACGGCCGGTCCCACCGGTTATCGTATAGTCGAGCAGCAGGTCAAACAGTCCGGGTGTCGCATCGGCGCTCGCGGCGCCTGTCAGCGTGCCAGAGAATTGATCAACACCGAAGTTGATCACGAAATTGCCGATCACGGGACCGACGGCGCCCGCTGTGCATACTGAGTGGCTGTAGGAGAATGAGCCGAAAGACGATGATCCGGCGCCCCCGCTGATCGATCCCTGAAAGGGGATTGGCGCGCAGGCGCCGCTAGGAGTGACTATGCCGGCCCCGGTCATCGATCCGGCAAAGACGACGGTTGCGGCCCGCGCCCCGCTGCTCAAGGCCAACGACGAAGTGACCGCCATGGCGAGAAGTCTCTTTCCCATAATCATCGTTCTTACTCCCATTCTTTGGCCATCGGCGGACGCCGCAACTGCCGATTGCTCGACTCGGCGCTGAGCTGAATGATGGAGTCATGATGACGGTCGAACTTTGGGGGATTGCCGCGGCTGACGTCTGGAGAATGCAAGTTTGCGGTTGTGCTTTTACCGGAGCCCGCCATCCTCGACACGCAAAGCAACAGGGGGTTTCGTCATAGCCGACCGACCGAACGCGAACGCTCAGAACTTCGACTTGGGGTCAGTCGAAGTGCGGCCGGGTGAGCGAATGCTTCGTTCGCCGGATGCGAGCGTCGCGGTCGAGCCGCTGGTGATGCAATTGCTCGTCACGCTCAGCCGGCGCGCCGGGCAATTGGTCACCAGGCGCGAATTGTTCGATGTCTGCTGGGGCAATGCCCCAGTCGGCGACGATAGCCTGAATCGGATCGTCGCCGTTTTGCGCAAGGCGCTTCAACGCGTTGGCCGCGACGCAATTCGGATCGAGACGGTGCCGAGCACCGGCTACATCCTTCGCTTCAATAGCGCGTCGACGGCGGTCCCGAGCTCATGCGGGGAAGTGCAGCGGGCGATCGACGCCGCGATCGACAGCTGGCGCCTCGGCCTGCCCGAGCCCGACCACCTCCGCATTGAGCAGTTGCGCCGCGCCTGCGCGCTGAATCCCGCGAACGCCCGCACATGGGGGGTGCTCGCCCTGCTGTGCCGCCATGCGGCGGAATATGGCGGGCCCACGGTCGCGCCCGCTTATGTGCGGGAATGCGAAGGCGCCGCGCGCAGGGCCACGGAACTGGATCCGGCACAACCCGAAGCTCTGACCGCGCTGGCAAGCATCGTTCCGCTATTCGGCCAGTGGACAGATTCGCGGCGCCGGCTTTTCGCGATCCTCGATCGCAATCCCGACTGCGCGGTGGCGACGCAGGATCTGGCGACACTCGAAATGGCGACGGGGCGTGTTCGGGAAAGCAAGAGGCTTAGGGAGAGCTTGATCGCGCGCGATCCCCTTGCCGCCTGTTATTGCTATAAATCGGTCTACCAGCACTGGTCGGTCGGCGACCTGACCGGGATGGACCATGCCGCCAATCGCGCGATCCAGCTCTGGCCCACGCACCCCGCCGTATGGATGGTGCGCCTGTGGACGCTCGCCTTCACGAGTCGCGTCCCGGCGGCGCTTTCGATGCTCGACGACGCGGTCGTTCGACCGCAGATGCCGCATCCGATTGTCGCCTTCCTTCGGCAGGTGCTGAGTGCCGCCGTGGAAGGAAAGGAGGCGGCGGTCGTCGACGTCATCGACGCCAGCACCTCCCTCGCCAGCACCGGTCCAGCCAACGCGATTGCGGCGATGTTCGCGCTAAGCTTGCTCGATCGTGCCGAGCGGACCTTCGAAATTGCCGAGGCTTATTACCTGCGCGCCGGGAAAGCGCCCGTACCGATCCACCACACCCAGGCGGAAATCTCGATCAACGAACACCACCGGCGGCTGACCCAGGTCCTGTTCACGCCGGTCTTCGCGCCTGTCCGCGGCGATCCACGCTTCATGGCTCTTTGCGATCGCATCGGGCTCGCCCGCTACTGGGAGGAAAACAGCCTTACGCCCGATTTCCTCACTTAATCTCGAGTAAGTTCACCGTCCCGAAACCGAACGGGATCAGCTCACCGATGGTATGGCGCTCTAGCGCCGAGCCGTCGCCGCTTGCGCAGAGGATGGCGATGTCGCGTCCGCTGAGCTGCGCCGCTTCGAGGATCGCCTGGCGGCAGCCGCCGCAGGGGGTGCAGACCACGTCACCGCTAAGCTCCGCGCCCGAGCCGTCGCCGCCCGCGACGGCGATGCGCGCGACCTTGTCGAGGCCGAAGATGTGTTGCGCTGCGGTGAGGGCGCTCTGCTCCGCGCAGACGCCGAGGCGGTAGCAGGCATTCTCCATGTTGGCGCCGGTGACGACCTCCCCATCGACGCTCTCGATCGCGCAGCCGACCGAAAAGGCGGAGTAGGGGGCATAGGCGCGAAGTGCGGCGTCGCGGGCGCGCTCGATCAGCTCTTGGTCGGTCATCGCGCTTCTGTAGGCCAGATTCGACCGTCTTTGCGACCCTGGTGCAGGCGGGGAAGCAATCCAAGAGGACGATGGATTGCTTCGCCGCTGCGCGGCTCGCAATGACAGGCAGTGAGGTGCGTGATGAAGTTGTGGCCTAGTTTAATTCTGCTCGTTGCGGGATGCGCGGCGCCGGGCGCGCAAGCGCCTGTTCGGGCCATCGCCACGCTTCCGCCGATCGAGATTCAGATCCTCGCGATCAACGACTTTCATGGGAGCATTCAGTCTTCGGGCCCGGTGACCGCGATCGGCAGCGCCGGCGCGACGACCGCGCTGCTCCAGGGCGGGGCGGCGCAGCTCGGCGCGGCGCTGGAGAAGGCGCGGCATGGGTTCGGCATTACCGTCGCGGCTGGCGACCTGATCGGCGCAAGCCCGCTCGAAAGCGCTTTTTTTCTCGACGAACCGACGATCGATGCCATGAACCTGATCGGGCTCGATCTGGCGGCGGTCGGCAATCACGAGTTCGACCGCGGCCCGCGCGAGCTGTGGCGGATGCAGGCGGGCGGCTGCGCCCGTTTCGTCGCCAACCGCACGCCGTGCCGGCTCGAGCCGTTCAAGGGCGCGAACTTCCGCTACCTCGCCGCCAACGTCCGCAAAGAGGACGGCGAGACGCTGTTCGACCCGGCCACGGTCCGCCAGATCGGACCGGTCAAGATCGGCTTCATCGGCATGACGCTGAGGGACACCGGATCGCTCGTGACGCCGGCAGGCGTCGCCGCGCTACGCTTCGAGGACGAGGCAGTGACGGCGAATGCGCTGGTGCCGCAGTTGAAAGCGGCGGGCGCGGACGCGATCGTCCTGCTGCTCCATCAGGGCGGCAAGGTGCCCGAGACGTTTCGGCTCGACGGATGCGAGGGCCTGTCCGGCGCGATCCTGCCGATCCTCGACAAGCTCGATCCGGCGATCCGGATCGTGGTCTCGGGCCACACCCACCATGCCTATGCCTGTGAGATCGAGCGCGGCGGGGCGAAGCGGCTGCTGACCAGCGCCGGCAAATACGGCTACTTCTTCACCGACATACGCCTGCGGTTCGATCCTTCGACCCATGCGCTGATCAGCGAGAGCGGAGTCAATGCGCCGGTTGTCAGCACCGGCCCGCAGCAGGCCGACGTAGCCGCACTGGTCGCGCGCTACGTCGCGGCGGCGAGGCCCGCGGCCGAGCGGGTGGTCGGGCATCTCGCCGACCCCGCCAGGCACGGCGACGACGATCGCGAAAGCCCGCTGGGCGATCTGATTGCCGATTCGCAGCTTGCCTGGACTCGGCCCCCGGCGCGCGGCGGCGCGCGGATCGCCTTGGTCAACAGCGGCGGGGTGCGCACCGACCTTGTGCCCCGGCCCGACGGATCGCTCACCTACGGCCAGATTTTCGCGGTGCAGCCGTTCGGCAACGGACTGGTGGTCAAGACGCTGACGGGCGCCCAGCTGAAGTCGCTGCTCGAACAGCAGTTTACGAACGACATGCCCGGCAAGGTCAGTGCCTCGCTGGAACCGTCGGCGGGCTTCGCCTTCCGCTACGACCTCGCGCGACCGGTGGGGCAGCGGATTGTGGCGATGACCCTCGGAGGCAAACCGATCCGGGCGGGGCAGCGCTATCGGGTGACGGTCAATAATTTCCTCAGCTCGGGCGGTGATGGATTTACAGTGCTAAACGCTGGCATCGACCCGCACGATGCCAGCGCCGAGCTGGACGCAATGGAGGCGTGGCTCAAGACCGGTCCTAAGATCCCCGAGTTGGGCCGCACGCGAGATGTGACGAGGCGCTAATCCCCTCCCGCCGGAGCGGGAGGGGCGACTCGCCGCAGGCGAGCGGGGGAGGGCATGTTGTTCTTCCGAGGAGAGACAAGCCCTCCCCTTCGGCGCTCTCGCGCCTCTTCCCCTCCCGCTCCGGCGGGAGGGGTTATCGCAGCGGCGGCTCGTCGAAGCTTCTGAGCTTGCGGCTGTGGAGGCTGTCGCCTTCCTGCTTGAGGATTTCGAGCGTCTCGATGCCGATCCGCAGATGCTGGCTGATCGCGCGCTCGTAGAATGCGTTGGCCTGACCCGGCAGCTTGAGTTCGCCATGCAACGGCTTGTCGGACACGCACAGCAGCGTGCCGTAAGGAACGCGGAAGCGGTAGCCCTGGGCGGCGACGGTGGCCGATTCCATGTCGATCGCGACCGCGCGGCTCTGGTTGAAACGCAGCGCGCTCAGCGTGTAGCGCAGCTCCCAGTTGCGGTCGTCGGTGGTGACCACGGTGCCGGTGCGCAGTCGCTTCTTCAAATCCTCCTCATCCTCGCGCGTGACCAGCGCGGCGGCCTGGAACAGCGCGGTCTGGACCTCGGCAATGGCCGGGATCGGAATCTCGGGCGGAAGCACTTCGTCGAGCACATGGTCGTCGCGCAGATAGGCGTGGGCGAGGACATAGTCGCCGATCGTCTGGCTGGGGCGCAGGCCACCGCAATGCCCGATCATCAGCCACGCCTCGGGCCGAAGCACGGCGATGTGGTCGCAGATCGTTTTGGCGTTGGACGGGCCAACGCCGATGTTGACCAGCGTGATGCCGTCGCCGGAGGTAGTGCGCAGATGATAGGCGGGCATCTGGTGGCGGCGCCACACGCCGGCGGCGATCTGCGCTTCGGCATCGGCGAGGTCGCCGCGCTCGAACACGCCGCCAGGAACGCTGAGCGTGGTGAAGCGGCTGTCGGGCTTGCGCAGCTCGTCGATGGCGAAGCGGACGAACTCGTCGACGTAGCGGACATAGTTGGTGAACAGCACGAACTTCTGGAAATGGCCCGTTGGCGTGCCGGTATAATGTTTGAGCCGCGCCAAGCTAAAATCGGTCCGCGGCCCGTCAAACAGCGCGAGCGGACGGACCGGACCGGGCTCCAGTTCCCAGGCGCCGTCGGCCACCTCATCGCCGATGTGGACCAGCTCGCTCGACGGGAACCAGCGTGACAGCTCGGCGGTGGAAATGCCGGCCAGCGCGAGGTCGCCGCCGTCGAGCACATAGGGGTACGGAATTTCGCTCCCCGAACGGCCGACGCTGATCCGCACCGGATAATCGCGGACGAGATGTTCGAGCTGAACCGTCAGATAGTCGCGGAACAGCGCGGGTCGGGCGATCGATGAGGAATAGATGCCGGGCTGGTTGAGCCGGGCGAAGGCGCGCGCCGGCGTCGGCGGCGGCACTTCGGGGTCATATTCGATGCGCAGCTCGGGATAGGCGAAGGCGCCCTCGGCGCGCGCCGCGCGGTCGGGGCGGCTGCTGTTGCGGGCGTAAGCATTAAGACCGGCGCGAAGGTTGCCGACCGAGCGGTCGTAGATCGCCTCAAGCTCATCGAGCAGGGCGGGAATGTCGGTGTCGCTTGTCATGGCCTCGCTTGCCGCCATGCGGCGCGGCGCACAAGCCCTCGCGGACAAGCTTGCTATAATAAGTAGGCTTATTATATGTGGGCTATGCCAACCGAAAACCTCGGATTCGAAATTGCCGAGACGGCGCACACCATGCGCCGGGCGTTCGATCGCCGCGCGGCCAAGCTCGGCGTTACGCGGGCGCAGTGGAAAGTGCTGTTTCGCGTCTCGAAGGCGCCGGATCTCCGCCAGGTCGAATTGGCCGACATGCTCGACATCGAGCCGATCACCCTGTGCCGTATCGTCGACCGGCTTGAGGAAGCCGGACTGGTCGAGCGCAAGCGCGATCCATCCGATCGGCGGGCATGGCGGCTGGCCCTCACCCGGCAGGCCGATCCGCTGGTCGAAAGTCTCAAAACTCTTGCAACCGAGCTTGGAGCCGAGGCGTTCGAC
>JAIVIZ010000136.1 GCA_020200315.1 Sphingomonadales bacterium | reverse complement strand
GCGATCGAGGCGCATCTCGACGACCTCGAGGATTTCTATCTCGCCGAGGAGCGGCTGCGGGACTTCCGCGCCGAAGACGCTATCCCACTCGCGACGCTGAAGGCCGAGCTTGGCCTGGACAGTTGAATTCGTCCCGGCGGCGGCGAAGGAACTGAAGAAACTCGACCGGCAGGTCGCGGCGCGGATCGTCCGGACGCTCGAAGAGCGCATCGCCCCGCTCGACGACCCGCGGTCGATCGGCAGCGCGCTGGTCGGCGAGCACGCCGGCTATTGGCGCTGGCGAATCGGCGATTACCGCGTGGTGGCACGGATCGAGGACGAGCGGATCACCGTGCTGGTGGTGCGCGTGGCGCATCGGCGAGAGGTTTATCGGTGATGCGATGAGCCCGGTGCGCATTCTGGTCGACGCCGACGCCTGCCCGGTGAAGGAGGAGATTTATCGCGTCGCGTTCCGGCGCGAGGTGGCGGTGCGGGTGGTCAGCAACAGCCATTTGCGCGTGCCGGCGCACCCGCTGATCGAGCGGGTGGTGGTGTCGGACAAGTTCGACGCGGCCGACGACTGGATCGCGGAAGCTGCGACGCCGAGCGACGTGGTGGTGACGTCCGACATTTTGCTCGCCGAGCGCTGCCTGAAGGCCGGGGCGGCGGTGATCGGCAACAGCGGCAAGCGCTTCACCGCCAACATGATCGGCGCGGCCATCGCGACGCGCGCGATCATGGCGGACTTGCGGGTGGGCGGCGATGTGGTCGGCGGGCCGGCACCATTCATTAAGGCGGATCGGTCGCGGTTCTTGCAGGCGCTGGATGCGGCGTTGGTGATAGTCGAACGTAGGTGAGTGATCGTCACTGGCGTTCTGTCAACTTTGACGTGTCTAAATCAAGCGAGAACGGTCTTGTTGCGTTTTGGATCAAAGAACGCCATATCTCGTTCAAAGCTCTATGCGAGGCCCAAAATAATGACCAAACGATCCCGAGAGGCGCTTCAGGAGTTCCTCGACTACCTAGGCGACAAAGGTCTTATGGCGAAGGCGACCGCGCACGCGCGGAAAGCGGCCGCCAACAAAATCCTCGGAATCCTGTCTGAGGAAGAAGCGTCAGATGTTACGGCGATCGATTTGGACGACGTAATCCACAGGTTTAGCAATCTACACGGCAAGAAGTACACGCCTCAGAGTCTCGTCACATACAAGAGTCGATTACGGTCAGCGCTCGATGATTTCGATGCGTACATCGCCAATCCACTGGCTTTTCGCCCCTCACTGCAGCGGCGTGAGCCGAGGACCAAGGAAGGCAGGGGGCCGGCCTCGCTAACGAATGAGAACGGCGCTCAAGCTGGGGCTGGGTCATCTGCGCGCGCGGTCCATGCCCCGCTAGCAGCGAGCAACATCCTTCCAGTCCCGCTCCGGAGTGATTTGACCGTGCATATCCAAGGGTTGCCGTTCGATTTGTCGGCAGGTGAGGCCAAAAAACTAGCGAACATAATTATGGCGATGGCAATGCCGTTGGAATAGAGGTTGGCCCCCTTCCAAAAGGGGCTGAATTGCAGCTCGGCTGCAGGCGCGGCGCTGCTGGAGCGGAGGTCCAAACTCCTGTCTCCAGCAGCCCCTCTCTCATTTTTCGCCAAGTTTCGATAAATTGCAAGTCGCCCGCGCGGCTGGGCTAGGCTTGGTTGTCTAGAGGGATTGGAGCCCTCTTCTTTGCTGACTTGCGATACATTTGGTCGGCGAGATCGTGCAATTCGTCAATGCCATGTTCGTCAGCAAGTTCGCGTAGGCGATCTCGAACGCCAGGAATGCCAAGCTTGTTTTTCGCCATGCTTCGCCTCCATCAGGCTAGATCAACGAGAGTTGTTTGTTAGAATAGTCATTTGGCTTTTCAAGCGTACGTCTGCAAGGGGGAATCCATACGAGGCGTGGGCAATCGTCAAAACCATGCTGCCAGACCAACCAGGCATATCCAGTTGCCGTGGATGCCTTCGGATCTAGCCTTCCTTTCACCATTGGCACACGTTCGACGAATTGAGCAAACTTCGAAGGCGGATGCGCGTCGAACAGGCGATTGAACCTTCCAACGCTCTCTAAGAAAACACTTCGAACCAATACAGCGACACCACGACGAGCTACTTCGAAGGATCGCGCCACGAACTCCTCGGCCAGCCTAAAGGGTGGGTTGGTTATCACCCAATCGACAGCATTCGTCTCATGAGGGTACGAGAGAAAATCCCGAACTGGCGCATAGCCGTAATCGTATGCATCGGCGCAGCGAACGTCTGAAAAATACTCTTTCAGGACCCTAGCCATGTGACCGGCCCCACACGCCGGTTCTAAGCACGACATTTCGCGCGTCGCGCTTTTGCTAATGACGTGTTCAAGCAGAGCGCGGGTGGCCCATGGTGGTGTCGGGAAATCGTCAGCGCTGTCTCCCGGTTCAACACGCTGCGACATGACGGCGTGTGACGTGTTCTGCATGAACGCTCTCCCCTACCCGGACGCTCATAAGCTATTCAAGAGTCTGTGAGAATCCCCTCGGATCTTTTTACTTGGCCTCCCCTCCATTCAACGTCACGGCAGCGCGGATGAGCGCTTTGAACGCCTCCGCATTCACCTTATCCTCCTTGCGCAAGTCAATCGCCCGCCTCGCGCCACCATCAAGGCTGGCGTTTAACAGCCCCTTTGGGTTATCGATCTTGGCACCTCTGGCGAAGGTCAGTTTGACTTTTGTCCTTGTAGGTTTCGCCGGTGCAGATCAGGCTGTCGTGCGACCAGCAGGGAACGCCATCATCAGGTCGGTCATGCCCCCGGCATGACCTGAAATTGCCAGGGGCAGTTTCACCCGATGATTGTTTGAGGGCTTTCGCCATTTCACCTGCTCGACGACGTCGGGATTGGCCTCGGCTGCGCACGGACGGGGGCGTCGATGATGCGGATCCGGCGCCCCTTCCGACCGCTGGCCTGGTTGGGGATGGCAGGCTTGGACACTGTCAAGCCATCACGGCTGGGCAGGTCTGTTTGTCTAAGGAATTGCGGCGCGGAGTGACGAACGAGCGGGAGGGGTTGGGACTTGGCCGACTCGTCGCCTCTGCCTCCCAATCTGAAAACCGAGGGATCGAGCGCGAGGCTAGCCGGATGGGGCTTGCCGCTGGACGGCCGCCCCGCGTGGAGCGGCCGTCCTCGAAGTCAGGCGTATTGCGGCGGCGAGCCGGGGTTCATGCTCTCCTGCTCGGCGGCGCGGTTGATCCGCGACTCGGCGATGCGGGTGAGCTTCTGGTCGGTCGATTTCTCTTCCTGCAGCGTCTGCTCGAGCAGGTCGGCGCAGTCGCCGCGGCCCATCTGGCGCGCCCAGGCGATCAGTGTGCCATATTGCGCGATTTCATAATGTTCGACGAGCTGCGCGGCGGCGATCAGCGCGGCGTCGAGGACCTGCTTGTCGTCGATTTCGCCGGCCATGGCGTTGCCCGCCTTGATGATGCCGTCGATCGCCGGGCAGGTCGCCTCTTCGGCCTCGGTGCCGTACATCTGGAACACGCGTTCCAGCCGATCGATCTGGCCGCGGGTTTCCTGCAGATGCTGCTCGAAGCCGGCGCGCAGTTCGGGACTGGTCGCCTTATCGATCATCTTGGGGAGGGCCTCGGTGATCTGCCGCTCTGCGTAATAGACGTTCTTGAGCACGCCGACGAACAGGTCGTCGAACGTTTCGATGCTGTCGCTGAACAGGGCCATGACATTCTCCTTGGGGCGCGTTGGCAGGGGGCGAGCCGGCGTCGCCGTGGCGCACCGAACTCAATCAGAACAACGTTTTGGCGCGCGGTGCGTTGCCAGCGATGCGCAGCCGAAAGGATTGCGCCCCATGATGGTTGCTGAGTTTGCGCCCGCGCTCCGCACGGTCAGCGCCCCACACTGTCCGTGCTCGCGCGCCTCGACGACGCCGGGGTCGGCCGCGTGGATGAGCCTGCGGATGCGGGCGAGGGTTTCGCCGCGCCAGTCGCCGAGCGCGGCGATGATCGCGTCGATGAGGTCGGAGGCAGAGACTTCTGCGGTTCGCTGCTCGGCCATGGTCTTCCCTTCTCGCAGCCGCGCAGCCCCTCTCCCCAACCCCTCCCCCGCGGAGGGGAGAGGGCTTTTTCCCTCATTCGGCCTCCGGGAGGTAGAGGTCGCCGCCGTCGCGGTAGCGGGTGCTCATTTCGGCCATTCCGGCTTCGGCTGACTCTTCGCTTAGCCCCCTCTCCCCGCTCGCCTCCGGCGAGTCGCCCTCTCCCGCGAGGGGAGAGGGGTTTAGGCGCGCAAACTCTCTCACTTCCGCCGAAATCTTCATCGAGCAGAATTTCGGGCCGCACATCGAGCAGAAGTGGGCGGTCTTGGCGCCTTCGGCGGGCAAGGTCTGGTCGTGGTATTGCTCGGCGGTGTCGGGGTCGAGCGATAGGTTGAACTGGTCGCGCCAGCGGAACTCGAAGCGGGCGCGGGAGAGGGCGTCGTCGCGCAGCTTGGCGGCGGGGTGGCCCTTGGCGAGGTCGGCGGCGTGGGCGGCGAGCTTGTAGGTGACGACGCCGACCTTGACGTCGTCGCGATCGGGCAGGCCGAGATGCTCCTTGGGCGTGACGTAGCAGAGCATCGCCGTGCCGTACCAGCCGATCATCGCCGCGCCGATGCCGCTGGTGATATGGTCGTAGCCGGGCGCGATGTCGGTGGTCAGTGGGCCCAATGTGTAGAAAGGCGCTTCGCCGCACGCTTCGAGCTGCTTGTCCATATTCTCCTTGATCTTGTGCATCGGTACGTGGCCGGGGCCCTCGATCATCACCTGGACGTCCTGCGCCCAGGCGCGCTTGGTCAGCTCGCCGAGCGTATAGAGTTCGGCGAATTGCGCCTCGTCGTTGGCGTCGGCGATGCTCCCGGGGCGAAGGCCGTCGCCGAGCGAGTAGGCGACGTCATAGGCCTTCATGATCTCGGTGATCTCGTCGAAGCGTTCGTAAAGGAAGGATTCGCGGTGATGGGCAAGGCACCATTTGGCCATGATCGAGCCGCCGCGGCTGACGATGCCGGTGACGCGCTTGGCGGTCATCGGCACGAACGGCAGGCGGACGCCGGCGTGGATGGTGAAATAGTCGACGCCCTGCTCGGCCTGCTCGATCAGCGTGTCGCGGTAGATTTCCCACGTTAGATCCTCGGCGATGCCGCCGACCTTTTCGAGCGCCTGATAGATGGGGACGGTGCCGATCGGGACGGGCGAATTGCGGACGATCCATTCGCGCGTGTCGTGAATGTTGCGGCCGGTCGAGAGGTCCATGACGGTGTCGGCGCCCCAGCGGATCGACCACACCATCTTGTCGACTTCGGCGGCGACATCGGAGGCGACCGCCGAGTTGCCGATGTTGGCGTTGATCTTGACGAGGAAGTTGCGGCCGATCGCCATCGGCTCGGATTCGGGGTGGTTGATGTTCGAAGGGATGATGGCGCGGCCGCGGGCGACCTCGTCGCGGACGAGCTCCGGCGTCACGAAGTCGGGAATCGCGGCGCCGAAGCTTTCGCCATCCCGCAGGGTATTCAGCGCGGCGTCGCGGCCGAGGTTCTCGCGGTGGGCGACATACTCCATCTCGGGCGTGATGATCCCGCGTCTCGCGTAGTGCATCTGGCTGACGTTGGCGCCGCCTTTGGCGCGGAGGACGCGGCGGCGGACGTTGGGGAAGGAGGCGACACCGCCCGATCTGTCGGGGCCGAGCTGGCCGTTGTCCTCGGGGCGGACCTCGCGCTGGGTGACTTCCTCGACATCGCCACGGCCGCGGATCCAGTTGCGGCGAAGTTCGGGCAGGCCGGCACCAATGTCGATCGTGACCGCCGGGTCGGTGTAGGGACCGGAGGTGTCGTAGAGGGTGACGGGCGCTTCGCCCGAGGTCGGCTCAAGCATCACCTGGCGCATGGCGACTTTCAGCGGACCCACGTGGACCTTGCGGCTGCCGCGGATGGGGCCGGTGGTGACCGCGGGGGAGTCGGTGCGGGTGATCTTGGGGTCGAAGTCGGCCATGGGTCACTCTCCAATACGCTGGAGGGTGGTCGTGCTCGCCAGTCCCCCGGACTGGCTGCGCGCGTCCACTCCCTCCACCGGTCCTAACCGGATCAGGTTCAGCGGGTCGCAGGACGCAACGCCTGCCTCTCAGCCCATGCGGGCTCCCCGGGGATGCATTCGCTGTAAGGTGTCGCGGTCAGGAAGGAAAGGTCAGGCGAACGCTCTGGAGGACTTCAAGAGTGTGTAGGCGTCGATCACCGCCGCAAGTGCACGCTCGTGGCTGCGGTCGCCGCCGTTGCGGTCGGGGTGGTAGCGGCGGACGAGCTCGGAATAGCGTTTGCGCAAGGACATGCGGTCGATGTCGTCCTTGAGTCCGAGCACGCCCAGCGCCTTGCGCTCGCCGGGCGTGAAGCGGTCCATCGGCGATGCGCGCTGCTGGCGGCGGAAGCGCCCGCCGATCGCCTCCAGCGGATCGG
Source organism: Sphingomonadales bacterium (assembly GCA_020200315.1). Lineage (GTDB taxonomy): Bacteria > Pseudomonadota > Alphaproteobacteria > Sphingomonadales > Sphingomonadaceae > Sphingomicrobium. Next base: position 2,061 of record JAIVIZ010000136.1, on the reverse strand, counting down.
CGAAGTCACCCCAGGCTGGCGGCGGATCGCTCCCGGCATGGGCGAAGGCGCGGGTGTGCCGCTCCCAGCCGGCGATCGGCGACTGCGCCGCTTCGATCTGGTCGGGGCTCATGCCGTCGAAATAATTGTAGCGCGCATTGTGGGCACGGACATGTTCCAGACAAAGGTAGCGCCAGCGGCCCGGACCGTCGAAGTCGCCCGCGGTTTCCGGCGCGCGGAATTCGCCGGGTTCGCCGCATCCCGCAACCCCGCAGCGGTCCGCCGCTCCCTCGACACGGCCATGAAATTTCTGGCTCTTCGACGCCACTTGTCCCTCGCTCGCTGAACCGTTCTATATAGGCCCGATGGCTGAGCCTTCCACTGCACCCGTCGCAACGGAGATGCGTCGCCGGCTCGAAGCGGCGCTTGCTCCGCACACCCTAACGCTCACCGACGAAAGCGAGGCTCATCGCGGCCACGTCGGGCATGACGCGCGGGGTGAATCGCATTTTGCTTTAACGATCGAAAGCGAGGCGTTCGCCGGCAAGTCGCGGGTCGAGCGCCAGCGGCTCGTCTATGCCGCGCTTGGCGAGCTGATGCACGAGCGGGTCCACGCTCTGTCGATCCGCGCCATTGCACCGGGGGAAACATGATCGAAACCATCATCACGCCGGTCACCCATGACCTCGGCGCGTTCAAGGTGCGGCGGTCGTTGCCGGCGCGGAGCCGGACGATGGTCGGGCCGTTCATCTTCGTCGATCAGTTCGGGCCGGCACGGCTGGCGCCGGGCGAGGGGATGGACGTTCGCCCGCATCCGCATATCAACCTGTCGACGGTGACCTATTTGTTCGAAGGCGCGATCGATCATCGTGATTCGATCGGCAGCTTCCAGACAATCGAGCCGGGCGCGATCAATCTGATGACCGCGGGCAAGGGCATCGTCCATTCCGAGCGCTCCCCGGCGGCGACGCGGGCGCAAGGACCCGGTTTCTACGGAATGCAGACCTGGCTGGCGCTGCCCGACGGGCGCGAGGAGATCGACCCGGCCTTCGAGCATGTCCGGCCCGGCGACCTGCCGCTGATCGAAGGCGCGGGGGTCAGCGCGCGGGTGCTGATGGGGAGCCTCTGGGGCAAGACTGCCGCGACCACCTGTCAGGCGCCGACCATCTATGCCGACGTGATGCTCGACGCCGGCGCCAGCGTACCGATCGATGCGGAGGCGGACGAGCGCGCGGTGCTGGTGACCGAGGGCGAAGCCACCCTCGACGGCGAGCCGCTGGCGCTGTTCGACCTGGTGATCCTCGCGCCCGGCCACGCCGCCACGCTGCGGGCGTCGGCGCCGACCCGCGCGATGCTGATGGGCGGCGGCGCGTTCGCGACCCCGCGGCACGTCTTCTGGAACTTCGTCAGTTCCTCACGCGAGCGGCTCCAGGAGGCGAAAGAGCATTGGCGCGCGGGGAACTTCCCGCTGGTGCCCGGCGACGAGGCGGAGAAAATCCCGCTGCCCGAAGTTCCGCTGACGGTCAGCTATCCGTGAGTGGATGGAAGGAACCTTCCGTCCTTAAGCCCTCCCCCTTGATGGGGGAGGGTTGGGTGGGGGTGATGGTTGAGCCGGCATTGCTGCCACATGTCGTCCGCTCATCGCACCATTACCCCACCTACAGCCTCTCCCCAGTGAGAGGAGAGGAGCATTGAAAAGGCATCCTGCGCCGGGTGCGACGCAGCGGGCCCGGCGATTGCGGCGGGATATGACGGATGCGGAGCGAGCGGTGTGGCGGTTATTGCGGGAGAATTTCCCCGAGGCGCATTTCCGCAGGCAAGTGCCCATCCGGCAGTATATCGCCGACTTCGCCAGCCATCGCGCCAAGCTGGTGATCGAGGTGGACGGCGGGCAGCATTGTCCCGAGGTCGATGCGGCGCGAACCGTCACCATCGAGGAGGACGGATATAGAGTCCTCCGCTTCTGGAACCATGAGGTGCTTGGCAATGCGGAAGGGGTGTGGACGATAATAGATGGCGTCTTGAGGCACCGTCACCCCACCCCAACCCCTCCCCATCAAGGGGAGGGGCTCAGAGGTACCG
>JAIVIZ010000135.1:12184-13324 GCA_020200315.1 Sphingomonadales bacterium | reverse complement strand
GGGGCGAGGAGGTCGATGACCTTGATGCCGGTGACCAGGATGGCGGCTTCGGTCGACTGATCGACGAACAGCGGGGCCTCGGCATGGATCGGAGAGAAGAGGTCGGAACCGATCGGCCCCTGCTCGTCGATCGGCTCGCCGATGACGTTCATGATGCGGCCGAGCGTCTTGGGGCCGACCGGCACCTGGATCTGGGAGCCGGTGGCGGTGACCTGCTGGCCGCGCGTGAGCCCCTCGGTCGCGTCCATGGCGATGGTGCGCACGACATTCTCGCCGAGGTGCTGCGCGACCTCGAGCACCAGGCGGTTGCCGTTGTTGTCGGTCTCGAGCGCGGCGAGGATCGGCGGCAGCTCGCCGTCGAAGGCGACATCGACGACCGCGCCGATGACCTGCGCGATGCGGCCGACGAGATTGCCCCCGGCGATCGGGTTGAGAGTGGTTGCGGCGGTGGCCATGGTCGTTTCCTTATTCGTCACCCCGGACTTGATCCGGGGCCTGCTTGTTTCTTTATGCGCCGGCCCTGCAAGGCAGGCGGGTCCCGGGTCAAGCCCGGGATGACGGCGTAACTACAGCGCCTCAGCGCCCGAAATAATTTCAACCAACTCGGTGGTGATAGCCGCCTGGCGTTGGCGGTTGTAGGCGATCGACAGGCGGTTGATCATGTCGCCGGCATTGCGTGTGGCGTTGTCCATCGCGGTCATCTGCGAACCGTAGAAGCCGGCGGCATTCTCGAGCAGCGCGCGGTAGATCTGGATGGCGATATTCTTCGGCAGCAGCGCGGCGAGGATGCTCTCCTCGTCGGGCTCATACTCGACCGCCCCGGCGGGCGCGCTGTCGTTCGCGACCGCGATCGACGGCACCGGGATGATCTGGTCGACCGTCGGCTCCTGGAGCAGGGTCGAGCGGAAATTGGCGTAGGCGAGGTGCACCACGTCGATGCCGTTGGTCGTGAAGCGATCGATGATGTCGTCGGCGATCGCCTGCGCGTCGGCGTAGGTCGGGGTCTTCATGCCGCTGGTGTCGTGCTGGTGGACGATGCCGCGCGGATAGAAGCGCTGGATCGCCGGACGGCCCTTGCGGCCGACGATATAGAAGAGGACGGTCTTGCCCTGCGCTTCCAGCTCCTCGGCCTTGCGGCGG
>JAIVIZ010000135.1:0-12083 GCA_020200315.1 Sphingomonadales bacterium | reverse complement strand
CTCCCTAACCCTCTCCCCTGAAGGGGAGAGGGGACTTAGCTACGCGAACTGCTTGCCGAAGGTCGCGAGCGCGTCCTTGAGCTTGGCCGAGGTCTCGTCGTCGAGCGCCTTGCTGTCGCGAATCTTCGCCAGCACATCGGCGTGGTCCGAGCGAAGATAGGACAGCATCGCCTGCTCGTAACGGGTGATGTCGGCGGTCGGGACCGCGTCGACATAGCCCTGCGTGCCGGCGAAGATCGAGGCGACCTGCTCCTCGATCGGCATCGGCTGGAACTGGCCCTGCTTGAGCAGTTCGGTCAGCCGGGCGCCGCGCGCGAGCAGCTTCTGGGTCGAGGCGTCGAGGTCCGAGCCGAATTGCGCGAACGCCGCCATTTCGCGATACTGGGCGAGCTCGAGCTTGATCGACCCTGCGACCTTCTTCATCGCCTTGGTCTGCGCCGCCGATCCGACGCGCGAGACGCTGAGGCCGACGTTGATGGCCGGACGAACGCCCTGATAGAACAGGTCGGTCTCGAGGAAAATCTGGCCGTCGGTGATCGAGATAACATTGGTCGGGATGTAGGCCGACACGTCGCCCGCCTGAGTCTCGATGATCGGCAGCGCGGTCAGCGAGCCGCCGCCCAGCGCATCGTTCATCTTCGCCGCGCGCTCGAGCAGGCGGCTGTGGAGATAGAAGACGTCGCCGGGATAGGCTTCGCGGCCGGGCGGGCGGCGCAGCAGCAGCGACATCTGACGGTAGGCGACCGCCTGCTTCGACAGATCGTCGTAGACGATGACGGCGTGCATGCCGTTGTCGCGGAAATATTCGCCCATCGCGCAGCCGGTGTAGGGCGCGAGGAACTGCAGCGGCGCCGGCTCTGAGGCGGTCGCGGCGACGACGATCGAATAGTCCATCGCGCCATTTTCTTCGAGTGCGCGGACGATCTGCGCGACGGTCGAGCGCTTCTGCCCGACCGCGACATAGATGCAGTAGAGCTTCTGGTTCTCGTCGTCGCCGGCGTTGGCCTTCTTCTGGTTGATGAAAGTGTCGAGCGCGACCGCGGTCTTGCCGGTCTGGCGGTCGCCGATGATCAACTCGCGCTGGCCGCGGCCGACGGGAACGAGCGCGTCCAATGCCTTGAGGCCGGTCTGCACCGGCTCGTTGACCGACTGTCGCGGGATGATGCCGGGCGCCTTCACTTCGACGCGGCTGCGCTGATCGGAGACGATCGGGCCCTTGCCGTCGATCGGGTTGCCGAGCGCGTCGACGACGCGGCCGAGCAGGCCCTTGCCGACGGGAACGTCGACGATCGTGCCGGTGCGCTTGACGGTCGAGCCTTCCTTGATCGCGGCGTCGCTGCCGAAGATCACCGCGCCGACGTTGTCGGCCTCGAGGTTGAGCGCCATGCCCTGGATGCCGCCCTCAAACTCGATCATCTCGCCCGCCTGGACGTTGTCGAGGCCGTGGATGCGGGCGATGCCGTCGCCGACCGACAGCACGCTGCCGACTTCGGAGACCTGCGCGTCGGCATCGAAGTTCGCGATCTGGTCGCGAATGACGCGGGAAATTTCAGCGGCGCGGATGTCCATGATCAGCCTTTCATCGCTTGCGCGAGGGTGTTGAGTTTGGTGCGGATGGAGGCATCGATCATCTGGCTGCCGAGCCGAACGACGATGCCGCCAAGAATGGCGGGGTCCACGCGGGCGTCGATCGCGACTTCGCGGCCGGCGCGGGCGGTGAGCTGCTTTTTGAGTGCGGCAATCTGCTCATCGTCGAGCGGATGGGCGCTGGTCACGCGCGCCGTCGTCTCCCCGCGCTGCGCGGCGGCCAGGCGGCGAACCTCGGCGATGATTGCCGGCAGGACCGAGAGGCGGCCATTGTTCGCCAGCACGCCGATGAAATTTGCCGTCAGCGGATCGAGGCCGAGCGTCGGCCCGAGCGCGCGCATGGAGTCGGCGGCCTCGGCGCGCTTGACCAGCGGGCTTGATACCAGACGTTTGAGATCGGCCGATTCCGCCAGCGCGCCGTCAAGCGATTCGAGGCTGCGGGAGACGGCGTCGATCTGCTTGTTGTCGGGCGCGAGGCCAAACAGCGCCGATGCGTAGCGCCCCGCCAGTCCGGCAAGACCGGCGTCGTTCGCCTGACTCTCCGAATTGAGCTTGGCCGCGTTCGCTTTGCGGCCGCTGGAAATCTCCACGCGCTCTAGGCTCCGAGATAGAAATTGCCCCATGTTCGAGTGGGGCGCCGCAGCCGAAACCGCGCACCCCGATGGGTTGGCGCGCCCGTAGCAAGGGGTCGGCGGGGATGCAAGACGCGAGACTGCTTTGACCGCAAGCTACGGGATGCGAGCTCGGATCACATTCCTTAAACACGGCCTATGACCTACTCGATCACTGGGCTGGAGCCCGCCCCCTTCGCCCATCTCGTCGGCCTGTCCGACGAGGAACTTGCAACCCACGACGCGGTGCGGATGACCGCCGACGCGCCCGTCGGCTACCCCTGCCGGGTGACTCTCGAGGACGCGGCTCCCGGCGAAACGCTGCTGCTCGTCAATCATGTCTCGCATGATGCTGCATCGCCCTATCGCGCGACCCACGCCATTTTCGTCGGCGAAGGGGCGCGTGAGGCCGCGTACTTCGTCGACGCGGTGCCGCCGGCGCTCCACGGGCGAATCCTCTCGGTCCGCGCGTTCGACTGCAAGGGGATGATGGTCGATGCAGCCTTGGCCCAGCCGGGCGAGGCCGACGCGGTCTTTCGCCGCTTGCTGGCCGACCCGGCGGTCGATCATCTCGACGCTCACAACGCCACGCGCGGCTGTTTCGCCGCGCGGGTCGAGCGGCACTAGGAAGCGTGGCTTTGGCCGCAAGCGGCGGGATGCACGCTTCATCGCGGCGGTGTAATCACTCATGATGGACAACAAGATCGATGAGGAACTCGCCTGGGCGGCGTTCGAGCGGCGTGACCGGAGCTGGGACGACCGGGTGATCGGGGCGGTCACGACGACCGGCATTTATTGCAAGCCGAGTTGCCCCGCGCGCCGGCCCAAGCGCGAGCATGTCGAATTCTTCCTCGACGGCGGGGCCGCGCGGGAGGCGGGGTATCGCCCCTGCCTGCGCTGCCGTCCCGACGAGGTAGGGCGGCGTATGCCCGAGCGCTGCGCGCCCGCCGCGCCGAGGAGCATTTGCAGGAGGACAAGCCCGTGACGGATGCCATATATGATGCGGGCTATGCCGCGCCGAGCCGTTTCTACGCCGACGCCAGGGAGCGCCTCGGCATGACCCCGTCCGCATGGCGCGACGGCGGACGAGGGGAGACGATCCGCTTCGTCGTCACGCAGAGCGCCCTAGGAACGCTGCTCGTCGCCGCCACAGCCAAGGGTATTTGCCGGCTCTCCTTCGACGAGGACGAGGCGGCGTTGCGCCTTCGTTTTCCCGACGCCACCATCATTCCTGACGACGGAGAGATCGCGGACTGGGTCGCGGGCGCGGTGGAGGCCGTGGAAAAACCGCTGGCGATGCGTGACCTTCCGCTCGACGTCGCCGGCACCGCGTTCCAGGAGGCTGTGTGGCGCGAGTTGCGGCGCATTCCGCCCGGGGAAACTCGAAGCTATTCGCAGATCGCGGCAGCGGTGGGGCGCCCTGGCGCGGTGCGGGCGGCCGGCTCGGCCAACGGAGCCAACAGGGTCGCAGTCCTAATTCCCTGCCACCGGGTGGTCAGATCGAATGGCTCGCTAGGCGGGTACGCTTATGGTTTGCCGATCAAGGAAGAACTGCTGCGGCGCGAGGGCGCAGGCGGGATTGCCACCAGAAAGCCGGCCTCATGATCGTCACCGACAGTGCCATTGCGGTCTGGAAAGCCTTCTACACGCGCGATCCCGAACTCATTCGCTCGGTGCTGACCGAGGATGTGGAATGGATCGCACCCGATGGCAATGCGACCGCTACGGCTTTAGGCGCGGCCAGTCACATGATCGGGCCGGCTGCGATCATTGCCTTCATCATCAACGATTTTCGGCGGCTGTATCCCAACGGGATGTCGGTCGAGCCGATATCGGTGACCGCACAGGACAATCGGGTTGTATTCGAGCAGCGGCAGCTCGCCACGCTGGCGAACGGCCGGTCTTTTGACCTGGCCTATGTGTTTATCTTCGAGATGGAAAATGGCAGGGCGCGGCGAATCCGCGAATATATGGACACGCGCGCCGGGCTCGAGATGGTGTTCGGTGGCGACCCGCCCGCCAAGATCGTTTAGGGGATGCCTTTGCTTCAATCCGATGAGCAGGAGCGGCTTGGCATGACCCCATCCGCGTGGCGCGATGGCGGGCGAGGTGAAACGATCCGCTACACCGTCGCCGACAGTCCGCTCGGACCCCTGCTGGTCGCCGCGACCGCCAAAGGCATTTGCCGGCTCACCTTCGACGAAGACGAAGGCGCGCTCAAGCGGCGCTTTCCGAATGCCATTATCCTGGCGGACGAGGGCGCGATTGCCGACCTGGTCGAAGGAGCGCTCGCCGCCATCAACACCCCGCACAGTGCGCCCGAACTGCCGATCGACGTTCGCGGCACCGCCTTTCAGGAAGCGGTGTGGCGCGAGCTTCGGCGGATTCCCTGCGGCGAGACGCGCAGTTATGCCGCGATCGCCGCAGCGGTCGGGCAGCCGGCCGCGGTGCGCGCGGTGGGAACGGCCAACGGCTCAAACCCGGTGGCGGTCCTCGTCCCGTGCCACCGCGTGATCCGCTCGGATGGTTCGCTCGGCGGCTACGCCGGCGGGCTCGACCGCAAACGCAAGCTGCTCGACGCCGAGGGCGCCGGTGTCCAGCCCACCTTCGGCATTTAAGTTCCGAGTTATGCGGGAACCTCCACCAAGCTTGAATGACCTTACGCTTCGGTCAGAACAAGCACCGCCGTTTGATCTGTATTCTGGTCTACACCCAGCTTCTTCGGCGCATCCTTGGAGGAGTTCATGGTGTACACCCCCGCCCTGGCGTCGGCGTTAGACTCGAACGTCACATTGATTTTGTTGAATCCGGCATTGGCCCAATATTGCATGGCTGCGCCGATCTGCTTTTGCAGCTCATCGTTGTCATCTGCTCGGCATATTTGAACTACGATCGCGCTCATTCTAGCCTCCAGTCTTGCAAACTTGCTGCGTCAATGCGGCAAGTGCGCTTGCCGATGAGCCGACAGCCTCCAACGACAAATTCTCATGCCGCGCCGACTTTGCGAAGAGCAACGGTACGATCCGCATTGGCGTCTGCTGTGATCTTGTCGATCGCACGCTCGAAGGTCGCCGACATTTGATACTGGTTGAGTTCAGCGAAAGCCAAGTCCAGGGGATAATTATCAACGGTTTGCTTCAGATGTTGAAGAATCTCGGCTTTGGTGTTCGCTCGTTCGGCCTCCATCGCCGCGAGCAACGCTGGCAAGGCTTGGTCGAAATAGAGTTCCTTATCGAGAGCCGCCCGAGTTCCCGTCGCGCCGGTGGCCAGCGCCGACAATGCGTCCTTCACACCTGTCGCGACTAACGGCACGGCGGTGGTTAGCCCAAGTGAGGTCAGACCGAGCGCCAGACTGCCGCCTTTGCGTTGGCGGCTAAGTCGCGTTCGGAATGATGCATATTGCGCATCCATCGCGTTGAGATAGAGCGCGACAACCAGGTTTCGGTATTGAAGTTTGCTGAGGCCTTGTCGGTCTTTGTCGTCGCTGGCCATGAAGCTTACGAGGGCAACATTCATGGAATATGGTCTGATCATCGCGAGGTTGTCAGCGAGAGCGATGACTGGGCGAGGCCCGCCGTCGAAGGACGAGCAGGCAGTGATCGAACCGGCACACATTGCGGTGAGAATTATGCGAGTGACACGCTGTGCCCGCAGATGAACGAAGTCCATCGCGCCCTCCATTGGGTTGTCGGCACGCCGGCAGTGTCCACCAAAAACCGATTGAATGCAAATTAACGACGGCGGGTGGGCAATCAAAGAAAACTATACGGGTCGACATCGACGGCGACGCGCACCTTGGTGCTCCACTCTAAGGAGGCGAGCCAGTCGCGGATGACGTTCTGAACGTCGAGGCTGCGGGCGGCATGAACGAGCAGGCGCTGGCGATGGCGCCCCCTCAGCATGGCGAGCGGGGCTGGGGCAGGACCGAACACCGCCATCCTCTCGACACTCGGCGCGGCGCGGCCGATGCGCCGCGCGACGCCTTCCGCCTCGGCTGCGTCCTCCGCCGACACGACGATCGCCGCGAGCCGGCCGAACGGCGGCATTACCGCTGCCCGCCGCGCATCGGTTTCGGCGGCGATGAAGCCCGGCGTATCGCCAGCGACCAGCGCGGCGATGACCGGCGCATCTGGGTCGTGCGTCTGGACCAGCACCCGGCCCGGCTTGTCGCCTCGGCCGGCCCGGCCCGCGACCTGGCTGATCTGCTGAAAGCTGCGCTCGGCGGCGCGGAGGTCGCCGCCCTGCAGGCCGAGATCGGCATCGACCACGCCGACCAGGGTGAGGTCCGGAAAATGATAGCCTTTGGTCACCAGCTGGGTGCCGATGACAATGTCGATCTCGCCCGCCTCCATCGAGCGGACGAACTCGGCGGCTCGCGCGGGGGACCAGATGGTGTCGCTGGTGACGATCGCCGTGCGCGCGTCGGGGAACAGTGCCGCAACCTCGTCCGCGATGCGTTCGACGCCGGGACCGCAGGCAACGAGGCTGTCCTCCTCGCCGCATTCAGGGCAGGCGCGGGGCGGCGGCATGACGTGCCCGCAATGGTGGCAGGCGAGGCGGTGCATCAGCCGGTGCTCGACCATCCAGGCGGTGCAGTTGGGGCACTGGAAGCGATGGCCGCAATGGCGGCACAGGGTGAGCGGCGCGAAGCCACGGCGGTTGAGGAATAGCAGCGACTGTTCGCCCGCGGCGAGGTTCGCCTCCATCTCGGCGACGAGGCTCGGAGCGAGCCAGCGCCCGCGCGGCGGCGGGTCCTGGGTGAGGTTGATGGCGCGAATTTCGGGCAGTTGCGCGCCGGCGAACCGGCTTGGCAGCGCGACTTCGCGATAACGGCCGATCTCGACCATGTGGCGGGTCTCGATCGCGGGCGTTGCCGAGGAGAGGATGACGGGAATATCCTCGAACTTGCCGCGCATCACGGCGACGTCGCGAGCGTGGTATTGCACGCCCTCCTCCTGCTTGAAGCTCGGCTCATGGGCCTCATCGACGACGATGAGGCCGAGCTTCGCATAGGGCAGGAACAGGGCCGAGCGTGCACCGACGGTGACCGCTGCCTCACCGTTGGCGATCCCCCGCCACGCGCGGCGGCGCTGTGATGAGCGCAGGTCGCTGTGCCAGGTCACGGGCGCGCAGCCGAAGCGCGCCTCGAAGCGCTTCAGGAACGGTTCAGTCAGCGCGATCTCGGGGAGCAGCACCAGGGTCTGCTCGCCGCGGCGGAGGCAGGCGGCGATGGCTTCGAAATAGACCTCCGTCTTGCCGGATCCGGTGACGCCATCGAGCATGATCGGGTCGAAGCCGCGCGCCTCGGATAGCAGGCCGGCGGCGGCGTGCTGCTCCGGCGAGAGGATCGGCGGTGCGAAGTCCGGGTCGGGAACGGGTAGCGGCCTGTCCGCCTCGACCGACACCGCCTCGAGTGCGCCCGCGTTGACCAGGCCGCGCAGCACCGCATCGCTGACCTCCGCCACCTCGGCGAGCTCGCGGATAGTTCCCTGCCGTCCGGCGAGCCGCTCAAGCGCCTGCGCCCGCTGCGGGGTCGAACGGGGCGGCACCAGGTTGGTCGGTCGATATTCGATCAAGTGGCGCGGGCTGGCGAGCGCGGCCGAGCTCGGGAGGACCATTCGCAGCACGCTGGCGAGCGGCGAAAGATAATAGTTGGCCGTCCACTCGGCGAGGCGGCGAAGCGGCGCCGCGATCGCGGGAACATCGATCAGGCCGGCGAGGGGACGGAGGCGATTGTCGCCGACTTCCTCGGTCGGAACACGCCCAGCCTCCCACGCGACCCCGATCAACTGGCGCGGGCCGAGCGGCGCAACGACGACGCTGCCGGGCTCGACGGCCATTCCATCGGGGATGCGATAGTCGAGCGGACCGAGCGCGGCGTTGAGGGTGACGACACGAGTGCGGGGGAGGGGCAATTTCACTCCGTCACCCCGGCCTTGAGCCGGGGCCCGCCTTCTGTTCGTTCGCGCGGGGAAAAGATAGGTGGATCCCGGATCACGTCCGGGACGACGGCTTACGCCGTCACTTGCCCCGTTTCTTGCGGTGGCTGTCGAGGTCCAGGACCGCCGTTTCCTCGCCCTCCGGCATCAGGCCGAGCCGCCGCGCCACTTCCTGATAGGCTTCGGCTTCGCCACCGAGGTCCTGGCGGAAGCGGTCTTTGTCGAGCTTCTCGTTCGATTTCATGTCCCACAGGCGGCAACCGTCGGGCGAAATCTCGTCGGCGAGGATGACGCGGGCGAAGTCGTTCTCCCACACCCGCCCGAACTCGAGCTTGAAGTCGACCAGCCGAATGCCGATCGCCGCGAACAGTCCGCACATGAAGTCGTTCACGCGGATCGCCATGTCGGCGATATCGTTCATCTCTTCCTGGCTGGCCCAGCCGAAACAGGCAATATGTTCGTCGGCGACCATCGGATCGCCAAGCGCATCGTCCTTGTAATAATATTCGATGATCGTCCGCGGGAGCTGCGTGCCCTCCTCGATCCCGAGGCGCTTCGACAGCGAGCCGGCGGCGACGTTGCGGATCACCACCTCGACCGGAATGATTTCGACCTGCCGGATGAGTTGCTCGCGCATGTTGAGGCGGCGGATGAAATGGGTCGGAATGCCGATCGTCTGAAGCGCCGTGAACAGATGCTCGGAAATGCGATTGTTGAGCACGCCCTTGCCCGAGATGGTGCCGCGCTTCTGGGCGTTGAAGGCGGTCGCGTCGTCCTTGAAATATTGGATCAGCGTGCCGGGCTCCGGGCCCTCGTACAGGATCTTGGCCTTGCCTTCGTAGATCTGGCGGCGTCTGGTCATGACGAACGGGGCACTCCGAGGACGGGAGCCGCGGCCTATAGGCGAGCGGCCCCCTCCACGCAATCGAACCGGCCTTCAACGCGGCTGTGTGCAATCCGCCGCCTCGCCTCTCCACGGCGCCTCGAACTGGACCCGCGTGAGGACCCGGAACGCCGATCCGATCGCCTGGCCGAGCAGCAGGAAATCGCGAGCGAGCTGGTGGCGCGCCAGCTGAAGGTCGCGGTCATAAATTTCATCGCGCATCTTTGCCTCCTTTTGGAAGTCGCCGACGGTGAGCGGGGTCTGGGGAGTTTCTGACCGCCGGCGACCCGTGAAGAGATAAGGGAAGCGAACCGTGCTGCCCAATCGAATACTGGACCGTAACGATAAGCCTGGCTTATAGATCAGTGATGCGCCGAATGCCCCCGCTCTCTGCCATCCGCGTGTTCGAGGCGGCCGCCCGCAATGAGAATTTTACCGCCGCGGCGGCGGAGCTCGGCATGACCCAGGCGGCCGTGTCGTACCAGGTCAAGGCGCTCGAAGAGCGGATCGGCAGTCCCTTGTTCGTTCGCGAACGGGGGCGGGCGCGGCTGACCCCGATCGGGCAGCGGCTTGCCCCGGCGCTGGGTCAGGCGTTCGACGCCATCGCCGCGGCGTTCGGCAGCGTCCGCGCGGAGGACGACGCGTTGCTGACCATCACCACGACGCACACCTTCGCCAACACCTGGTTGGTGTGGCGGCTTGGGGGATTCCAACTCGCCCATCCTGATCTCGCGGTGCGGCTCGACACGTCGAACGCCCTCGTCGACCTCAAGGCTGGCGAGGCCGATGTTGCCCTGCGAGCGGGCGATGGAGACTGGCCGGGGGCGGTCGTGGACAAGCTGATCGATATCGACTTCACACCGATGTGCTCGCCGCGCTTTCTCACGGATATCGAGGCGGAACTGAAGCGCAGCGTCGAGCCATCCGACCTGCCGTCCCTGCCGCTGATGAACCCCGACGACGTGTGGTGGGAGACGTGGCTGACCGAGGCCGGCGTCGATCCTGGCCGTCGTCCCAAGGGGCGTGGGCTGCGGCTCGACAGCCAGGCCAACGAAGGCCATGCGGCGATGGGCGGGCAGGGGTTTGTGCTGCTGACCCCGGCGTTGTGGCGCAATGATGTCGCCGACGGCCGGCTGGTGCAGCCGTTCGCGCAAGTGTCGAGCCGCGGCTTCGGATACTGGTTGGTGATCCCGCCCGAGCGGCGCTCCGTCCCAAAGATCAAGCGCTTCCGCGAATGGCTCCTTGCCGCCGTGGCGCGGGCGGAGGCGGAGCCGCGGAACTGACCCGTTTTAGCGGCGTCGCCTTCGTTCAGCGCTTCTTTGCCCCCGCAATCCAGTTTTGCTCATGACGGCTTCCCCTTGACGCTCTACATGACTGTCCCTTCTTCTCCTGACAGGAGACTCACGCGAAAGGATTCCGGTTGGCCGACGCTCAGGGTAGTGAAGATAGCATCCGCTTTCTGACCGGCGGCGGCCAGACGGGTGCGCTGATCCGCACCCATGACTGGTCGCAATCGCCTCTCGGACCGATCGGGCGCTGGCCGCAGAGCCTCAAGACCGCCACCGCGCTCCTGCTGCGCTCGCCGGTGCCGATCGTGATGCTGTGGGGCGAAGACGGTGTCATGATCTACAACGACGCCTATTCGGTGTTCGCCGGCGCGCGCCACCCCGGACTCCTCGGCAGCAAAGTGCGCGAGGGATGGCCGGAGGTTGCCGACTTCAACGACAATGTAATGAAGGTCGGCCTTGCCGGCGGCACTCTGGCGTACAGGGATCAGGAGCTCACGCTCCATCGCCACGGTGCGCCCGATCAGGTGTGGATGAACCTCGACTATTCGCCGGTGCTTGACGAAAACGACCAGCCCGCCGGCGTGATCGCGATCGTCGTTGAGACGACCGCGCGAGTCCTCGCGGAACGTCGCCAGACCACCGAAGCCGACCGCCAGCGGCGCATGTTCGAGCAGGCGCCCGGCTTCATCTGCACGCTTCGTGGCCCCGATCACGTCTTCGATTTCGTCAACGACGCGTACAAGCGACTGTTCGGCGACCGCGGCTCCGTCGGCAGGACGGTCCGCGAGGTGTTCCCGGAAATCGAAGGGCAGGGCTTCTTCGAGCTTCTTGATCAGGTCTACCTGACCGGCGAACGCCACGTTGCGAGCGCAGCCCCGATCCGCTTTCGCGAGACGCCGGACGCGGACGAGGAGGAACGCTTTCTCGACTTCATCTACGCGCCTGTGTTCGACCCATGCGGCAAGGTCACAGGAATCTTCTGCGAAGGCCATGACGTCACTGACGCCTACCGCGCCGAGATCGCACTGCGCGAAAGCCGGGCAGTGCTGGACTTCACGCTGAAATCGGCGCGGGTCGGCGATTGGGACCTTGACCTGATTCACGACACGTCGCGCCGCTCGTTGCGACATGATCAATGCTTCGGTTACACCGATCCGATCCCGGAATGGGGTTTTGAGGCGTTCATCCAGCACGTCCATCCCGAGGATCGCGCCAACATTGAGCGTCAGTTTCGTGAAGCCGTCACCGAATTGAAGGATTGGCACTTCGAATGCCGGGTCGTGTGGCCGGACGGCAGCATCCATCACATCGCCGCACACGGAAGCATCTATCGAACCGGTGAGGGCGAGGCGACGCGGATGCTCGGCATCGTCTCCGACATCACCGACCAGAAGCGTGCCGAATCCTTGCAGATCACGCAAAACCGCATTCTGCAAGCGGCGGCGGGAAACGCACCGATTGGTAAGCTGCTCGATACGATGCTGCGCACGGTCGAGGCCCAGTCCACATCCGGCATGCTCTGCTCGATCCTGCTGGCCGATGAGGATGGTCTGCACTTGCGCCACGGCGCCGCGCCAAGTCTGCCCGACGCCTATAATACCGCGATCGATGGAATTGCCATCGGCTCAGCTGTAGGTTCGTGCGGCACGGCGGCACATCGGAAAGAACCGGTCCATGTGACCGATATCGACACCGATCCGCTGTGGGTGGACTTCCGTGATCTGGCGCTGGCACATAGCCTTAGAGCCTGCTGGTCGACCCCGATCCTGTCCAC
>JAIVIZ010000134.1 GCA_020200315.1 Sphingomonadales bacterium | reverse complement strand
GCTCGGTTTCGAAGCCTTTGGCCCCGGCCCCCTCTGTGCGGTCAGCGTGCCGAATCTGAAAACCGACCGCCTCCTTTGGCTGCTCGTCCGGATCGGTTTCGCCAATGTGCGGTGCTTGATGTATCAATCGCTGATATGGGCCGACGGCCGCGACGATGCGTGCGGCCTGGCTGCGCCGCTCCACCCCGAGCGCTTGAAGCGCGCCCCTAATGCGCTGGTCGACAGTGTGCGGCGAAATGCCGAGCTTGGCCGCGATTTCCTTCGACGAGAGATGCTCGTTGACCAGGCGCAGGCAGTCGAGTTGGCCATTGCTCAGCTTGGCGATCCGCGGATCAATCGGATTCTCGCCGGGAGTGATTTTCCCCATCTCCATCGTGGCTGCCCCCATGTCGCGCCCCATCCGCCTGGCCGGGCCCGCATTTCGACGGCCCGTCGTTCCCGGAGTGCGAGGTCTCGGTCCAGCGCAGGCGAGAACAAGCTACCGTGAATAGGACACATTTTTCCACGGTCAAGCAACGCCGCTGTGCGTCTTGCCGCTAGTCTTGCTGAGTCGCCGCCGTTTGGCCGCTCAGTTCAGTGAGGCTGTGGGTCAGGTCGGACTTGCAGGAACGGCTTCATCTGGTGTGGGAAAGGGCCGCAGCCCACTACCTTCGTGTAGCCGGAGAGCAGGACCGAAGTGGTCGAAAGGCGCGTCCAGCTCCGCGGTAGGTGAGTCTCGGTTCATCCAAGGCAGCGGGCGAAGAGAATGCTGGATCTAGTCCGTTCTCGATCAAATTCGGTGCCCTCGGCCGATTCGGCCTGCACGACGTCAAACCGTCGGCCATGGCGTCCTGCGCATTCACGCTGAGCTGAAGATCGCCATCCTCGAATACTATCGCGTGCGGCTCGAAAGTGTCGCCAATCTGCTCGGAGTCCCTGATTTTGCGGTCCCGCTGGTGTTAGCGACGGGCGCAGCGTTTACGGAAAACGGCGCCGACAACTGCGATCCGATCGGCGTCGGCGTAAGCGGCTCGTTCCAACTCCTCGCCGAACACGTCGGGATCCAACTCGCGATAGAATAGTGTACAGCCGTTCGTATCGGCGAGCCGCACCACCGCGTCGTGGAGCCGGTCCTGTCCTGCGATGATCGTCGACCCGGTATAGAGGATGAATGTGCCGTCTATCGCCAACCGCGGCAGGACGGCAGCGACCATCCGCGCCGACAGTTCCGCTCCATGCATGCCGCCGCCGTGACGATAGGCGCGCCGCCCGGCATCGAGGATATAAGGCGGATTGGCGAGCACAATGTCGGCCGGGCCAGCGTAGCCTTGAAGAATGTCGCCGCAGATCGTTTCGATCCGCACGCCAGCGGCCGCTGCATTGATCTGGGCAAGTTCGAGTGCGGCCGGGTTGATGTCGATCGCAATCACCCGGGCATTCGGGCACAATTCGCGGGCCACGATCGCACCGACGCCGGCACCCGTGCCGACATCGATGATCGTGACATCCTCTGAAGAGGCGCGATCGAACTCCACCGTAATGAAATCGGCGAACCGGTAGCTGTCCGGTCCGAAGAACACCGCGTCGCAGGCGGTCGTCGGATAGGCGGAGTGGAGGAACAGCCGGTCTCGGAGGCTGGACACGCGAACCGTCGCGCGGCGGCGCTCGGGCGGTCCTTCGAGCAGTCCGGCATGCTCGAGAGACCCCTCGATTTCCCGATCAATCGTTCCGAGTTCGAAGGGACGGCTCCAGCCGAGTACATCGACGACGCTCCGCGCCAAGTTCCCAGCGTGCCGCGCCAGCACAATCTCATGAGTGCGCGGGGTCGGTGTGACGAATCGGTAACCGCGCTCCTTCAGCAGCGCCAGCAGTGCGACACATGCCCCTTGGCGACTGCCGTTCAAAGACGTCTTACGCTCCATCCCATCCCCGTTGTTGCGTTTCATGCTGCTGGAACCCGCAGCATAAGGCGACGTTTCAGTTGTCCCTTCAGGATAAAAAAGATTGTCACAGAACATCTCCTCCGAACTCTCTTCCGAAGCGGTCTTCTGTGACGCATTCCAGCGTCGTCTCGCGCGCTGGAACCGGGACCGGCTGGCGCCGGCGTTTCCGACCGAGGCGGCCGGTTCGAACGAGGGCCTTCCGGCGGAAATGCTGGTGCTGGAGAGCATTTTTCTCACGGCTCTGCGCCTGGATGTCGCAAGCGCCGCGATGGCGGCTCCCACGGACGCCGACGCGTTCGTCAGCTGGTTCGACGAATTGCGCGTGAGCGGCCCGGGTCAGCAGGACACGCTGTTCCCTTGGCTCGCGGAGCAGGCGTCCTTCGACGATCTGCGCTGGTTCTTCGAGCAGGAGGCGGCAGGAGAGGCCGGGTTCGACGATCTGGTCGCGATGACCCAGGTCAAGATGCCGATTCGCGCTAAGCTCGAGCTCGCCCGCAACTATTGGGATGAAATGGGCCGCGGCAATGCCAAAGGCATGCACGGGCCAATGCTCGGTCTGCTGGGGACGGCGCTGGGCGTCTCGCCGACGATCGACGGCACGGTATGGGAGAGCCTCGCGCTTGCGAATGCCATGACGGCGATGGCGACGCGGCGGGAGTTCGCCTGGCATTCGATCGGCGCGCTGGGCGTGATCGAGCTGACCGCGCCCGACCGTGCTCGGCTCGTATCGGACGGTCTTCGCCGGGTCGGCGTTAGTGGCAAGGACCGGCATTATTTCGATCTGCACGCGGTGCTCGACGTCAAGCATAGCGAGGCGTGGAACCGGGAAGTGATCGGACCGCTCGTCGCCGACGACCCCGCGCGAGCGCGGTTCATCGCCGAGGGCGCCTTGATCCGGCTGACCTGTGGCGAGCGTTGCTACGACCGCTATCGGCAAATGCTGTGGGGAGCGGCCGCTCCGGCCAAGCCTGTCGCGCAAGCTGCCTGAGCGCGCGTGCGCTTCCTCGGCGTCACTGAGACGTGCGATCTCGGTTCGCTTTATCTGCGCCTGATTGCCGAAGGGCACGAGGTCCGTGTTGCGATTTCGGACCCGGCGGCGCGGGGAACGATGGCGGGAATGGTGACGCAAGTGCAGGACTGGCGCGCGCAGCTGTCGTGGATCCGCGAAGCGGGAGGTGATGGAGTCGTCCTGTTCGAGGCGGTGTCGGACGGTTTCGGCGCTCAGCAGGACGACCTACGCGGCCAAGGCTTCCAAGTCGTGGGCGGCAGCGCCTTCGGGGACAGGCTGGAGAACGATCGCGCCTTCGCGCAACGAATCCTGGCCGATCTCGGCTTCCCGACCGGGCACGTGTGGGAGTTTGCGGCCATCGACGAAGCACTGGCCTGGATCGAACGCCATCCCAAATGCTATGTCGCGAAGTTCAGCGGCCCGGATTACGCGTCGGGCGACAATTTTGTCGGCCAGCTCGACGATGGAACCGACGTCGAAGCCTTTCTCGCTCAGCGCGTTCACTCGCTTGGCCCGAACGCCCGATTGATCCTGATGGATTATATCGACGGTATCGAGATTGGCATCGGTGCCTATTTCGACGGCACGCGCTTCATCACGCCGGCCTGCCTCGATTGGGAGCATAAGCGTTTTTTTGCAGGCGACATGGGCGAACTGACCGGTGAAATGGGCACTGTCGCGACCTTTTCGGGCTCCGACTCCTTTTTTACCGGCACCTTGCGCAAGCTGGAGCCGCTCCTCGCGGGTCGAGGTCATGTCGGCTACATCAACCTCAACACGATCGTGAACGATCACGGCATCTGGCCGCTCGAGTTCACCTGCCGTTTCGGCTACCCCGGCTTCGCCGTGCTTGATCCCCTGCAGGCGATCGGCTGGGGCGCGCTGTTTGCCGGAATGGTGGAGGGTTCACTGGAACGGATGCCCACGCATCCAGGCTTTTCGACCGGCGTGGTCGTGACGACCCCTCCGTTTCCCTACACCCGCAAGCAGGTGAGCGAGCCCGTTGGCCTGCCCATCCTGTTCGCAGGACAAATGGCGGAGGAAGATCACCGGAACATTCACTTGGGCGAAGTTGGCAAAGCGAACGCACGGCTGGTCACCTCCGGTCTCTACGGCTGGACGATGGTGGTCACCGGCACTGGAGCGAGTGTCGCGCAATCACGCGCGGCGGCGTATGAGCGCATCGGCAAGATCGTCGTGCCGCGCGGCCGTTATCGATTGGACATCGGTGAGCGGACCACCGGCGAGTTCGACAAGCTCCGATCGATGGGGCTGATCGGTGAGCTTCAGTAATCCTGGCCATTGAGCCGGACGTGGTCGCAAATCGTGTTGTAGTCGGACGTGAGTTCGCTCTCCGCGGCTATGTCGCACGCGGCATAGTCCGCGCCGAACGCGATCCCATCCGAAATACTGTTGGGCGTGTCCGAATGATTGAAGTGGCGGCCGTTATCGCCGCACAGCACCCACACATCGACGCCGGAGTGCCAAGTCGAATAGGTTCGCAGAAACTGTTGCGTGAGCAGCGGAAGCGAGCCGATCTCTTCCTCGGAGTAGACGCGGTCGATGCGGGAATCGAACTTCCACAACAAGGTGCCCTTGGCGACCGCATCGACCAAAAATACGCCGATCCCGTGGATTGCGCTCGGCCGCAATACGGTTTCCACCATCATCATTGGAAAATCACCCGTGATTTGAAGGGCCGGAAGAGCTGCCAAATACAGAGCAGGTCCGGCCTCTTAGCCGCCTTGCAGGCTCGCGCAATGTCCCATGTGAGATGGTGCTTCGCGAAAGAACCGGAGGGGCCGCCATGGCCGGCAGCGGCCCGTGCGAATGGTGGAGAGGGCTGGATTCGAACCAGCGTACGGGAAACCCGGGCAGATTTACAGTCTGCTGCCTTTAACCACTCGGCCACCTCTCCACGAGGTGTGGCGCGCCCCTTGAAGGGGAGGCGCGGGACTGTCAACGGCATGACAGGATGGTCGTACATGCACCACACTTAGTCGCTGTCGGCGCTACGCCACCCGCGGCTCCGCCGCACGGAGCGCTCCATTCCACGGCTTGCCCCCGCAGGCTGGAATGGAGCGGGTGAAGGGAATCGAACCCTCGTCGTAAGCTTGGAAGGCTTCTGCTCTACCATTGAGCTACACCCGCTCGGCGAGCCGCCATGCCATCGGGCTGCCTTGGCGGTCAACCATCTCGCGGCCGGGAACGAGTCGGGCAGCCGATGATTGAATCGCTTCCATAACGAGGAGCACTTTTTCATGGCTGCACGGCCGGCATGGCGGGGACAGATCCGGTTGGCACTGGTGGCGATCCCGGTCGAAATCTATCCGGCGACGAAGAGCGGCGCCTCGATCGCTTTCCATCAGATTCACGAGCCGTCCGGCAAGCGGGTCAAATATGAGAAGGTCGTTCCCGGAGTCGGGCCGGTCAATGTGGACGAAATCGTCAAGGGCTTCGAAGTGTCCAAGGGCGAATATGTGCTGCTCGAGCCCGAGGAGATCGAGGCGGTCAAGCTGGAAAGCCGCAAGACGCTTGAGCTCACCCAGTTCGTCGATCTCGGCGACATCGATGCTATCTATTACGACAAGCCCTACTACGTTGTGCCCGCCGACGATCTTGCTGAGGAGGCGTTCGTGGTGCTGCGCGATGCCTTGCGGGCGTCGAAGAAGGTGGGCGTCGGCCAACTCGCAATGCGCGGCCAGGAATATGTCGTTAGCTTGAAGCCGTGCGGGCGCGGGATGGTGCTCGAAACGCTGCGCTACTCGGACGAGGTCAATAAGGCCGCCTCCTATTTTCGCGAGATCGGCGATACCAAGCCCGATCCCGATCTGCTCGACCTTGCAGGCACGCTGATCGAGAAAAAGGCGGGCAGCTTCGACGCGTCGGAGTTCCACAACCGCTACGTCGATGCGCTGAGGTCGCTGATCGAGGAAAAGCGCAAGAAAAAGGGCGAGCTTGTCATACAGGACCCGGACGAGGGAGAGCCCAAACGCGGCTCGAACGTCATCGACCTGATGGCTGCGCTGAAGAAGAGCCTCGACGCTGGTGGCGGTTCATCAGGCGGCGCCGAGAAGAAGCCGGTCGTGAAGAAAGCCAGCAAACCAAACACGGCTGCGGCAAAGAAAGCCGCGCCGGCGCGCAAGCGGGCCTGATCGATGGCGCGTAAGCTCGACATCGAGACCTACAATGAGAAGCGCGACTTCGCGAAGACTGCCGAGCCCAAGGGCCGCAAGCTGAGGGGCAAGGGCGACAGCTTCGTCGTCCAGAAACATGACGCCAGCCGGCTTCACTGGGATTTTCGGCTCGAGTTGGATGGCGTGCTCAAAAGCTGGGCGGTGCCGCGCGGGCCGAGCCTCGACCCGCACGACAATCGCCTGGCGGTGCGGACCGAGGACCATCCGCTCGATTACTGCACGTTCGAAGGGACCATCCCGAAAGGCGAATATGGCGGTGGCACGGTGATGTTGTGGGATCGCGGCCGGTGGGTCCCGCACCCCGACAAGGACCCGCGCAAGACGATCGAGGAGGGCCATCTCCACTTCACCCTGGAGGGCGAGCGGATGAAGGGCGAGTGGGTGATGTTTCGCTTGAAAGGCAGGCCCGGCGAACGCGCCGAGAACTGGATGCTCAAGAAAGTCACCGATGCGTTCGCTAGCGACGCCGGCGAGGCGTTGGTCGAGGAAGGGCTGACGAGCGTCACTACCGGGCGGACCATGGCCGAGATCGCCGCCGGCGAGGACGTGTGGGAGAGCAACCGGGGTGGGAAGAAGGGCGGCCGGACCAAGCGCAAGACCGGGGTGAAGCCGCCTGCCTTCCGGCCTCCGCAGTTGGCGACGCTGGTGGATGCCGTACCGGCGGGGTCCGACTGGTTGTATGAATATAAGTACGATGGATACCGGCTGCTGCTCGCCACCGCTGGCGGGGCAGCGACGGCGTGGACGCGCAACGGCAAGGACTGGTCGGACAAGTTCCGCAGCATCGTCA
>JAIVIZ010000133.1 GCA_020200315.1 Sphingomonadales bacterium | reverse complement strand
GCATGACATTGGACTCTATCTGAAACGGGAAGCGGGGCTTCACGAGCTGTTCGGAAGTCCCCGCTTCCACGCGGCGCGCGTGGCGGAGATCAGCGGATACTAAGCCTCGGCGCGGTCGAGCTTGAAGTTGAGCCGCGCGAGCGCGATCGGCTTGTCCTCATCGTCCTGCCAGGCGCGCACCTCCACATTGGCGATGCGGCGGCCGAGGCGGATGATTTCGGCTCGGGCGCGGGTCGGCTCGAGCTTGCCGCCGCGCAGGTAATCGATCGTCACGGTGATCGGCTTCATCACCGTCCTGCTCTCGCCGAGCGCCGCGCGGAGCGAGGCGAAGGCGGCATATTCGCACAGGCCGGCGATGGCCCCGCCGTGGAGGAAGCCCGGGCGGCCGACGACGCCGTGGTGGGGCGGGAGCAAGAATAGCGGCGCACCGCCCGTCGGATCGGGCTCGGCGGCAAGCTGCAGCAGTTGGGCATAGGGTGGCAACGGCTTCATCGCTTTGGGCCTAGCCGAGGCGCACCGCGGCGTCAGCCCTTGGTCTTGTACCCGCAGACGAGGCCGAGCACGAAGGTGGTGAACAGCGCAAGCTGAACCTTCCCATCGGGATCGGACCAGCCGAAATAATTCGAGCCCCAGCCGAACAGAGCGACGAACATTGCACCGGCAAGCGCGACCATCATATTCTGTCCCCCCTTCCCGGACTGGTGACCCGCCATGCTAGGAGCGGGAAGGTGAACAAACGGTAAAGCTTGTCGTCGGCGAGCGCCGCCGCCATAGGGTCGGCGAGCAGCGGCAAAGCAGGATCGGCCATGAAAGCGCGCGTATTTGTGACCCTCAAACCGGGTGTGCTCGACCCGCAGGGCAAAGCGATTCATCATGCGCTTGAGGGGCTCGGCTTCGGCGGAATTACCGGGGTTCGCGCGGGCAAGCTGATCGAGCTCGAGCTGGCCGATGGAACGAGTGAGGCCGCCATCGAGGCGATGTGCCGCAAGCTGCTGGCCAACACCGTGATCGAGAATTTCCGTATCGAGCAGGTGGCCGACTAGATGAACAGCGCGGTTCTCGTCTTTCCCGGATCCAATTGCGACCGCGATCTCAAGGCAGCGATCGAGGTGGTCACGGGACGCACGCCGGCAATGGTCTGGCACCGCGAGAGCGCGCTTCCGGACGGCATCGACCTCATCGCCATCCCCGGCGGCTTTTCCTACGGCGACTATTTGCGGTCCGGCGCGATGGCCGCCCGCTCACCCGTGATGCGCGCCGTGACCGCCGCCGCGGCGCGCGGCGTTCCGGTGCTCGGCGTGTGCAACGGCTTTCAGGTGCTGACCGAGGCGGGGCTGCTGCCGGGCGCGCTGATGCGCAACGCGGGCCTGTCGTTCGTTTGCCGGCCAGTGGCGCTCGACGTTGCGAACAGCCAGACGCTGTTCACCCAAGGCTATCGCAGCGGCGAGCGCGTCACCATTCCGGTCGCGCACCACGACGGCAATTTCCAGGCCGACGACGAAACGCTCGACCGGATCGAGGGCGAGGGCCGGGTCGCCTTCCGCTATGCCGAGGAGTGCAACGGCTCGGCGCGGGGCATCGCCGGGATCGTCAACGACGCCGGCAATGTGCTTGGCATGATGCCGCACCCCGAGCGGGCGATCGAGCCGGCGCATGGCGGAACCGATGGACGGCGATTGTTCGAAGGATTGCTCGAAGCGGTCGCGTGACGCCGCGGGTTTCGCTAAGCCACTCCGCACGCGCCCGTAGCTCAGCTGGATAGAGCACGAGACTTCTAATCTTGAGGCCGCAGGTTCGAATCCTGCCGGGCGCGCCACACAGCCCTCACAAACGCGACATGGCTGGCATCGAAGAAGCGCGAACTCTTCCCGGATTTCCGGGGCTTTGCGGCAGCGGGAGGAGTGGTGTCGGCGATCAACCCAAAGGTTGTAGCCCAACCACAAGGCTGAGCCCGATAACGGCCAACGACCCCACGATTTGAAGTGAGGCGTGAAAACAACAACTTTCCGTTGTTATCGGAGCATTGAAGCCCAACCAGTAAGGAGCGTGTGTAAAGACCCCACAGCAGCCATCGCGAACGGAACTGCTGTATAACGCCGTGCACCACTTTGAACCAAAGTGGACATTCGCGCGCCTGCTACAGCAAACGAATGCAGCGAGACGCTCGCTGGGCAAAAGCGGCTAACAAAGGTCGTGAGCAACAGGCGGAGCAAGCCCCGGCAGCCACTCGCCTGCTCGCCAGCGACTATGTGCGTCCCGCGGTCAAAGGGCGCGCATCCCGACCCAGAAACTGCGCTACTGCGCGTCAGGCGGCAGGAGGCCGATGCAGCGGCCAATCTTGCGGCGCTCGGCGGCGGCTAGAGGCTCCGCGGTTGATCACCCAAATCAAGGCGCAGCCGCCTGTGGCCTACTCGCCACATTAATTCATAAAAGGGGCTGTTGCCCCTCCGCCAATTGCGTACGCCCCCAATAACTTCAATACAACGGCAGCTTGGCCGCGCATGGTGCCGCTGGGCTCGATAATCTTTGGCGCGCGCCGCATTGTGCTTATGAGGGGAATGACATGTCGAATCGTTATCTGAAGGGCTCGCTCCTCGCGACGACTGTGATCGTCGGAATGGTGATCACGGGTCCGGCCAGTGCGCAGACGGTGCAGGAGAAGCAGCCGACCTCGACCACTGCGCCAGGCACCCCTGCGGCGGGGACGGTCGATGTTCCGGCGCCTGCCGCCAATGTGCAACCGGTCACTCAGACCACCTCGGCCAATGGCGCTTCCGGCAGTGGGCAGGACATCATCGTCACCGGCTCGATTCTTCGCCGGGCAACGAGCCCGTCACCGATCACCCGAATCACTGCCGAGACGCTCGACCGCCGCGGTGTCAGTACCATTCAGGACGCGATCCAGACGCTGGCGTCCAACAACGGCCCGGCGCTGACCAACGCGTTCACCGCCAACGGCGCGTTCGCTGCAGGCGCGTCGGCCGTCTCGCTGCGCGGTCTATCGACCAACTCGACGCTTGTCCTGTTCGACGGTCTGCGTGCGGCCTACTACCCGCTGGCCGACGATGGCAGCCGCAACTTCGTCGATCTCAACACCATTCCCGATGACATCGTCGAGCGGATCGACGTGCTGCGCGACGGCGCCTCGGCCAGCTACGGCGCGGACGCGATCGCGGGCGTGGTCAACATCATCACGAAGAAGGAATTCAAGGGTTTCGGTGCTCGCGCCGAGGGCGGAATTTCCGAGCGTGGCGATGCCGCGCAGTACCGCATGAGCGCCACGGTGGGCGCCGGCGATCTGGCCGACAAGGGCCTGTCGGCCTATCTGAGCGGCTTCTATTACCGCAGCAAGGCGCTTTATAACCACGATCGTCCCTATCCTTTTAATTCGGACGATCAGCGCCGCGTTTGCGCGCCCGATGCCAATGGCGACCCGAGTCTTTGCGGCGGAGACTTCCGCCAGAATGGGTTCGATTCCACAGGCGCCTTTGCTGGCGTGACGACGGCGGCCAACTTCCTCGTGCGGCCTTATGATCCGACCAACACCAGGCCACTGGGCCGCTACGTCAACCTGTCGCCGTGCGTCGGCACCAGCTACACGCTAACGGCTGCCGACCTCGCCGCTTTCACCAACGCCCCGACGACGGTCTGTCAGGCGGATTACACCAACCAATATGCCGTGATTAATCCGAATATTCAGCGCTTCGGTATTTCCGGCCGCGTCACGGCACGTGTGGCGGACAAGGTGGAAGCTTATTTCGAAGCCAACTTCCTGCAGAGCTCGGTCGACTATACCGGCTTCCCAGCGACGGTCCGCGGTGTCGCCCCGACCGGCATCGTCAACCGGCAGTTCAGCACGGCGGACGCGGCGGCGAGTCGCGCGGCCGGATCGTTTCCGATTTTCCTGCCGATCTATGTTTGTCCGCGCGGAACCACCGTGGCCTGCACGGCCGCGAACGGCAGGCTTAATCCAAACAACCCGTTCGCAGCCAGCGGCCAGGTTGCCCGCCTGATCGGCCGCGATCTCGAATCGACTACGTTCAACAAGACCCGCAACCGCGCCTATCGTGCGGCCTTCGGCGTCAGCGGCGACATCACTAGCCGGATCAACTTCGACGTGATCGGCACCGCGATGCACACCGATCTGCAGCGGCTCAACCGCGGCTACGTTTATATCCAGCACCTACTGGATGTCGTGAACGACGGTAGCTACAATTTCCGCGATCCATCGGCGACCCCGCAGTCGGTGCTCGATTACCTGAAGCCCGAGAACATCAACAATGACTCATCGGACCTCTATCAGATACAGGGCACGGTCGGCTTCCGCCCGGTCGATCTGCCGGGCGGCCCGCTTTCGGTCGGTGTCGGCGGGACGGTCTTCTACGAAGCGGTCAATTCGCCGAGCGGCAACCCCGACTATAACGGGCCGACTCAGCGGTACTTCACCCTCAACGCTTTCGGCACCGTCGGCCACCGGACGGTTAAGGCCGTCTATGGCGAAGTCATCGCGCCCATCATTCCCGAGGTCGAACTGCGTGCCTCCGGCCGTTACGACAGCTATTCGAGCGGACAGAGCGCCTTCTCGCCAAAGGTCGGCGCGATTCTCCGTCCGATCCATCAGCTGACCTTCCGCGGCACTTATTCGCGAGGCTTCCGTATCCCTTCGTTCGGCGAGGCGAACGCCCTGCCGACCACGGGTTATGTGTCGAACAACGTGTCCAATTTCACCAACTCGTTCCTCGCGCAATATGGTTGTTCGATCGCGACCTACAGCACCTGCCCCATCTACATCCGGACCGGCTCATATGGTCAAACGACTCTTGCCAGCCCGAACTTGAAGCCGGAAAAGTCGCGTAACCTCACCCTGAGCGCGACGTTCGATCCGTCGCGCAGCTTCTCCTTCTCGGTCGACTATTTCAAGATCAAGAAGACCGGGGCGATTACCCAGCCGAGCAATGCGCCGGCGCTCGCGGCTTACTACGGGAATGCCGCGGTTCCGGCGGGATACACGGTGATTCCCGATGCGCCCGATCCCAACTTCCCGAATGCGCAGCCGCGACTCGCCTTCATCCAGGCGCAGCTGATCAACGCCAACACGATCAAGTCGTCGGGTCTCGACTTTTCGGCACTCGCCAACTTCACGCCGTTCAACGGCGTGAAGGTGACGAGCTCGATCGAGGCGAGCTACATTCTCAACCTCTCAACGTCATTCCCCGATGGCCACATCGAGCGCTACGACGGCACGCTCGGCAATTTCAACCTGACCGCCGGGTCGGGCACGCCGAAGTGGCACGGCAACTGGCAGAACACGTTCGACTTCGGCCGGCTGATCGTGACGGGCACCGCTTACTATTTCGACGGTTATAACCTGTCGGCGACGGACCAGGGCACCGGCTACGGCGACGGCGGGCTCAATCCCGGCTATTCGCCGACCGGCAATAATGTGAAAAGCTACATCACCGTCGACTTGAATGCGCAGTTCAAGCTCAACAAGAACTTCACCATCTACGGAACCGTTGAGAACCTGTTCAACCGGCTGCCGCCGATCGACGTGGTCACCTACGGATCGTTCGACTATAATCCGGTCCAGGGCGGCACGGGCATTCTCGGCCGCTACTTCAAGGCCGGCGCGAAGGTTAACTTCTAAATCTTAGGCCACACGACTAATCGGAGGCGGCATTTCGGTGCCGCCCCTTTTTTTGCCACTGAGGCACTTGGAGTTCAGATAAATCTGTCGAAACCTTCTAGTGCCGCTCCGGCGCCAGTTCCCGGCGGACTAGGCATCCCCCTGTTGAGCGAGTAGCCGATGGACAAGAGCACCGCAGGTGCCGATCAGCGATATCGGAATGGCAACCATCGGGATTACCGTGGCGCGCCAGCATTGCAGAAAGACTATGACGACGAGCACCACCAGCAAGATCGCTCAGCGCATAGTTCGACATATGGCCGCGATCGAGCACATTGCGGGGCAAAATGCGCGGTTTCTGCACCAGCATTGACCGTGATCGTCAGATTGCCGTCGCCGGTCGACTGCGACGACATGTAGAGCATGTTGTCGACGTCATTGACGGTCGCTTTACGTCCAGCATCGGTGGAAAGCAGACAATAAACCCCTGCGGCTTCACCGCTTATCGCTCGAAAACAACGGGTTAGCTGGCTAACGTCGCAGGAGACGGGGTTCGCCCGCAACTGCATGACGCGCCACTCCGTCCCGCAACGAGGCAGCCGGACCCCTCTGCTTGCCAAAGCGTTAGGGGGCTTCCAGTGTAGGGCTGCGCGGGCGCGCTCGCCCGCCGCTTTCGGAGTTTCTTCCACGTGCCCCTGATCTGCCGCCTCGCCGGGCACCGCCGCTCGCGCGAACTTGTTACCATGGGCGAGGATCATCAACTCCACAGCGCGTGTGAGCGGTGCGGCCGCGCGCTCGTCAAAACCTGGAACAAGGGCTGGGTCGCGGACAAGGCAGAGCGCTAACGCCTGTGTCAGGCCGGGACGGACCTGAAAACCGGCTAGGCGGCGCCGCTCCAACCGGCCATCATTTTGAAATGGCCAACGATCTGCCCCCAACGCTCCGCCTCGTTGTCCACAATGACGATGGCGTGCTGCTCGGGCGGCAGGCGTTCGCCAACCTCAAGTGGGCGACGCGCGGCATGGTGCCCAACCTGCTCGCGGTAATAAACGGGTCCGGCGATGCGGGCGAACTGCTTTATCAGCTCGCCGATCTCGCCGCGGCGATCGAGGATGCCGGCCAGTTGGCGTCGAGTGAGATGCTCGCTGCCGAGCTGCGCGACGTCCTTGAGGACCACGCCCTGGTTGGGATCGGAGCGCTTCGCCAGGCCTAAGAGAGGGGGGCGAAGCCGTTGCACGCACTCAATCGATGAGCTTGCCGGGATTCATCAGGCCGAGCGGGTCGAGCGCATGCTTGATGGCGGACAGCGCCGACTGGCCCTTCGCGTTCGATCCAGTCCGATCCGGCTCCGACGGGTGCGCGGACGTGGAAGTGAATGTTGCCGTCGCCCAAGTGACCGAAGCCGCTGGCGTGGGTGCCCGGAAAGCGGGCCTCGGCGGCATTCGCGGTCTCGATCATGAAGCGGGGCATGACATCGATCGGGACCGAGATGTCGTGCTGGGTAGCCGGGCCGGCGGTGCGCTCGGCCTCCGACAGGCTGTCGCGCAGGCGCCAGAAAGCGTCCGCCTGAGCCTCGCTGGCGGCGAGCGTGGCGTCCTCGACGAGGCCGTCTGCGAGCGGCGCGGCGAGCAGGTGCTCAAGGAGGGCCGCGGAGCTTTCCTGCTGCGCCGATGCGGCGGTCGCCTCGATCAGAACGTGCCACGCATGACGTCCGGCGAGCGGCGAGCGTGTGGCGGAGATGTGGGCAAGGACCAGGTCGAGGCTGGTTCCGGGGATCAGCTCGAAGCCTTCGATGCGGTCGGTTTCGGCCTGCAGACGTCTCAGCAGGGTCAGGGCAGCCTGCGGGGCGGCAACTCCGGCCCAGGCCACCGCGCGGTCGAACGCGGCGGGCACGAGGCGGAGCGCCGCGGCGGTGACGATGCCGAGCGTTCCTTCGGCGCCGATCAGCAGTTGGTCGAGACTGTAGCCGCGATTGTCCTTTTTGAGGCCGCCAAGGCCATTGTGGATGGAGCCGTCGGGAAGCACTGCCTCCACCCCTGCAACGAGGCCACGCATGGTGCCGAAGCGAAGCACCTGCGTCCCGCCGGCATTGGTCGAGACGAGCCCGCCCACGGTGCAGCTTCCCCGAGCGCCGAGGGTCAGCGGGAAACGTCGACCGGCGGCGAGCGCCGCCGCGTGGAGATGGTCGAGGATCACGCCGGCTTCCGCGACGGCCCGTTGATCATCGACGGAGCGGATGCGGTTCATCCGGCGCAGCGACAGGATCACCGCCGCACCGTCGGTGGGCGGAGTTGCGCCGCCGACCATCGACGTGTTGCCGCCTTGTGGAACGAGCGGAACGCGATGCTGCGCGGCGAGACGGACGATGGCGGCCACCTCCTCGGTCGAAGCGGGCGAAAGGATCCCCGACGAAGCGCCATGCCAGCGCCCGCGCCAGTCGGTCAGCCACGGCGCGATCTCGGCGGGATCGGTGACGACGCCCTTCGCGCCCAGCCGCTCGCGCGCGGCGTCGATGAAGCGAGCGATGGCGGGTGCGGTCATGGCGCAGGCTTTGCAAGGCGCTGACGATGGGATCGGCGATGATCATGGGGCGGCGGACGTTCGAAAGCCTGCCGGGCCCGTTGCCGGGCAGGCGGCACATCGTCCTGACCCGCGACGCACAATGGCAGGCGAAAGGTGCCGAGGTGGCGCACGATAGGGCAGCAGCATTGGCCCTGGCTGACGATCAATCGGTGTCAGTGATCGGTGGCGCCGAGATTTTTGCACTGTTTTTGCCTGGCGCAGACCGTATCGAGCTGACCGAGATGGTAGGTGCGGTCGATGGAGATACGGCAATGCCCGATCCCCGTGCGCAGGGCTGGCACGAAATCGGGCGCGAGGAGCATAGGGCGGAGGACGGCCGGCCTGCTTATCGTTTTCTCACACTCATCCGGGACTAGTTCCGGCGTGCTCTCGCGCTGCTATGTCGAAGCGAGCGCAGTCAGAACTCGGTCCGTCAGTCGCTCGCAATCAACGCCCGCGAACGGAAAGGCTCCGCTCAGCGCGCCATGCACCTCGGGCGCCAGAAGCTCCTGCAGCTTGCGCCGGGCGCGCAGCAGGCGTGTCTTGACCGTTGCTGCTGGCACGTCGAGCGCTTCGGCGGTCTCTTCGACGCTCAATCCCTCGACATCGCGTAGGACGAAGACGGCGCGAAACGATGCTGGCAATTCGGCAATGCCGCGTTCGAGGAGCAAGCGCAGCTGCGTCCGAGCGGCGGCAGCATCCGGCAGCGCGGGCTGCGATCCCTGCATGAGGGTCTCGCGGTAAGCGTCGAGCACGGCGACTCCTTCCGTCTCAAGCTGGTAGCGGCGGCGACGAATGGCGCGACGGCGTCCAAGCGCGTCGTTGACCACAATCCGCGTCAGCCAGGTCGACAGGCTTGAGCGCCCCTCGAAACTGGCGATCGCCGCGAAAGCGTGGAGATAGGCGGACTGAACCGCTTCCTCAGCTTCGGCCCGGTCTTTGAGGATCGCCCAGGCAGTGCGGAACAGCCGTTGATTGTTGGCCGTGGTGACATGCCGGATCGCGCCACGATCCCGTGACGCGAACAGGCCGGCAAGCTCGACATCGCCGAGCCTGCCGTAGTCCATCCTTCGTTGAGCACCGCCCTGGCTCATCTGACCACCCGCAACCGACCCGTCATTCCGGGATGAAAGCGACAGAAGAGGCGACCATGCCTGGCGCCATCACCCGCGTGCGCCCCTCGGCCTCGGGGGGAGGTCGACGTTGAAGCTGCCGTTGCGGGCCGTGGCGGTGTGGCGGAAGAGATCGCGGTTCCGCCACACGATGATGTCGCCCGCCCGAACCGACGCCGGGACCGGACCGAAGGCGAGCTTGTCGATGGTGACGACATAGGTTTTTGCCGCCGCAGCGTGTGGGGCCGGGGCTGTGGCGGCGGTCAGCACCACGCTGGCTGCCACGGTTAGCGCAAGCTGACGAGGGCCGATCATTTCAGCTTCGCCACCAGATGCTCGGCATGCTCTTGATGCTCGTGGAACAGGGTCAGGCCGGTCTGCAGCAGCGATTTGAGCTGCCCATTGTTGGCCGACGGGATCAGCGTCGAGTCGAGCGCGCCGTTGACGGTCTGGTGATAGGCCACTTCATTCTTGGCGTAGGCCCGGTCGAAGGCAGCGCCACGGAGGTGGCTGAGGCGGCGCCGCTCGGCGTCGGCGCCTTTCGTCAACGCGGCGCTGGTCGGGTTCGCTTCAGGCGTGACGTGCAGTTCCTTGACGAGGGCTAGGGCCTTGTCGTTGACCGCCTGATGGTCGCGGACCATTTCCCGCGCGAAGGCGCGCACGCTGGCGTTGTGCGATTTGGCGAGCGCCTGCTTGGCCGCGGCGATGTCGATTACGCCGGCGGTATAGGCGATGTGCGCGATCTGAGGATCGGTCGGGCCACTGGCGGCGATCGCGGGGACGCTCATGCCGAGAATGGCGGCCGTTCCGAGCAGCATATGTTTGACGATCATTATCTCTCTCCACCCACCGGCGCCCGTCAGTGGGCACCACAACCAATTGGATGGTGAGTGTCAGGAAAGGTTCCCGCTAGCCTGCAAAATTGTTGGGCCTACTGGCTCGTATCGAGGATCGTGTCGATCGCAGTGGCGACCTCGTCGACGCTGGCCATGCCGTCGACGCGGCGGACGAGGCCCTTCTCTTCGTAGAAGGGCAGGATCGGCGCGGTTTTGGCGCGATACTCGGCCATGCGGGTGCGCACGGTCGCTTCATTGTCGTCCGGGCGCCGCTTGAACTCATGGCTGCCGCAGACATCGCACGTGCCTTCGATCTTCGGAAGATGGAAGTGGTCGTGATAGCTCGCGCCGCAACAGGCACAGGTGAAACGGCCGGTGATCCGGTCGACCAGGGCTTCCTCGTCGACGACCAGCTCGATGACATGGTCGAGCTTGCGGTCGCGGTCGGCGAGCAGCAGTTCGAGGGCTTCGGCCTGGTGCGCGGTTCTGGGGAACCCGTCGAAGATCGCACCTTCGGTGGCGCTGTCGAGCCGCTCGCCGATCAACGCCGAGACGATCGCGTCACTGACCAGTTCACCCGCCGCCATCACCGCCTTGGCTTTGATGCCGACCGGCGTTCCCTTCGCAACGGCGTCGCGCAGCATATCGCCCGTCGAGAGCTGGATCATGCCGCGATTGGTCTGGAGGCGAGCGGCCTGGGTGCCCTTGCCGGCGCCGGGCGGTCCCAACAGGATGATGTCCATTCCAGGCCCCTCTGTTCCGCGTCGCGGGCGTGTTCGACCCGCGCCCGCGTGCCGCGTCAACCGCCACTGTCCCTAACGGCGGCGCGCACCCTTCAGTTTCGCCTTCTTGATGAGGTCGCCATATTGATGGGCGATGAGGTGGCTCTGGATCTGGCTGACAGTGTCCATTGTGACGTTGACGACGATCAGCAGGCTCGTCCCGCCAAGCCGGAAGTTGAGGCCTGCCTGGGCCGACAGGATTTCCGGAACCAGGCAGATCAGCACCAGATAGGCGGCGCCGATGACGGTGATCCGATTGAGCAGATAATCGAAATAATGCTCGGTCGCCTTGCCCGGACGAATGCCGGGAATAAAGCCGCCGTGGCGCTTCAGATTGTCCGCGGTCTCTTCGGAATTGAACTGCACCGCGGTGTAGAAGAAGCAGAAGAAGGCGATGCCGAGGGCGTAGAGCGTCAGCAGGTGGCTGCGCTCCTGCTGCATCGCGCCGCGCGCCGTCTGGCGCTTCGGGTATTGGATGAGCACGCGCCGTTGCGCGCGTTCCATGAAGCAGATGAAGAGGATCAGCGCGGCCGCGAGCACGACGATCCCGAACACCAGCAGGCCATCGATGCTGCCGGTCCGCGCGCCTTCGAGCAGCTGACCGATCGCCTGCGGCAGGCGCGCGACGATGCCGGCCATGATGATCAGCGAAACGCCGTTGCCGATGCCGCGGCTGGTAATCTGCTCGCCGATCCACATCAGGAACAGCGTGCCGCCGATCAGGCTGATCGTCGCCGCGACCCGGAACAGCATGCCGGGCTCGACGACGGCGGCGATGCCCTGTTTGGCGCCGAGGCCCTCGAGGCCCGCTGCGATCAGATAGCCCTGCACCATCGTCAGCAGGACTGTCAGGTAGCGGGTATATTGATTGAGCTTCTTGCGCCCGGTCTCGCCTTCCTTGCGCAGCTGCTGCCACGAGGGATAGAGGGTCGCACCGAGCTGAACGACGATCGACGCGGTAATGTAGGGCATCACGCCAAGCGCCACGATCGACATACGCTCCAGCGCGCCGCCCGAGAAGGTGTTGAAGAAGTCGAGCACGCCGCCGGACTGGGTCTGGTAGAGAGCGGCCATGGCGCGCGGGTCGATGCCGGGGATCGGCACGAACGACAGCAGCCGGAACAGCACCAAGGCGCCGATGGTGAACCACAGGCGCTTCTTGAGCTCGGTCGCCTTGGCGAAATTGCCGAGGCTGATGTTGGACGCCATTTGCTCGGCTGCGGATGCCATCGTGAATCCCGGTATTCTCGACCGCTTCGCGCGCGCCCTTCGACACGCCGGCAACCTTGAAGGCGAGCTTGGCACTGAACTCTCCCTTGCCGAGCAGGCGGACGCCGTCCTTGCCGCCACGCGTGAGGCCGGCGGCCTTCAGCGCCGCATGGTCGATCGTGCCGTTCTTCGCGAGCGCGCCTGCGTCGATCAGCTTCTGGATCATGCCGAGGTTCACTTCGGCAAAGTCCTTGGCGAAGATATTGTTGAAGCCGCGCTTCGGCAGCCGCATGTGGAGCGGCATCTGGCCACCTTCGAAGCCCTTTACAGACACGCCCGAGCGGCTCTTCTGGCCCTTCTGGCCGCGCCCGGCGGTCTTGCCGAGGCCCGAACCGATGCCACGGCCGACACGGACGCGGCTCTTGCGGGCACCGGGATTGTCGCGGAGATCGTTCAATTTCATGTCGTGCACTCGCTTTCGCTTTCGTCGCGCTGTTAACAGTCGTTTGTTGCGTACTCGATCAGTCGATCCGTCTGCGCGCCAACGCTCAGTTTTTGAATCGCTGGCGTGGCGAGGAAGTCCGCAACAGCTACTTCGACTTCCAAGAAGTAGTCGTAGCCGTCCAGCTGCTCTGTCGTATCCAATTCATCGAACACAAGCATTGCTGGCGAATGGCGTTC
This sequence comes from Sphingomonadales bacterium, assembly GCA_020200315.1. GTDB lineage: Bacteria > Pseudomonadota > Alphaproteobacteria > Sphingomonadales > Sphingomonadaceae > Sphingomicrobium. The sequence continues at coordinate 383 of JAIVIZ010000133.1, read as the reverse complement.
CCATGGCTTCACTGCAAAGATCGTCGCCTCTCTGTCGAGATTGGCAAAGTCTGCGACCAGACTTATCAAAGTTTGGCCGCTCTCCACAGTTAAGCCGTCCCTTCGACCCTCAGCAGATGTTGGACCTTCTTGACCTGGCCCATCACTTCGGGGGTCGCTTCGCACTCTACCGTGCGGTGCATCTTGTTGAGGCCGAGGCCGACCAGCGTCGCGCGCTGGGTCTTGTCGCGGCGGATCGGCGATCCGGTCTGGGTAATCTTGATCTTTGCCATCACGCTTACTCCGTCACCGCATCGGCGGTCGCTTCCGCTTCGGCGCTGCCCATGCCGCTCCGGCCGAGCAGGTCGGAAACCTTCTTGCCCCGGCGCTGCGCGACCGAGCGC
>JAIVIZ010000070.1 GCA_020200315.1 Sphingomonadales bacterium | reverse complement strand
GGCCATGGCGTTCTTCTTTCGTTGACGCCGCAAGGTTCGCTCATATTGGTTAACGTGCCGTCAAAGCCGCGACTGGCCAGCAAGGCCGCCTCGCCTTGACAAAAAACCGGCCACTCGTCATGGAGCGCTTCGACCGGGCGGCGCCGTGAGGCCCGCCTTTCGTATTTCATCAGTGGAACCCTCGCGATGGCCAAGCCGGCAACCGTCAAGATCAAGCTCGTCAGCTCCGCCGACACCGGCTTCTTCTATGTCACCAAGAAGAACCCGCGCAACACGACCGAGAAGATGTCGTTCCGCAAATATGACCCGGTCGTGCGCAAGCATGTCGACTTCAAGGAAGCCAAAATCAAGTAAGGCGTCGGGCGCCTAAGCGCCGCTTGGCTCATTCGGGGCTGGAACGGGATTGCCTGAAAGTTGATCGTCGCGCGATGCGGTGTCGAGCAGTTGCTCCACCGCCTCGGCGAATCGAAGCACCGAAATCGGCTTCGAAACGTAAGCGCTCGCCCCGGCCGCGCGGATACGCTCGTCGTCGCCCTGCGCGGCATAAGCGGTGACCGCCATGATCGGCACCTTGCCAAGCGCCTCGTCGGCGCGAAGCAACTCCATTAGCTCGATGCCCGACACGTGGGGCAATTGAATATCGGTGATGACCAGGTCGGGTGCGAACCGCCGCGCCGCGTCGATCGCGTCGCGGCTGTCGCTCACCGGCTCGCACTCATGGCCGTGCGCGGTGAGGAGGTCGCAGAACAGCTTGATGTTGAGGGCGTTGTCCTCGACAACGAGTATCTTGGCCACGCTTTCCACCCCGCTAACTCATTCGACTGATAGGCGATGTTGACCCCAACGACAAATGACGCCGAAGCGCTGGCCCTGTCCGCGCTTGCCGCGACTCTGACCGATGGGCGTCGCGCGCAGCGCTTTCTCGACCTTACCGGGCTTGACGCAAGCGAGTTGCGCTGTCGGGCGCTGGACGGCGACCGCGCGCTTCTTGGCGCGACGCTGGCCTTTCTCGAAAGCCATGAGCCCGACCTGATCGCGGTCGCCGAAGCGATCGGCGCAACGCCTGCCGAGCTGGTGGCCGCGCGGGCCACGCTCGAATCATGACGGGCCAAGCTACAGCGAGGGGCAGGCCGCTGCTCATTACTGATTGCGACGAGGTTCTGCTCCACATGGTGTCGCACTTCGACGCCTGGCTCGATGAGGCGCATGGCATCGACTTCGCCTTCGAGAACGGAAGCTTCGGCGGAGCGATGACCGACAAGGTGTCGGGAGCGACTGTTCCGGAAAATCGCGTGTGGCCGCTGCTCGAGCAATTTTTCCGCGAGGAGATGCACCGCCAGACCATCGTCCCCGGCGCGCTCGATGCCCTCGGGCGGATCGGCGAAATCGCCGACATCGTCATCCTCACCAACATCGGCGACGAAGCGCATCCATGGCGGGTCGAGCAATTGGCGCGCCACGGCATTGCCCATGAAGTCGTGTGCAATCGCGGCGGCAAGGGAGTGCCCGCGCGGGCGATCGCCCAACGACACGGCGCAACCCGCGTCGTTTTCGTCGACGATCTGCCGGTCCATCACGCCTCCGTGGCGAAGCATGCACCCGAGGTGTTCCGGCTGCACATGGTCGCCGAGCCGCGGCTCGCGCCGGCGATTGCGCCAAGCCGGCACGCGCATGCGCGCATCGACGATTGGCCGACGGCCGCGAAGTGGATCATCGAACGACTGGAGTCCTGATGGCGAAGAC
>JAIVIZ010000035.1 GCA_020200315.1 Sphingomonadales bacterium | reverse complement strand
CAGCCGATTGAGCGTGTCGATCGACGGAGAAACCGAGCAGCTCGCGCCGCCGCTCGTCTACCGCATTCGCAAGGCGGCGCTGACCGTCCTCGCACCGCCGCCAGCGCCGCGCCGGCAGGAGTGAGTCGCGCCTACCGGCCCCTGACCGCCAATGTTTTTTGATCCGGACCCGAATTCCGCTTGCGTCCCCGCCCTAAATTAAACACTATGTCTTGTGGTAGCGACGGGGGAGTTGCTCAACACCTAGTGGTTAAGACCGGATATGCATATATCCGGTGACGAAGAGGCTTGCGCCTGTGGATAGCGGGGACAGGCACGAGAAAGACGCCCGCAAGGCTGCGAAAGGGAGTAGGCTTGGACCGATGGTCGCGAGTCGAACATTGCAAGAACAGGCGGGGCGCAAGGCGCGCCGCGGCAAGCAGGAGTCGGTGATGGATTTCGTCAGCAGCAGCACGGTCGACTCGACCGACACGACCTCCTCGGCAGGCGGCGCGCGCGACAGCAAGACGATCGACACGCGGGCGTTCGCGGTGACCACCGATGCGAGCCGCGATGCCCTCTTGACGGACTTCGGCAAGGAGACGCTCAAGGACCGCTATTTGTTGCCGGGCGAATCCTATCAGGATCTCTTCGCCCGCGTCGCCTCGGCCTATGCCGACGATCAGGACCATGCCCAGCGGGTCTACGACTATATCTCGAAGCTGTGGTTCATGCCCGCGACGCCCGTGCTGTCGAACGGCGGCACCGGCCGCGGCCTGCCGATCAGCTGCTATTTGAACTCGGTCAGCGACAGTCTCGACGGCATCGTCAACACGTGGAACGAGAATGTCTGGCTGGCGTCGAAGGGCGGCGGCATCGGCACCTATTGGGGCGCGGTGCGCGGCATCGGCGAGCCGGTCGGTTTGAACGGCAAGACCAGCGGCATCATTCCGTTCGTCCGCGTGATGGACTCGCTGACGCTCGCGATCAGCCAGGGCTCGCTGCGACGCGGTTCGGCCGCTTGCTACCTCGACATCTCGCACCCGGAGATCGAGGAGTTCCTCGAAATCCGCAAACCGTCGGGCGACTTCAACCGCAAGGCGCTGAACCTTCACCACGGCGTGCTGATCACCGACGAATTTATGGAAGCGGTCCGCGCCGGCTCCGAATTCACCCTGCGCAGCCCGCGCGACCAGTCGGAGCGCGGCAAGGTCGACGCCCGTTCGCTGTTCCAGAAGCTAGTCGAGACGCGGCTGGCGACGGGCGAGCCCTACATCATCTTCATCGACCAGGTGAACCGGTCGATGCCGCGCCACCATCGCGAGCTGGGGCTCAAGGTGACCACCTCGAACCTGTGCTCCGAAATCACCCTGCCGACCGGCAAGGACCATCTCGGCGCCGACCGCACCGCGGTGTGCTGCCTCTCCTCGCTCAGCCTCGAAACGTGGGACGAATGGAACGGCGACAAGATGTTCATCGAGGACGTCATGCGCTTCCTCGACAATGTTCTCGCCGATTACATCGCCCGTGCCCCCGACGAGATGGCGCGGGCCAAATACAGCGCCGAACGCGAACGCTCGGTCGGCCTCGGCGTCATGGGCTTCCACAGCTTCCTTCAGGCGCGCGGCCTGCCATTCGAGGGCGCGATGGCCAAGTCGTGGAACCTCAAAATCTTCAAGCATGTCCGCGCCCAGGTCGACGAAGCCTCGATGATGCTGGCGCAGGAGCGCGGGCCATGTCCCGACGCCGCCGACATGGGCGTGATGGAGCGGTTCAGCTGCAAGATGGCGATTGCCCCGACCGCGTCGATCTCGATCATCTGCGGCGGCACCTCGGCGTGCATCGAGCCGATCCCGGCCAACATCTACACCCACAAGACGCTGTCGGGCAGCTTCTCGATCAAGAACCCCTATCTCGAAAAACTGCTCGTCGAGAAGTCGAAGGACAGTGCCGCCGTGTGGAACTCGATCCTCGAGCAGGGCGGCTCGGTCCAGCATCTCGATTTCCTCACGCCGGACGAGAAGGACAGCTACAAGACCAGCTTCGAAATCGATCAGCGCTGGCTGCTCGAACTCGCCGCCGATCGCACGCCGTACATCGACCAGGCGCAGTCGCTCAACCTGTTCATCCCCGCCGACGTCGACAAATGGGACCTGATGATGCTCCACTTCCGCGCCTGGGAGCTGGGCATCAAGTCGCTCTATTATCTGCGGTCGAAGAGCGTTCAGCGCGCTGGCTTCGCCGGCGGCGTCGAAGCGGATAACACGCCGGAGCTGCGCGAAATCCAGGTGACGTCGACGACCGATTATGATGAGTGCCTCGCATGCCAGTGAAGAAGAGCCCTCACCCTCCCGCTTCGCGCCTCCTCCCTCTCCCGCCTGCGGGAGAGGGCTGGGGTGAGGGCTCTTCGCTTCTGGCTCACCCAACCGAGAGATAGAGGGAATTAAGGAGCTCACGCATGAATCGTTACAGTCTTGCCCTCCTCGCCTCGGTCGCGGCGGCCGCCTTCTCTGCAGCCCCCGCCGCCGCCGCTCCGGGCGTCGATGCGAAGGCGCGCGAAACCGCCTTCGACGCGCTGATCAGCAGCGCCGACCAGCAGCGCTGGCTGGAAGACATGTCGTCGGCGCCCAACCATGTCGGGTCGCCGCATGACAAGGCCAATGCCGAGATGCAGCTGGCGCTGTTCAAGCAGTGGGGCTGGGACGCGCATATCGAGCGGTTCGACGTGCTCTATCCGACGCCGATCTCGACCAACTTCGAAATGGTCGCGCCGACCCGCGTCACGCTGGGCGGGCAGGAGCCGGCGATCGCGCAGGACCCAACCTCGTCGCGCACCGCGGGCGCGCTGCCGCCCTATGTCGCGTATCAGGGCGATGGCGACGTCACCGCGCCGGTCGTCTACGTCAATTACGGATTGCCGGCCGACTATGACGCGCTCGAGCAGCGCGGCATCAGCGTCAAGGGCAAGATCATCCTCGCGCGCTATGGCGGCGGTTGGCGCGGGCTGAAGCCGAGACTCGCGCAGGAACATGGCGCGGTCGGCTGCCTGATCTATTCCGATCCGGCCGACGACAGCTTTGCCGAAGCCGATCCCTATCCGCTCGGCGGCGGCCGGCCGGAACATGGCGTTCAGCGCGGTTCGGTCCAGGACATGACGACCTACCCGGGCGATCCACTGACCCCCGGCGTCGGCGCCACGCCATCGGCGCATCGCCTGACGCGCCAGACCGCGACGACCATCCTCAAAATCCCGGCGCTGCCGATCTCCTATGCCGACGCCGGCCAGCTGATTGCCCGGCTCGACGGCCCGCTGGTTACCGGCAAGGCGCGCGGCGGGCTCGGCATGGCCTATCACTGGGGCGGCAGCGACGCGGTCAAGGTCCATCTCGCGGTCAAATCCGACTGGTCGCTGAAGCCGATCTACGACGTCATCGCGGTGATGAAGGGCAGCACCTATCCCGACCAGTGGATCGTGCGCGGCAATCACCACGACGGCTGGGTGTTCGGCGCGTCCGACCCGCTGACCGGTCAAGTCGCGCTGATGTCCGAAGCCAAGGCGCTGGGGCAGCTCGCCCGCCAGGGTTGGCGGCCGGCGCGAACGATCGTCTATGCCAGCTGGGACGGCGAGGAACCCGGGCTGCTCGGCTCGACCGAATGGGCCGAGGAACATGCCGACGAGCTCAAGCGCAAGGCGCTCCTCTACATCAACACCGACAATAACGGCCGCGGCTATCTCGAGGCGGAGGGCAGCCACGAGCTGCAAAGCTTCGTCAACCAGGCGGGGCGCGACGTGACCGACCCGCAGGCCGGCGTGCCGACCGTCGAGCGCTCGCGCGCCGCGATCCTGGCCAATCACTATCTCGCGCCCGACAGCGTGCCCGACGCGCGGTTCGACGCCGCCAAGGCGGGCGGCGACCTCCCACTGGGGCCGCTCGGCTCGGGCTCCGACTATACCGCCTTCCTCCAGCACCTCGGCATCGCCTCATTGAATATCGGCTTCGGCGGTGAGGACCAGTCGAGCGGCAGCTACCATTCAATCTACGACAGCTACTACCACGTCACCCACTTCGACGACCCCGGCCTCGCCTATGGCGCGGCGCTGTCGAAGGTCGTCGGCCGGCTGGTGCTGCGCGCCGCCGACGGACCGCGCGTTCCCGCCCATTACGGCGACTTCGCATCGACCGTCGCGCGTTATGTCACCGAAGTCGAGAAGCTCGACGCCGACCAGCGCGAGAAGGACCGCGCGCTGGCCGATGCCCGGCGCGAGGGTTATTTCAAGCTGAGCGCCTCGCCGACCGACCCGCTCGCCGCGCCGCGCGACCGCGGGGTGACGCCGCTGCTCGACATGCTGCCGCTCGACAATGCCGCCGACCATCTCAAGCGCGCCGCCAGCGCCGCCGACGCAATGCTCGCCCGCGCCGAGACGCTGCCACCCGCGACGCGGGCGCGCATCGACGCGGGGCTTGCCGACATCGACCAGCTGCTGCTCGATCCCGCCGGCCTGCCTAGGCGTCCGTGGTTCAAGAATCTGATCTACGCGCCGGGCACGCTGACCGGCTATGGCGCCAAGACCCTGCCGGGCGTGCGCGAGGCGATCGAGCAGCGCCGTTTCGACGATGCGCGCACCTATATCGTCCGCACCGCCGCGGTGATCGAAGCCTATGCGGCGCGCCTCGATGCGCTCGTCGCCCTCTCGCGCGGCACGGCATGACAGCGGCGAACATCCTGTTCGTCGTCGTCGGCGCGATCGCCCTGCTGGTCGGGCTCGGTATGGTCGTGACCGGAATCCGCGCTGGGGTCGACCAGCGGCCGCGCAACAACATCCTGCTGATCGCCGGAATGATGCTGCTCGCGTTCGGCCTGATCCTCGGCGGCTTCGCCATCGCCTACACCACCGCCGGACCGCTCGACCTCAATGCCGGAACCGCGTTATGAAGCTTCGCCGTTACCACCGCTGGCTCGCCATTCTCTTCGGTGCGGTTCTCCTGTGGGTCGCGGGCACCGGCGTCGTCATGCAGCTGCTCGACATCTACGATCATGGCGGCCTCAGCCAGCCCGAGCGCCCCGGCGCACCGCCGACCGGCGCCGGCATCGTCGCGCCGGCGCAGGCGCACGAGCCGGGCGAGGAGGAGCATGAAGCGGGCGAGCATCACGCCACAGCTCCCGGATCGCCGGTCGCCGCAGCGCCCGTCGCGACCGCCAGCGCAGCCCGCCCGCCGCGCAGCAAGGCGCAGCAGCTCCACGGCTTCATCCTCCACCTCCACTCGGGCGAATGGTTCGGCCCGCTCGGCACGCTCATCCAGACCCTCGCCGGCCTCGCGCTAATCTTCTTCGCGGTGTCGGGCCTGTGAATGTACCTTGACATGTTCCGCGCCCGTGGCGGCTCGCCCCGGGGCGGGAGGTGGTTCTGGTGACGCAGACGATTATCACTATCCTGGCCGTTATCGCGTTCGGCGCGTTTTGCTGGTTCATCATCTGGCCTCAGATGCGCGACTCCTATCGGCAACTGGCCGACAGCGAGCGCAAGCTAGGCCCGGTCAAGTTCACCGCCCTAATGGCCGGCACGCTGGCGTTTATCGGCGTATTTGTTTGGCTCCCCGTGCGCCTCGACTATCCCGATTCCTACGGCCATCCCTGTCATGGCCGGGGCTGCCTTTTCCACGATATCTATTGCAGCCCAGTGCTTCTCCATGCCCATCGCTGGGACGAGATCAGCCTTTTCGTTTTGCTCTGGATCCTGCCGGCGACGTTGGTCGCAGTCGGATTTATCGTGCTTGCTCGCAAGCTACGCGGAACCAAACTCTCCTTCTACGCAGACGACGCGGAGTAACCACCATGCCCCTTCTCGAAGCCCGCAAGCAGTATAAGCCGTTCGAATACCCCTGGGCGTTCGACTTCTGGAAGCGGCAGCAGCAGATCCACTGGATGCCGGAGGAGGTCCCCCTCGGCGAGGATTGCCGCGACTGGGCGCAGAAGCTCTCCCCCCACGAGCGCAACCTCCTCACCCAGATCTTCCGCTTCTTCACCCAGGCCGATGTCGAGGTGCAGGACTGCTACCACGAGAAATACGGCCGCGTGTTCAAGCCGACCGAGATCAAGATGATGCTCGCCGCCTTCTCCAACATGGAGACGGTGCACATCGCCGCCTACTCGCACCTGCTCGACACCATCGGCATGCCCGAGAGCGAATATGGCATGTTCCTCCAGTATAAGGAGATGAAGGACAAGCACGACTATCTGTCGACCTTCGGCGTCGACACCGACGAGGACATCGCCAAGACGCTCGCCATGTTCGGCGGCTTCACCGAGGGGCTGCAGCTGTTCGCCAGCTTCGCCATGCTGATGAACTTCCCGCGCTTCAACAAGATGAAGGGCATGGGCCAGATCGTCAGCTGGTCGGTGCGCGACGAAAGCCTCCACTGCGAGGGCATCATCAAGCTGTTCCACGCCTTCGTGAAGGAACGCGACTGCCTGACCCGCGACGTCAAGGATTCGATCATCGACACTTGTCAAAAGACGGTCCGGCTCGAGGACGCGTTCATCGACCTCGCCTTCGAACAGGGCCCGGTCGAGGGCATGACCCCCAAGGCGATCAAGAAATACATCCGCTACATCGCCGACTGGCGCCTCGGCCAGCTCGGCTTCGCGCCCGTCTACATGATCGACGAGCACCCCCTCCCCTGGCTCGCCCCGCTCCTCAACGGGGTGGAGCACGCCAACTTCTTCGAGACGCGCGCAACCGAATATTCGAAGGGCGCGACGCGGGGGAACTGGAACGAGGTGTGGGACAATTTCGACCGCAGAGCTAAGGCGAAGGAAAGCGCAGCGAACGACGGACTGACAGGGGAGTTCGTCGCGGACGATAATAACTTGTTCAGCAGCGCTGGACTCGCAGCCGAGTGAGCTCCGAGCTAAACTACGATCGAGATAGTTAGATGAACCAAAAGACGTTCCCGCGTATTAAATCGATTGGCAAGAATGCGGCTGAAGAGGACCCTGTTCTAGAC
>JAIVIZ010000132.1 GCA_020200315.1 Sphingomonadales bacterium | reverse complement strand
ATTCATAGGCGAGCAAAATCACGGCCTGGGCCAGGTTCAACGAGCCGAAATCAGGGTTGATCGGCACCGTAACGATCCTGGTCGCGAGGGCAACGTCGTCGCTGGGGAGGCCCGACCTTTCCGGCCCGAACAGGATCGCGGTGCGGCCAGCCGTGGCGTGAATTTCACTGGCCATCTGTTCCGGTCCAACGACCGGCATGATGAGATCGCGGCGGCGCACGGTCGAGGCGAACACCGTCGAGCAGTCCGCGATCGCTTCGGCGACCGTTTCGAACAGGGTGGCGCGCTGGAGGACCACATCCGCCCCGCTCGCTGCCGGTCCGGCCTCCGGGTTAGGCCAGCCGTCGCGCGGAGCGACCAATCGCAACTCCGTCAGCCCGAAATTGAGCATCGCCCGCGCCGCCTTGCCGATATTCTGGCCAAGCTGGGGACGCACGAGGACGATGACGGGCGGAGCTGGCATTCCTTCAGAGCAGCCGGCGGTTGTTCTCATCCACGGCCGCTCCCTCCACGCTCCCGGCAATCTCGGCGAAGTCCTGCGGCTCGGTGAAGTCCTTGTAGACGCTGGCGAAGCGGATGTAGGCGACGTGGTCGAGCGCCTTGAGGCCGGCCATCACCGCCTCGCCGATGCGGTCGACCGCGACATCGTCGCCCTGCGTTTCGAGCTGGCGCTGGATGCCGGACACCATCCGCTCCAGCCGCTCGGGAGCGATGTCGCGCTTGCGGCAGGCCAGCGCGATCGAGCGTTCGAGCTTTCGCCGGTCGAACGGTTCGCGCTTGCCGTCCTTCTTGAGGACCGTGAGGTCGCGCAGCTGGACGCGCTCGAAGGTGGTGAAGCGAGCGCCGCAGCCCTCGCACTGCCGCCGCCGCCGGATCGCCGCGCCGTCTTCCGAGGGGCGGCTGTCCTTTACCTGGCTGTCCTCATGGCTGCAGAACGGACAGCGCATTATGGTCGGAAGTCCGGCACGCGGCGGCGCATCGAAAAAATCCTAGCCTTCGTAGATGGGGAAGCGTGCACAGAGCGCGCGAACGCGCTGATTGACCGCCTGTTCGGCGGCCCGATCGCCGCCCTTTACGCCTTCGAGCACGTCCGCCACCATGTCGGCGATGTCGCGGAACTCAGTCTCGCCGAACCCGCGCGTGGTGCCGGCGGGGGAGCCGACGCGGATGCCGCTGGTCTGCATCGGGGGCAGCGGGTCGAAGGGTACGCCATTCTTGTTGCAGGTGATTCCGGCGCGCTCCAGCGCTTCGTCGGCGTCCTTACCGGTGATTCCGAGCGGGCGCAGGTCGACCAGCGCGAGGTGGGTGTCGGTGCCGCCGGCGACGAGGTCGGCGCCGCGCTCCTTCAAGCGGTTGGCGAGGGTCTGGGCGTTGCGGATCACCGCCCGCGTTTTGTGGGTGGTGGTGGTGACGACATGCGCATGGCCGAAGGGGGAGGGGTGCTCGCCCGCCGCAACCAGCCCGGCGAAGTGCGCCATATCGACGAACAGCAGCGCCCCCACATCGTCGGCGACCGCGCGGAAGCGGGCGAAATCGAGGTGGCGGGGATAGGCTGACCCGCCGGCGATGATCAGCTTGGGCCGATGCTCCTTGGCCAGCCGCTCGACCTCCTCGAAATCGACCAGATGGTCGTCGCGGCGCACGCCATATTGCACGGCGTTGAACCATTTGCCCGACTGCGCTGGCGGCGCGCCGTGGGTGAGGTGGCCGCCCGCGGCGAGGCTCATGCCGAGAATCGTGTCGCCGGGTTTTAGCAGCGCCATCATCACCGCGCCATTGGCTTGGGCGCCCGAGTGCGGCTGGACGTTGGCGAAGCCGCAGCCGAACAGCTGTTTCGCGCGATCGATCGCCAGCTTCTCGACCGCGTCCGACGGGGCGCAGCCCTGATAGTAGCGGCGACCTGGATACCCCTCCGCATATTTGTTGGTCAGGACGGAGCCCTGCGCTTCAAGCACCGCCCGGCTGACGATATTCTCCGACGCGATCAGCTCGATCTGGGTTTGTTCGCGGTGCAGCTCGGCGCGGATCCCGTCCTCTACAGCGGGATCGACCTCGGACAAGCCGCTGGTGAAGAAGCCTTGAGGCACGCGGTAGCTGGTCTCTCGGTCTAGGTCGGCGGCAGTGGCCATCAATCGCTGTCCTGTCGCTGTGGCGAAAGCATTGCGACCCGCGGTACGTGCCGCCCGGCGCCAAAGGGAGTGTCGAGGAACGCTGCCACGCAGACCTTCGCCATTTCGGTTCCGATTAGTCGCGCGCCAAGAGCAAGCACATTGGCGTTATTATGCTCGCGCGCCAGCGCGGCAGCCAGCGGCTCGTCGACTCGCGCGCAGCGGCACTTTGATTCTCGATTGATAGCGATCGAAATGCCGATTCCTGTGCCGCAGACGGCAACGCCCCGATCCGCTTGCCCCGAAGCCACGACCTGCGCGAGCTTCCGCCCGAATTCCGGATAATCGACGCTTTCGGGCCCATTGGTACCGAGGTCGGTCACCTCGTAACCCTGATCGCGCAGCCAGCCCACGAGCTCGTCCTTAAGGGTGTACCCGGCATGGTCAGCGGAAAGAGCGATACGCATGGGGCCGTCCTAGGCCAAGCGCCGTGGATTCGCCAGCGCTCAGGCGGCCCGACGCTTCTCGAGTTCGAGCCGGCCCCACACTTCGCTGAGCGCGTCGACGAGCTCGTCGATCATCGCCTCGCTGTGGTACGGGCCGGGCGTGAAGCGCAGCCGCTCGGTGCCGCGCGGCACCGTCGGGAAGTTGATCGGCTGGACGTAGAGGCCGTACTCGGCGAGCAGGATATCGCTGATCCGCTTGGCCTTGATCGGGCAGCCGACGAGCAGCGGAACGATGTGCGTCACGCTGTCCATCACCGGCAAGCCGGCCTCGGTGAGCTTCCGCTTCAGGGAGGCGGCGCCTGCCTGCTGCGCGGCGCGTTCCTCGCCGCTCGCTTTCAGGTGCCGGACGCTGGCCAGCGCGCCGGCGACGAGGACAGGCGACAGGCTGGTGGTGAAGATGAAGCCGGGGGCGTAGCTGCGGATGCAGTCGATGATCGTCTGGTCCGCGGCGACATAGCCGCCCATCACGCCGAACGCCTTGCCGAGCGTCCCTTCAAGGATCGTCACCCGATCGGCGACCGCATCGCGCTCGGTCACGCCGCCGCCCCGCGCCCCGTACATGCCGACGGCGTGGACTTCGTCGCAATAGGTCAGCGCGCCATAGCGGTCGGCGAGGTCGCAGATGCTGGCGATCGGCGCGACGTCGCCGTCCATCGAATAGACGCTCTCGAAGGCGATCAGCTTGGGCGTCTCCGCATCTTCCTCGCGCAGCAGCTGCTCGAGATGGGCGAGGTCGTTGTGGCGGAACACGCATTTATCGCATCCCGAATTGCGGATCCCGGCGATCATAGACGCGTGATTGGTCTCGTCGGAGAAGATGATGCAGCCGGGGAGGAGCTTGCCGAGCGTGGACAGCGTTGCTTCGTTGGAGACATAGCCGCTGGTGAACAGCAGCGCGCCTTCCTTGCCGTGAAGGTCGGCAAGCTCTGCTTCGAGATCGACATGGTAATGCGTATTGCCGGCAATGTTGCGCGTGCCGCCCGATCCGGCGCCGACGTCATGGAGCGCTTCCTCCATCGCCGCGACCACCGACGGATGCTGGCCCATGCCGAGATAGTCGTTCGAGCACCAGACGGTGATCGGCTTGGGCCCATTGTGCCCGGCGAAGCAGCGCGCGTCGGGGAAGGCGCCCTTGTTCCGCAGCACGTCGATGAACACGCGATAGCGTCCCTCATCGTGCAGCCGGTCGATCGCCGCCTGGAAGATGCCGTTATAGTCCACCAACGCCCTCATCGCCCGAGGCCCTTAACCTTCTCTCGGCCGATTTGCCAGTGCCTAGAAGGCGCTCGACGAACTCAGTCCGAAGCGCCTCAGCGCGGCGGCGAGCGCGGGGCCGGGAGTGCCGCCGGTAAACACGGCATGGCCCTCGCGGGGCGCGTCCGGCCACGGCTGATCGCGGGTGAGGGTGGCGATGCGGCGGGCAATGCCGGCGCCGCCGTCAACCAGTGCGGTGCCGGGCAACGCCGCGCGCAGCTCGTCGCCGAGCAGGGGGAAATGGGTGCAGGCGAGAACCACGACATCCATCCGATCGCCATTCGCTTGATCGAGGAGCGGTTGGACCGCGCAACGGACCGAGTCGACAGTGACGGTCTCGCCGCCGAGCTTGGTCTCGGCAATCGCGACCAGCTCGGCCGATCCATGGCGCAGCACGGTGCAGTCGGCGGCAAAGCGCGAGGCAAGGTCGTCGACATAGGGCTGGCGCACGGTCGCCTCGGTGCCGAGCACGCCGATCACCCGGCTGCGGGACAAGGTCGCAGCGGGCTTGATTGCCGGCACCGTGCCGACCACCGGCAGATCGAGCGCGGCCCGAACCGCGTCGAGCGCGATGGTTGAGGCGGTGTTGCAGGCGATGACCGCCAGCCGAGGGCGAAACCGTTCGACGAGCCGGCCAAGCAGTGCCGGCACCCGCGCCGCAATCTCCGCTTCGGAGCGCGGACCATAAGGGAACCCCGCACTGTCGGCCGCATAGACGATCGGCGCGTTCGGCAGCAGCGTCCGGGTCGGGCCAAGCACCGACAGCCCGCCGATGCCGGAATCGAAGAACAGAAGAGGGGCCGCCGGGTTCATATGCCTCGTCATTGCGAGAAGCGAAGCGGCGAAGCAATCCAGTGGCGCGAAGCTGGATTGCTTCGCTTCGCTCGCAACGACGGTGCGGCGGTTGCGCCTCTGCCCTCCTGTGCTAACCAGCGGCTCATGACGGGGGATGCACTCATCGGTCTGGTGATCGGCTATCTGCTCGGGTCGATTCCGTTCGGGCTGATTCTCACCCGGCTCGCCGGCAAGGGCGATATCCGCGACATTGGATCCGGCAACATCGGCGCGACCAACGTACTTCGGACGGGGTCGAAGAAGCTCGCCGCGCTGACGCTGCTCCTTGACGCGGCGAAGGGTGCGGCAGCGGTGCTGATCTGCGCCTGGTGCTGCCCGGCGGGCGTCAAGTTCGCCGCGGCTGGCGCGCTGGTCGGCCATCTCTATCCGGTGTGGCTGCGGTTCCGGGGCGGCAAGGGGGTCGCGACGCTGCTTGGAGTCCTGATCCCGCTCCTGCCGTTCGCGGCGCTGATCTACGCGTTGGTCTGGCTTGGCCTGCTGCTCGTTGCGCGCATTTCGGCGCTGGCCGGAATCCTTGCCGTCGCAAGCGCGCCGCTGACCGCGGTAATCGTCGGACGTACCGACCTCCTCCCCATGCTGCTCGGCTTTGCATTGCTCGTGATCTGGAAGCACCGCGAGAATATCGCGCGGCTGCGAACCGGAACCGAGCCGCGAGTCGGGCAGGCGAGGTGAAGGATCTCGTCGACCGTCTCCGCCTGATCCGCAGCCCGAGCATCGGGCCGGTCACCTATCGCCAGTTGCTCGCCCGGTTCGGCGGCGCGGCCGCGGCGCTCGATGCGCTGCCGGATCTGGCAAGGCGCGGCGGAGGCAGTGTGCCGCGCATCACCGCTCGCGCCGACGCCGAACGGGAGATCGCCAGCATCGCCGCGATGGGTGGCCGCTATCTGCTGCTCGGTCAGGGCCTCTATCCGCGCCTGCTCGCCGAACTGGACAATGCGCCGCCGATCCTCACGGTGAAGGGCAACCTCGCCCTGCTCGACCGAACGGCGATCGGCATTGTCGGCGCTCGCAACGCGTCGGCCGCGGCGTGCCGTTTCTCGCGCGGCCTGGCGCATGATTTGGGCACCGAAGGACTGTTGACGGTGTCGGGTCTGGCGCGCGGGATCGACAGCGCCGCGCACGACGGCTCGCTCGCCAGCGGAACGATCGCCGTCATCGCGGGCGGCCTCGACGTGATTTACCCACCCGAAAACGCGGAGCGGCAGGCGGCGATTGCCGAGCACGGCCTGCTGATGGCAGAAATGCCGCCCGGCACCGAGCCGCGCGCGCGCCACTTTCCGTACCGCAACCGGATCATCGCCGGCCTGTCGGTCGGCACGGTGGTGGTCGAAGCGGCGCCGCGTTCAGGGTCGCTGATCACCGCTCGGCTCGCGGCTGAGGCTGGGCGGGAGGTGATGGCCGTGCCCGGCTCGCCGCTCGATCCGCGCGCGCAGGGCTGCAACCAGCTGATCCGCGACGGTGCGACGCTGGTCCAGAACGCGGCGGAAGTGATCGAAGCGGTTCGCCCGATGAGCCGCGTCGAGGCGCCGGCCCGCGAGCGCTACGACCCGCCGCCCGCAACGCAGGAGGCTCAGCCAGACGAGCGCGCCCGCGTCGAGGAACTGCTCGGCCCATCGTCGGTGCCAATCGACGAGATCGTCCGCCAATCGCAGCTCCCCAGCGGCACGGTTCAGCTTATCCTGCTCGAATTGGACCTCGCCGGCCGCCTCGAACGGCACGCCGGAGGGAAAGTGTCATTGCGAGCGTAGCGAAGCAATCCAGCATGGACTGGATTGCCATGTCGCCTCCGGCTCCTCGCAATGACGGCAGGGTTGACGCTGACCAGAGCGGTCCGACAATCGCGCGTACGTACGTAAGGAATGCGCTTCTTGAAACTCGTCGTCGTCGAATCGCCCGCCAAGGCGAAAACCATCGAGAAATATCTCGGACCCGGTCACCGGGTGCTGGCGAGCTATGGCCACGTCCGCGATCTTCCGCCCAAGGATGGATCGGTGAACCCCGACGAGGGCTTTGCGATGGAGTGGGAGACCTATCCGGACAAGGCGCGGCAGCTCAAGGCTATTACCGACGAGGCCAGGAAGGCCGACTCGCTGATCCTCGCAACCGACCCCGACCGCGAAGGCGAAGCGATCAGCTGGCACGTCCAGGAGGTGCTCAGAAAGCGCAAGGCGCTTCCGAAGAACGTCGAACGGGTCACCTTCAACGCCATCACCAAGTCGGCGGTGCTCGACGCCATGGCCCACCCGCGCCAGCTCGACGAGGATCTGATCGACGCCTACCGCGCCCGCCGCGCGCTCGACTATCTGGTCGGCTTCACTTTGTCGCCGATCCTGTGGCGCAAGTTGCCGGGGGCGAAGTCGGCGGGGCGTGTGCAGTCGGTGGCGCTGCGCCTGATCGTCGATCGCGAGCGCGAGATCGAGTTGTTCCGCGCGCAGGAATATTGGTCGGTCAGCGCGGTGTTCGAAGCGGACGGAACGCCATTCACCGCGCGGCTGGTCGGCCTCGACGGCAAGAAGGTCGAGCGCTTAAGCATGGGGGACAAGGGCGCGGCGGATGCAGCCAAGGCGGTGGTTGAAGTGGGCCGCTTCACCGTGGCGAGCGTTGAGACCAAGCCCTTCTCGCGCAATCCACCGCCCCCGTTCACGACCTCGACGCTGCAGCAGGAAGCGGCACGCAAGCTCGGCTTTGCTGCGAGCCACACGATGCGGCTCGCCCAATCGCTCTACGAGGACGGCGCGATCACCTACATGCGCACCGACGGGGTGCAGATGGTCGGCGAGGCGATTAGCGCCGCCCGGCGGGCGATCGCCGACCGCTATGACGCCGGCTATGTTCCGGACAAACCCCGTCAGTACAGCAGTAAGGCGAAGAATGCGCAGGAAGCGCATGAGGCAATCCGGCCGACCGATTTCCGCAAGGACCACGCAGGATCGGGCGATCATGCGCGGCTCTATGCGCTGATCTTCAATCGCGCGCTGGCGAGCCAGATGGCTTCGGCGCGACTGGAGCGCACCACCGTGGAGCTGACCGACGGCGCCGGACGCGCAACCCTCCGCGCGACGGGCCAAGTCACGCTCTTCCCCGGCTTCCTCGCCCTTTACGAGGAAGGTCGCGACGAGAAAGCGGAAGATGACGAGTCCGCTCGCATGCCCCTGCTCAAGGCGGGTGATGCACCGGCAAAACGCTCGGTCGATGCCGTCCAGAGCTTCACCCAGCCGCCGCCACGCTATTCCGAGGCGAGTCTGGTCAAGCGGCTCGAAGAGCTGGGCATCGGCCGGCCTTCGACCTACGCCGCGACGCTGCAGACGCTCAAGGATCGCGACTACGTCCGGCTCGACAAGCAGCGCTTCATTCCCGAAGAAAGCGGCCGCCTCGTCACGGCCTTCCTCGAGCGGTTTTTCGAGCGCTACGTCAATTACGACTACACCGCCGAACTCGAGGACGGGCTCGATGATGTGTCCGGCGGCCGCACCGGCTGGCAGGATTTGCTCGCGGCCTTCTGGAAAGACTTCAAGCCCAAGGCCGGCGAAGTCATGGAGCAGAAGCCCAGCGAGGTGACCGCCGCGCTCGACGAGTTCCTCGCGCCCTTCCTTTTCCCCGACAAGGATGACGGCAGCGACCCCCGGCTATGCCCGCTGTGCGGCACCGGACGGCTCGGCC
>JAIVIZ010000034.1 GCA_020200315.1 Sphingomonadales bacterium | reverse complement strand
GGATTGACGACATAGCCGCCCTCCCGCTCGATCAGTGCATCGACCAGCTCACTCACGCCGCCGCTGTCGCTTGAATCGCTTTGGCAATTCGGTTCCTCCAGTCTTTGGGTAAGAACCATATTGGTTTTGAGTAGGAAAGGCTTTTCTGCCCGGGCGGACGATGGCTTGCGCTTCGGCCGAGCGCAATCCGGGCCACTGTTGCTCTGGCGTCACTTCCCTCGCGCCTTGCAGGTGCGATAAGCCGTGCCCGCTCAGGTCGGGCACCACGGCCGAGGGGAGGATTGTCCATGTTGAATTGCCGTTTTCGCACCCGGTCGCTGCTCGCCTTCACCGCGCTGAGCGCCGCCGTGCTTGCCGCCGCGTCACCTGTGTCGGCGCAGCGCGTCACCCGCATCGTCGCGTTCGGCGACAGCTATGCCGATACCGGCAACGCGGTGCGGCTGCTCCTCTCCAACCCGCTCCTGCCGGTAGTCTCGCGGACACAAATCCAGCAGCTCTATTCGACCGGCCGCTTCTCGGGTGGTACCAATTACGTCGACACGCTGGCTCAGATTCTGAACGTCCAACAGCAGAACTACGCCATTGGCGGGGCACTGACGAACAACACAAACACTGCGGTTGGCCTGCCCGGCTTCACCACGGAATATGCCTCATTCCTGTCGGGCGGCGGTGCCAGCGGCTTCCCAACCAGCACCGGCAGGTTCAGCTCGACCGACCTCGTCACCGTTTCGATCGGCGGCAACGACGCACGGGTGTATCAGCAGACCGGCGGCACGCTTGCGGGCGCTCCTGCCGCCGCTGCTACAGCCGTCACCAGCGCCACGACGGGCTTGAACGCACTGGTTGCGGCCGGCGCGCGAAACATCGACTTCCTCGCCGGCAACACGGCGGCGCTTCCCGAAATCGCGAGCGACGCCTCGTCGCAAGCCGTGCGCAACGCTTATTCGACGGCCTTCAACACCGGCATTCAGACGACGCTCGCAGGCTATGCGGCGAACGGCGCCATCGTGAACTACACCGATCTCAGCCTCATCGGTGCACGCATCACCGCCAACCCGGCGGCCTATGGTCTGACCAGCGCGGGCGCTTGTCCGGTGGCCTGCGTGTCCGATGCGTCCCTGCAGAACCAGTATCTGTTCTACGTCGACAATCTGCACTTGACTTCCGCGGGCTTTGCCATCGTCGCGCGCTACATCGCCGCCCAGATGGAGGCCCCGCTGACGCTGCAGGCGACGAGCGATCTCGCGCTCGATACCGCGCGCCAGTTCGGCCACACGCTGACCACCCGCATGGACCTCGGCAGCCCGCGCGACGGCGACCTCATCACCGGCGTCCGCCTGTTCGCGGTCGGCGACAGCTTCACCCGCAAGGTCGGCGCCAGCCAGACCAACGATCAGTTCAAGGTGACCAGCGTCGGCGGCACGGTCGGGGTCGAAGCGGGCTTTGCCGGCGGCACCGCCGGGATCGCCGCCAACTATTCGCGGCCTCGGGCGCGGTTCGGCAACGATGCCGCGACGACGCGTTCGCACAGCTATCAGGTCGGCGCGTTCGGCTCCTTCGGCCTCGCCGGCGGCTTCGCCCAGGGCTATGTCGGCTATGGTCGCGACAAGCACCGGATTTCGCGGATGGGGGTCATCGACGACATGACCGCGAGACCGAGCGGCAATCACTGGCTGGCGGGCGGCAAGGCGGGCTATCTGGTGCCATTCGGCGGTCTTCGCCTCGGTCCGATGATCGCGCTCGATTATGCCAAGGCCAAGGTCAACGGCTATACCGAAGCGGGCGATGCCGCCCTGACACTCAACGTCGATCGGCAGCGCTTCTCGTCGCTGCGCGGCGATGCCGGGATCGAGCTGCGCGGCGACTTCGGCGGCAACGGCGTCCAGTTCCGCCCGTTCGCCAGCGTCGTCGCCGAGCGCGACTTCAAGGGCGACGGCCGCACCGTCTTCTATTCCGAGACGGCGGCGCCGACGATCGTCAATCACTTCGCCTTCGCCGATGCCAGCAAGAAGACCTACGCGCGCGGCAGCGCCGGCTTCAGCGCGGCGATCAGCCACGCACTGACGGTCGATGCGGCGGTATCGGGCACGTTCGGCAAGAAGCAGGGCAACGAGACCGCCGCGCAGGTCGGGGTCAGCCTCGGCTTTTAAGGAGCGGCTGGCGGCGCGCAGGCGGCGAAGGCGCGGGCGGGAAGCGCGGACGACCGGGTGACCAGCTTGGTCGTCCCGGCCAGCGCGATCTCGACCGGCGCGGGACCGTCGAACACGCGCGCCACGGCGGCGGTGCGGTCGGACGGCCGCTCGACCGCCTGCCACAGGCTCGACAACGACGTGGTGTCGCCGACGCTCGCGGCCGGTAGCGAGGCGACGCGGCCGTTACCGGTAAAGCTCATCGTCCCCTGCCCGCCGCGCGGGGCGGCATCGAACCGGCGCAGCACCAGCCGTCCGCGGTCGCAAGCAATGGCAAAGCTGGTCCCATTGGGGGGAACCCCGAAGCGCGCCGCATGGCTGGCCACATCCCACCGCCACGTCATCCCGTCGGTTGGCGCCGGCAGCGCGGCCTTGCGGGCGCGCTCGTTGCCCCCGGCGTTCGACGAAGGTTCAAGATCGGCCCCGCCCGACCTGCCGACGCTATTCGCCGGTGGCTCGACGTCATTCTTCGCCACCGACGATGAGTGACCGCAAGAGGAGAGAAGGAGTGTAGCGAATATGGGCAGTAGCTTCATCTCAGATCAACGTGTCCCGCACGCGACGGTTGCGCTGGATGTCGCAAGCGCTGACCACCAGAGGTTCTGATGCCGCGATCCTAGGCCGCGCGTGGCACGATGCGATCGAGTGCATCGCCTTCGCGGCGATGCACCTCCTCAAGATCGTAGTCGTTCTGCAGGCCGAGGAAAAAGCCTTCGCTCATGCCGAAGTAGCGGGCCAGCCGAACGTCGGTGACTGCGTCCACATCGCGCTGGCAAGCGATGAGCGCTTCGATCACCGCAAGTTCGAGTCCGGACCCTTCGGCGACCTCCCTCGCAGGAATCTCGCTTCCGACCAGGAAATCCTCACGCAGGATGTCACCCGGATGGACGTTGTCTAACCGGTCCTCTTCAGCGATGATAGTCCTCGATCCGGACATTATGCGCGTCCCCATCGGCCCAGCGGAAGGTGATCCGCCACTGGTCGTTGATGCGCATACTATATGTCCCTTGCGGTTTCCCTTCAACTCCTCGAGCCGATTGGCGCGCGGGACCGCCAGCTGGCGTGGCGCCATCGCGCGGTTGATGGCACGCAACTTGCGCCGCGCAGTTTGCTGAATATCCGGCGGCAGCTTGCGGCTACGCGCGCCGGTCCAGACGCGTTCGGTTTCAGTATCGGCGAAGCTGCGGATCATGACTGGTTCCTGTTGAGGCCAGCCAGTTATTCATCGCAAGTTTGAATCGCGTGCAATCGAACGATTGCGAACCGCGCAGAACCACAGCGTTCAGGCGGAGATTCAACGTTTAACCCCACCCCACTTCGTCCTGCTCTGCTTGCCGAAACGCATCTTCCGTGTCCCCGGCTTGCCTTCGGTCGAATTGCCCGCCGATCTTGGCGCGCGGCGTTCCTGGACGGGGAGGCCGAGCTCGTCTTCTTCGAGCCTCCTAATCTCGTCGCGTAGCCGTCCCGCCTCTTCGAACTCGAGGTCGGCCGCCGCCTTGCGCATGCGGCTCTCAAGGTCGCTGATATAGGCGCGCAGATTATGGCCGACGAGATGCGGCCGCTCGTCGTCGCCGGTCTCGACCAGCACGCCGTCGCGCAACGACACGTCGCTCATGATGTCGTTGATGTGGCTCTTGATCGACGCCGGGGTGATGCCGTGTTCGGCGTTGTAGGCGACCTGCTTCTCACGCCGCCGGTCGGTCTCGTTAAGCGCGCGCTCCATCGATCCGGTGACCCGGTCGGCATAGAGGATGACGCGCCCGTCGATGTTGCGTGCGGCGCGGCCGATGGTCTGGATCAGCGAGGTTTCCGAGCGCAGGAACCCCTCCTTGTCGGCGTCGAGAATCGCGACCAGCCCGCATTCGGGAATGTCGAGTCCCTCGCGCAGCAAATTGATCCCGACCAGCACGTCATAGACGCCGAGCCTGAGGTCGCGGATCAACTCGATGCGCTCCAGCGTCTCGACGTCCGAGTGCATGTAGCGGACGCGGAGCCCCGCCTCGTGGAGATATTCGGTGAGGTCCTCAGCCATCCGCTTGGTCAGCGTCGTCACCAGCGTGCGGTAACCCGCCCTGGCGACCTTCTTCGCCTCGTTGACGAGATCGTCGACCTGGTCCTCGACCGGCTTGATCTCGACCGGCGGGTCGATCAGTCCGGTCGGGCGGATGACCTGCTCGCTGAACACGCCGCCAGTCGCTTCCATTTCCCACGGGCCGGGCGTCGCCGACACGAAGGTCGTCTGCGGCCGCATCGCGTCCCACTCGTTGAACCGCAGCGGCCGGTTGTCGATACAGCTCGGCAGGCGGAAGCCATATTCGGCCAGCGTGATCTTGCGCCGGTGATCGCCGCGCGCCATCGCGCCGATCTGCGGCACCGTCTGGTGGCTCTCGTCGACAAACAGCAAGGCATTATCGGGTAGATATTCGAACAGGGTCGGCGGCGGCTCGCCCGGCAGGCGGCCGGTGAGGAAGCGCGAGTAATTCTCGATCCCCGCGCAGCTGCCCGTCGCGGCGATCATTTCCAGGTCGAAATTGGTGCGCTGCTCGATCCGCTGCGCCTCGATCAGCTTGCCCTCGGCGACCAGTTCCTTGAGCCGCTCGGCAAGCTCGTGCCGGATCGCCTCCATCGCCTGCTTCAGCGTCGGTCCGGGCGTCACATAGTGCGAATTGGCATAGACCTTGACGCTGTCGAGACTCGCCACCTTCTTGCCCGTCAGCGGATCGAACTCGACGATGCCCTCGATCTCATCGCCGAAGAACGAAATCCGCCACGCGGTGTCCTCATAGTGCGAGGGGAAAATCTCGAGATTGTCGCCCTTCACCCGGAAATTGCCGCGCGCGAACCCCTGGTCGTTGCGCTTGTACTGCAACGCGACGAGCTTGCGGATGATCTCGCGCTGGTCCTCGCGGCCGCCCTTCTTCATCGAGAAGACCATCGCCGAATAGGTCTCGACCGAGCCGATGCCGTAGAGGCACGACACCGAGGCGACGATGATCACATCGTCCCGCTCCAGCAGCGAGCGCGTCGCCGAGTGGCGCATGCGGTCGATCGCCTCGTTCACCGAGCTTTCCTTCTCGATGTAGGTATCCGAGCGCGGCACGTAGGCCTCGGGCTGGTAATAATCATAGTAGCTGACGAAATATTCGACCGCGTTGTCGGGAAAGAAGCTCTTGAACTCCCCGTAAAGCTGCGCGGCGAGGATCTTGTTCGGCGCGAGCACCAACGCCGGGCGCTGCAACTCCTCGATTACCTTGGCCATGGTGAAGGTCTTGCCCGACCCGGTGACGCCGAGCAGCACCTGATCCTTCTCGCCGGTTAGCGCGGCCTCGGTCAGCTCCTTGATCGCCGCCGGCTGGTCGCCGGCCGGCGAATAGCTCGATGCGAGCACGAACGGTCGCCCGCCCTCCGCCTTCTCCGGGCGTGGCGGACGGTGCGGGACGAAGGCTTCGGCAGTCTCCGGCTCCGCCAGCGAGGTTCGGATTTGAATTGCCATGCCAAGTCCATATGGTGCGCACCGTCCGCTGTGCAACGCGGACTTTAAGGGGATGTGCCGATGCGCCGCAGCCTGCTCCTGATCGTCGCCTGGTTGAGCTCGGCGGCCGTTGCGCCGACGCCGCGATACGACATCATCGTGCGGGGCGGCACGGTCGTCGACGGCAGCGGCGGCGCACCGTTCACCGGCGATGTCGCCATCAAGGGTAGCCGCATCGTCGCCGTTGCTCCGCATCTCACGGGCGCTGCGGCGCGCATCATCGACGCTCGAGGGCTCGCCGTTGCACCCGGCTTCATCAACATGCTCAGCTGGGCCGGCGATGCGCTGATCGAGGACGGTGCGGGCGAGAGCGACATCCGTCAGGGGGTTACGCTCGAAGTGATGGGCGAAGGGGACTCCGAGGGTCCGTATACCGAGAAGATGGTCGCCACGGCCCTCAAGCAGCAGGGCGACCTCAAGCATCCCATCACCTGGCGCACGCTCCGCCAGTATCTCGATTTTCTCACCGCGCGGGGCATTGCGCCCAACGTGGCGAGCTTCGTCGGCGCCACCACGGTCCGAATCCACGAGCTTGGCGAGGACGATGTCGACCCGACCCCGGCACAGCTCGCGCGCATGCAGGACCTCGTCCGTCGGGCGATGAACGAGGGCGCGATGGGGGTCGGCAGTTCGCTGATCTATTCCCCCGCGACCTTCGCCGAGACGCCCGAGCTGATCGCGCTGGCCCAAGCGTCGGCCGCGTGCGGCGGCATGTATATCAGCCACATGCGCAACGAGAGCGACCATGTGCTCGAAGCGGTCGACGAGCTCATCGCGATTGCTCGCCAATCGGGTGGGCCGGCCGAAATCTACCATTTGAAGCAGGCGGGCCGCGGCAATTGGGACAAGCTCGATCCGATCATTGCCCGAGTAGATGCGGCGCGCCGTGGCGGCACGCGCATCACCGCCGACATGTACACCTACACGGCCGGTGCGACCGGCCTCGACGCGGCGATGCCCCCGTGGGTCCGCGCCGGCGGCTATGACGCCTGGGCCGCGCGGCTCAAGGACCCGGCCATTCGAGCGAAGGTCATCGCCGAGATGAAGATCCGGCCGGTCGGCTGGGACAATCTCTATTTCCAGGCGGGCAGCGCCGACAAGGTGCTGTTGCTCAGCTTCAAGAACGCCGCGCTCAAGCCTTACACCGGCAAGACATTGGCCGGGTCGCGCTGCCGTGGATGAGCTTCGGCAGCGACGAGGCCGCCCAGGCGCCGCGCGGCAATTTCCTCAAATCGAACAGCCATCCGCGCGCCTACGGCAATGTCGCCCGGCTGCTCGGCAAATATGTCCGCGACGAGCAGCGCACGACCTTGGCCGATGCCGTGCGCCGGCTGACCTCGTTCCCGGCATCGAATCTCGGCATCAAGGATCGCGGGCTGGTCAGGCCCGGCATGTCGGCCGACCTCGCGATCTTTGATGCGGCGGCGATCGCCGATCGGGCGACCTACGACAGACCGCAGCAGTTCGCGGTCGGCATGCGCGACGTGCTGGTCAACGGCCGCCCGGTGCTGCTCGATGGGGCGATGACCGGTGCGCGCCCCGGACGCGCCGTGCTGGGACCGGGCACCGGCCGCTGTCCACAGCGCTGACCCGCTTGAGTCCGCGCCGTGCCGCCCTATGGTCGCAACCGACATTCGGGGGAGAAATGCAATCCGCCAGTTGATCATCGTTCCGTTACTGCTGCTCGCCGCCTGCTCCGACGATGCGCCGCCGGTCGACAAGCGGGCGAGTGAGGCGAAGCAGTTGAAGGCCGGCGAATATGAAGTGACCGCCAAGGTCACCAGCCTCGCGTCGACCGACAAATCGACGCCCGCAACCAAGCTCAAGATCGGCGACTCGACGAGGACCAAGGGCTGTGTCGGCGAGGATGGAACGCCGGCTCCCGCGCTGTTCGTGGACGTCGGCGACGTGTGCAAGGTCAATTCGAGCTACACCAGCGGGGCGATCCTCAACCTGCAGCTGACCTGCACCCGCAAGTCGAACCCGGGCTATGTCACCTCCGCGGTCGATGGTTCCTTCACCGCCGACGCGTTCAAGGCGACCGTCACCACCGGCACTTCCTTCTACGGCAACGGCGACTATCAGATGGTGCGCGAGCTGACCGGCAAGCGCGTCGGCGTCTGCACTGCACCGGCGGCCAAAGCGGGCTGACGGAGCGATCGCGCGGCGTGTCGGTTGAGGCGGGACAATGAAGGCCGTCATTCTAATCAACCAGGGCGGTGGCACGGCGAACGGCGATCCTGACATCGACGCCAAGGTGGAGGCGGCGCTCCGCGCGGCCGGGATCGACGGGGCGGTCGAACTGCTCAAG
>JAIVIZ010000190.1 GCA_020200315.1 Sphingomonadales bacterium | reverse complement strand
AGATACTGGCGACCATGCATCAGCGGCTCATGATCGGGATGCTGATCTACGGCGGTATCGCAGTGCTGATCGTCCTTCGGCTGACCTACCTTGCCGCGTTCGGCGATCACGCCGGCCGCAAGGGCGGCGCGATCGACCTTGCGCCTGAACGCGGCGACATCGTCGACCGCGACGGACAGCCACTGGCGCTGACCATCGATGCCTGGACTATCGGGCTCCAGCCCAGCAAGGTGATCGGCAACAAGCTCGACCTTGCGCAGAAGCTCAGTGTGCTGATGCCCGAAAAGGATTCGGCCACCTATTTGGCGATGCTTCGCTCGGGCCGCAGCTTTTATTATCTAAGGCGTCGGGCCTCGCCGCGGCTGGTCGATGCAATCAATTCGCTCGGCGAGCCGGGGCTGGCGTTGTCGCGGGAGCCCGACCGGCTTTATCCGCAGACCGTGCTTGCCGCGCATGTGCTGGGTTTCACCGATGTCGACGGCCATGGCAGCGCTGGGGTCGAGCGCGCCTTCAACGACCGCCTGCGAGACCCTTCGAAGCGCGGGACGCCGCTGACCCTGTCGATCTCGGGGCGGATCCAGCAAGCGCTCGAACATGAGCTGAGCGACGCGATGACCGAATTTTCGGCGATCGGTGCCGCCGGAGTGATCATGGACATCCACACCGGCGAGATATTGGCGCTGACCTCGCTGCCGCAACTGAATCCCAATGCGGCCGGCAAGGGCAGCTCCGAAGCACGCTTCAACCGGGCAACGCTCGGCGTCTATGAGCTTGGCTCGACCTTCAAGCCCTTCACCGTGGCAATGGCGATGGATTCGGGGACCATCAAGTCGATGGGACAGATGTACAACTGCCCCCGCGAATTGCACGTCGCCAACCGCGTAATTCACGATACCCATCCGTTCGGGCGCGCTTGCTCGGTCGCCGAGATCATGATGGAAAGTTCGAACATCGGAACCGCGCAGATCGCCGACCAGGTCGGGCCGACGCGTCAGAAGGCCTTCCTCAAGCGGATGGGCTTTCTCGACAAGGTGCAGGTCGAGTTCAAGGAGCGCGGGCGGACGCTGACCCCCGGCAACGACTGGAACCAGATTGCGACGATGACCGTCGGCTATGGCCATGGCATAGCGGTCACCCCGCTTCACCTCGCCACGGGTTACTCGAGCCTGTTCAACGGCGGCATGTATCACCCGGCGACGATCATCAAGGTCAATCGCAACCACCCGGTCGGTCCCGCGCACCGCGTGTTCACCGAGGAGACGAGCTACAAGATGCGCTCGCTCTTGCGGCTGGTGGTGACCAAGGGCACCGGCAAGAAAGCCGATGCGCCCGGCTATCGCCTCGGCGGCAAGACCGGTACCGCCGAAAAGCTTATCGGCGGTCATTATTCGAGCGCGGCCGTGGTGACGAGCTTCGCCGGCGTATTCCCGATGGACGAGCCGCGCTTCGTCATGGTGATGATGCTCGACGAGCCCAAGGCGACCGCCAAAACCTATGGCTTTCACACCGCGGGCTGGAACGTCGCACCGGCATTCGGCCGAACGGTGACCCGGATCGCTCCAATGCTCGGGGTGCGGCCGGACAAGAAACGCGAGCCGAACATGGTTGAAGTGCTCCCTTACGTTCACGAAAAAGAATAAAGAGCGCCATGCAATTGGGTGAGCTGGCCGGCGTCGAGGATGATTCGGAGGTGACGGGCTTCGCCCTCGACCATCGCCAGATCGTGCCCGGCAACATTTTCGGCGCGTTTCGTGGAAGCCGT
>JAIVIZ010000033.1 GCA_020200315.1 Sphingomonadales bacterium | reverse complement strand
CGCCTGCCAACGCGCGTCGGCCGCCGCGGGATCGAAGCGGTCGCTCATGTTCGCGTCCGCTTTAGCCGCCGATGGCGCTGCGGCGCAGGTCGCGGGCTCGGGTGAGAATGATGTCCTCCAGCTTCTGCACCGTTGCCGCGGCGACCGGCGCATCGACCCACGCCCCGTTCTGGTTGATCTGCCGCGCCGCGGCGACGCGCAGCGCGTCCGCCCGCAAGTCCTGATCGAGGATCGAGGCGGTGATCTTGACGCGCTCGTTCGGCGCATTCTTGGTCGAGTACCAGTCGGTGACGATAACGCCGCCGTTGGAGTCCGCCTGGGCGAGCGGCGCAAACGACAGCGTGTCGATTGCCGCGCGCCACAGATAGGCGTTGACGCCAATCGTCGTCATTCTCGACGGTGCGAGGGTGGTCGGCACGCGTCGATCGCGGGCGCATCCTCCGAGGGCCAGGCCAGCGACGAGCAGGAGGGCGAAAGGGGTCGAACGGAGCATGGCATGTCCTCGAAAAGCGGCGGCGAACCCGCCTCGCCGACGGCGCCCTCGTAAGGGGAGCATCGCGCCGCCGCAAGCACGGTCGTCACGGTCATCCCGCCAGCCACTTGTGCCCCATCCGCCACAGGCCCTGCACAAACGGACTCCGCGATGGAACTACTGACCGCGTCGGACTATATTCACGGCAACGGGAGGAACGCGTGAAACTGGTGGGTGAGTCGAAAGTGTTGCGGCGCGCTGCAGGCGTAGCAGCGCTGGCGCTTGCACTCAGCCCCGCAGCCCTTGTCGCGCATGGGGAAAACAAGAAGGCCCCGGCGGTCTCGATCAGTTTCGACCGCTTCTCCAGCTTCACGCCGGCGTCGGCCGATCCGCGGCTCGCCGCCGCCTTTGCCAGCCGCGCGCCGACGGCCGGCGATTTCCATTTCACGCCGGCCGCGCCCAAGGGCCGTCCGGCGCAGCTTCGCGTCGCCATCCGCGCCCGCGCGGTTACCGCCGTCGCGGCACGCGGCAGCGATGTCGGCACCGCGACCGCAGCGGTGGTGCTGGCTCCGGCTACCTACAACCTCGGTGTCGCAGTCGGCTGGCGGCGCTTCGCCGTGTCGGGCGACGTCGCCAAGGTCACCAGTGCAGGCTCGCCGCTTGGCGGTCGCGAGAGCGCAGCGTTGGGCGTCTCGTACAATCTCAAGCGCTTCACCGGCCGCGTCGCGCTCGGCGCGGATCGTGGCGACGGCAACCAGGCGCCGGCGATGGCCAAGAACGACAACGTCTCACTCGATCTTGGCGGCGCCTACTCGCTGACGCGCAATATCGCGCTGACCGGCGGGGTGCGCTACAAGATCGAGCATGAGCGGCTGTCGGCACTTGCGGACCAGCGGCGCGATAGCCAGGCCGTCTACGTCGGAACCGCCTTCAAATTCTGACGCGGACGCAATGTCCACTCCGCTTGACGATGCAGCACGCCGGCGCGGCCTGATTCTCGATGGAATCGGTCAAGCCGCGAAGGCGGCACGTCGCGAGGCGTCCGATGTCCGCCTGATCGCCATCTCCAAGACCCGCTCGGCGGACGAGATCACAAGCCTGATCGCCGCCGGTCAGATCGAATTCGGCGAGAGCCGGGTGCAGGAAGCGCAGGCAAAGTGGCCGGCTTTGCGCGCTGCTCACCCGGGCATTCGCCTGCACCTGATCGGTCGCCTTCAGTCGAACAAGGCGCCCGAAGCAGTGGAGTTGTTCGACACGATCCACTCCCTCGATCGCGCGTCGCTGCTCGATACGCTGGTGTCGGCCGCTGACAAGGTCGGCCGCGCGCCTTCCGTCTATGCCCAGGTCAACATCGGGGAGGAAGAACAGAAGGGTGGGGTTGCCATCGCCGGTCTGCCGGCCTTGCTCGACCTCCTCCGCAGGTCGCCACTCCCGCTCGCCGGCCTGATGGCGATTCCGCCGAACGGCTTCGAGCCTGGGCCATATTTCGCCCTCCTCGCCAAGCTTGCGCAGCGGCATGGGGTGGAAGGGCTGAGCATGGGCATGTCGGCGGATTACCAAACGGCGGTCATGCTTGGGGCGACCGCGGTGCGAGTCGGATCGGCGCTGTTCGAAGACTAGGGCAGATGTCCGCTGCGCGCGCGCTTGGTAGCAAGATAATCGGCATTGTGGGGGTTGGCCGGCATATGATGGGGAACCCGATCGACGATCGTGATACCTGCCTCCTCCAGCCCCGTGACCTTGGCCGGATTGTTGGTCAGCAGCCGCACCGAATCGACGCCGAGCCCCCGAAGCATCGCTGCGGCAACGCTGTAATCGCGCGAATCATCGGGAAAGCCGAGGCGGCGGTTCGCGTCGACCGTGTCCAGCCCCCGGTCTTGCAGCTGATAGGCGCGAATCTTGTTGGCAAGCCCGATCCCGCGCCCTTCCTGGCGCAGATACAGCAACACGCCGCCCCCCGACCGGCTGAGCAGGCGCAGCGCTTCGTGGAGCTGCGGGCCACAGTCGCACTTTAAACTGCCGAACACGTCGCCGGTCAGGCATTCGCTGTGCAGGCGCACCAGCGGCGGCTTGCCGCCAAAGCTGCCGATGACCAACGCGGCATGCTCCTCCCCCGTCGAGTCGTCTCGGAAAACGACGATCTGAGCTTGCTCGATCCCGTCGAGCGGTAGTCGCGCGCGAGCGACGATCGTTGCTCCCGTCCCGACTGCCAATATATTGCGGGCCGGGATCGCGGCAGTAACGTTCGTATAACCTTCCAGCCACCACAATGCGGGGAGCAATCCCGCTCGCCTGGCAAGGGTCAGTGCGGCGGCGGCGACCGTGGGGTTGTTCAGCAACACCGGCTCAAGCGGTCCGATCGGCCCCCTTGCCATATCCTGCCCCGGGTCAGCGATGCTCAGCGCCGCGGCCGAATCGAGCCAGGGGCAACGGGCAATCAGCACTGGTTTTCCCGGCTCGGCGGCGTTGGCGCCATTGGCCAAACCCAAAGCAGCCGCTCGCTCGCCGCTGATCAGCAATCGCGCGCAATTGTCTGGATCGAGCAACGACAGCATGTCGGCGCCAGCTGTCTCCACCGACAGGATCGCCGCTCCCCGCTCAATCCCGACCGCTCGGCCGCCGCGCAGCGCCGCGAGCGCCGCGCCGAGCGCACCGGCTTGGCTCAAAGTGCCAGCTCGACGATCAGTGGGACATGGTCCGACGGCCGCTCCCACCCGCGGCAGGGTTCGAGCACGCGATGCGCCTGGGCCTGCGGGGCGAGGGTCGGGCTCGCCCAGGCGTGATCGAGCCGGCGTCCACGGTCGCTCACCGCCCAGTCCGCTGCGCGGTAGCTCCACCAGGTGAAGTTGCGCTCGGGAGCGGGAATGAATTGCCGCCCAAGGTCGACCCAGCCGTGCGCCGCCTGAAGGCGCCCGAGCGTCTCCACCTCGATCGGCGTATGGCTGACGGTGTCGAGCAGCGCCTTGTGGCTCCACACGTCGCATTCGAGCGGCGCGATGTTGAAGTCGCCCACGATCAAAGTCGGCTCAGCCAACTTTTCCGACCAACGCGTCATCCGCTCGATAAAGTCGAGCTTCTGCCCGAATTTGGGATTGAGCGTGCGGTCCGGAACGTCGCCGCCCGCCGGCACATAGACATTCTCGATGCGAATGCCGCAGTCGAGGCGGGCGCCGACGTGGCGCGCTTCGCCATTGTCCTGCCAGTCGTGGCGCAGGTCGTCATGCAGCGGCAGCCGGCTGATGATCGCAACGCCGTGGTGCATCTTCTGTCCGTTGAGCAGCTGATGCCGATAGCCAAGCCGATGGAACAGGTCGCACGGGAACACGCAGTCGAGCGCCTTCGTCTCCTGCAAACAGAGGATATCGGGGGCTTCCTCGGTCAGCAGCCGCTCGACGATCGTCGCACGGGCGCGCACCGAGTTGATATTCCACGATGCGATTGTCAGTCGAGCCATCGGGCTCGCTTAGCCTGCCGTGCTGCAGGAACGCAAAAGAGAGCTTTCCTCTCGTGCTCCGGCAGAGCAGGAAAAGGCCCCCGCTCCGGGGGCATGGAGCGAGGGCCGACCGAGCGTGCGTCACGCAAGGCGATCGCTGCTGCCCAGGGTAACAGGGGGAAACCCCTGGCATATGCAGCGATCCCCTTCGGTTTAGTCTTGCGCGCCTGTCGCGGCGATGAACAGGTTGCCGATTGAGACGCTTTTAGCGGCAATTTCAGCGGCTACCCGCGACGCCGTTTCTGCGGCTCCGCGAATTGGAAGGCGGTGTCCGCCACGGCGACATTGTACCGCTGCTGGTTGAGTTTGACCGTGATCTTCTTGTTCTGCGCGTCGATCGAGGTCCAGCCTTCGAGCTGCAGTCCGCCGGGTGCCGCCGGAGCTTTGACGAAGGCCAGGATCAGCGTGCCGAACTCGGGCCGCCGAGCGTCGCGTACCCGCACCAGCAGGACACGCGGGTCCTGCGTTGGCACGGTCCGCGCGATGCGCTGCAGGTCGGGGTCGCTTGCCAGCAGCGGCGCCAACGGCGACTTTGTGATCGGCCAGTGATTCTTCTGCCCGACGTCATAGTCGAGGTAGAACAGGTTCGTGCCGTCTGCGACCAGCAGCATGTTTGCGCTGGAGCCATAATCGAAGCGGACCCGGCCCGGGCGCTTCAGCGTCATCGTCCCGCTCAGCTGTTGGCCCTTGCCGTTGGTCTGGACGAATGTCGCGGTCATCGACTGCGTCGCCGCCAGGTGTCGTTCGACCTGCTGGATGGCCGGATCGGTCGCTGCGGCCGCAGGCACTGCCACGGCCACGATTGCTACCGGCGCGAAGGCTCGCGCAAGGGTCGAGAAACGCATGGAAATCTCCTGGTGAATGCTTTGCGGCATCGGTGACGGGCGCGCATTGAATGCACCCTGAACCTCGCGGTTCCTGCAGTTTCATCTAGCGCCCGAACTCGATCGCACACCAGCCGTGCCGGTCCATGTCGAAATCACACTGACCCAGCACGTCCATGCCAAGCAGGGCTTCGAAGGCAAACGCCTCCGTCAAACCGAATCCGGTCAGTTCGTCGAAGACATAGGGGAAAGACGGCTCATTTGCTTCGGCCCTGATACCGACGCGGAACTGGAAGCGCTCTGCCTGACCTTCCCCCTGAATCGAAGCGATCGGTCGCTTCCCACGCTTCGGAAGACTCAGCTTGCGAGCGATCCGCTCGGACACCCCACTGGTGGTCGACCCCGTATCGAGCAGCGCCATCCCATCGATACCCGCGAGATCGGTCGATGGATACGGAGCCAGGATTGCAACAGGTACAAGAATTCGGCGGCCATCATGTCGCCATTCAATGCGATGCGACATGCGACCAAAAGCCAAGGTCGATCGGTTCGTCCGTTACTTCCTGAATCGAAAAGATCTGATCCTCGAACATGTCGACACCAGCCCGATTCGCTTCAGCCGGAGTGGTGTAAAATCCTACGATCTGGCCCTCACGCATCAAGGCGAGTTGATCGCGGTGACCGGTCAATATGCTTCCGAGCATTCGGACGAAGGCATCGTAATTGCGATCAACTTCGAGGCCCTGCCGATTTTGGTCCATTACCGTCCCTTTTCACAAGCGAGTTTATCACGGCGCGATTCGCTCGGGAATCCCTGTCGCTCACAACGGGTGGCCGTCCGTGTCCATCAGCACTTCACGCCGGCCGACATGGTCCGGTTGCCCGACGATGCCATCCTTCTCCATCCGCTCGATCAGCCGCGCCGCGCTGTTGTAGCCGATGCGCAGCTGGCGTTGGAGATAGCTGGTGGACGCCTTCTGGCTCTCCGCCACGACCTGGATCGCCTTGCGGTACATCGCCGTCTCGGCGTCGTCCTCGCCGATCGGCTGACCGTCGAACAGATACCCGCCGTCCTCCGGTTCCTCGGTGACGGCCTGGATGTAATCCGGGACGCCCTGCTTGCGCCAATGTTCGGCGACGCTGCGCACCTCGTCGTCGCTGACGAAGGGCCCGTGAACCCGCATGATCTGCTTGCCACCGGGCATATAGAGCATGTCGCCCTTGCCGAGCAGCTGCTCCGCACCCTGCTCGCCGAGGATGGTGCGCGAATCGATCTTGCTGGTCACCTGAAAGCTGATCCGCGTCGGCAGGTTGGCCTTGATGACGCCGGTGATGACGTCGACCGAGGGCCGCTGCGTCGCCATGATCAGGTGAATGCCGGCAGCGCGCGCCTTTTGCGCCAACCGCTGGATCAGGAATTCGACTTCCTTGCCGGCGGTCATCATCAGGTCGGCCAGCTCGTCGACCACGACCACAATCTGCGGCAGCACGTCGTAATCGAGCTGCTCGGTCTCGTAGATCGGCTGCCCCGTCTCGGCATTATAGCCGGTCTGCACCCGCCGACCGAGCTGGGTGCCCTTCGCCTTCGCCTCGCGCACCTTCTGATTGTAGCTGGCGAGCGCGCGAACGCCGAGGCTCGCCATCATCCGATAGCGTTCCTCCATCTGTTCGACGGTCCATTTCAAGGCGCGAATCGCCTTGCCCGGTTCGGTCACCACCGGCGCGAGCAGGTGGGGAATATCCTCATACATGCTCAGTTCGAGCATTTTGGGATCGATCATGATCATTTTGCACTCTTTCGGATTCATCCGGTAGAGCAGGGAGAGGATCATGCAGTTGAGCCCCACCGACTTGCCCGATCCGGTGGTGCCGGCGACGAGCAAATGCGGCATCGGCGCAAGATCGGCGATGACTGGATCGCCGGCGATGTTCTTGCCAAGGATCAGGGGCAGCGACATATTCTGGTCCTCGAACGCCTGGCTGCCGACCAGCTCGCTCAGCGCAACCGCTTCGCGTTTGACGTTGGGCAGTTCGATGCCGATTACGCTTCGCCCGGGAATCGTCGCGACGCGGGCGGACAGCGCCGACATGTTGCGGTCACCGCGACCGCCGGACGCGAGCGCGGCGGAACAGGGGAGGATTCCGCGCGAGGCTCACGGCTCTTGCGCGGCGGGCGTGGCGCGGCGTTGCGGAAGAAGCCCGAAACCCAGGCGCGTTCGTCCTCGCCGACCGCACAGGCGATCCACAGCACGGCGAGGCCGCCGATCGCGAACAGGGCGAGCAGGGTCAGACGCAGCGGCCCGGCGATCGAAGGGTTGCCGATCAGGGACAGTCCAGTATCGACCGCATGTGCCCCGCCGAGCCCGAGCGCTCCGCCCCATGCCGCGGGCAGGCCCGACACTCCCGACCAGCGGATCAGCCCCAAGGCGACGCCGACCAGAATGACGCCAAGGCTGGCGATCAGCAGCGCGCGTCCGAAGTGGCCGCCATGTGTCTCGCGCATCATGCGGATTCCGGCGAGCGCAGTCACCGGAAGGAACAGCGCGCTGGCTGCGCCGAACAGCAGCAGAAGCAGATCGCTGGCATAAGCACCGAAGCCGCCCAGCCAGTTGACCGGCGGCCCCCCGGCGGCGGTAGTGAAGCTCGGATCGGTGCTATTGTGGGTCGCGAGCGCGAGGGCGAGTGCGACGCTCAACCCGACCAGCCCCGCGCCGACGCATCGCCTGGCAAACCGCCGCATCGAGGCCGCGAGCGTGTCGCGCCAGTGCGGTTCCAAATCCCGCTTCGGTGCACGTTGCGCAACGGTGGCCATCGTTTCGTTCCCCGCCTTCCCTTGCGCCACAATGCCTTGGAGCGGACTCCCGGCGCAAGGCTTTCCTGATCTGCCGCCCGCGCGTAGAGCGACGGCGATGCAGCGAAGC
Source organism: Sphingomonadales bacterium (assembly GCA_020200315.1). Classification (GTDB taxonomy): domain Bacteria; phylum Pseudomonadota; class Alphaproteobacteria; order Sphingomonadales; family Sphingomonadaceae; genus Sphingomicrobium. The sequence continues at coordinate 4,494 of JAIVIZ010000033.1, read as the reverse complement.
GATGTGATGATCCTCGGCGGCGGGCTGGTCGGCCTCGCACTCGCGGCCGCGCTCGACGCGAGCGGGCTTTCAGCGACGATCATCGACCCCGCCGATCCGGATGCCCGCGTCGACGCCGCATTCGACGGGCGCACCAGCGCGGTGTCCTCCTCGTCGCGCCGAATGTTCGACGCGATCGGTGTCAGCGCCCATTTCTCGGAGCCGGGCGGTCCGATCCGCCGCATCCGCACCTCCGACGGGCTTGCAACCGGAAGTCTGACCTTCGACGCGGAGGAGGACGGTGAACCGCTCGGCTGGATGCACGAAAATCGCCACCTTCGCGCGGCGCTCCGGGCGCGAGCGGAGGCGGGTTCCGCGATCACGCTTCGCTATAAGTCGCGTGCGGTGAACGTCGAGCGCGGCCCTTATGGCGTCACGGTGCCGCTCGACAGCGGCGAAAGCTTGACGGCGCCCCTGCTCGTCGCCGCCGAGGGTCGCCACTCCCCAATGCGCGAAGCCGCCGGCATTCGTGTCGCACGCTGGCGTTACGATCATCGCGCGATCGTCTCGACGCTGCGCCATGAACGGCCGCACGACGGCACCGCCTATGAGATTTTCTATCCATCGGGCCCGTTCGCGCTCCTGCCGATGGCCGACGATGCGACCGGACACCGCTCCGCGATCGTCTGGTCGGTGCGCAAAGGCGATGCCGCGGGTCTCCTCGCCCTGTCCGACGCCGAATTCGCGGGTGAGGTAGCTGCGGCGATGGGCGGCTTTTTGGGAAAGATTGAGGTGATTGCTCCGCGCTCCTCCTATCCGCTCGGCTTCCATCACGCCGCCCGGATCACCGACAATCGGCTGGCGCTGGTCGGGGATGCGGCGCACGCAATCCACCCGATCGCCGGACAGGGTCTCAACCTCGGCTTCCGCGACGCGGCGGCGCTGGCGCAGGTGCTGGTCGAAGGCGCGCGGCTCGGGCTCGATCTCGGCGATCGCCAATTGCTCGATCGCTACCAGCGCTGGCGCAGCCTCGACACGCTGATGGTGGCGATGTCGACCGACGGACTGACCCGGCTCTACGGGGTGCCGGGCAGCACGGCCTCGGCCGTCCGCCGCTTCGGCATGGGGCTCGTCGATCGCATCGGACCACTCAAGCAGCGCCTGATGGCGGAAGCCCGCGGCACGAGCGGCGACCTGCCGCTGCTGCTGCGCGGCCTGCCGATCTAGGGAATCACTGAAGCGTCTGTCCCGAATCCGCGCCACCCGGCGCGAGGCGTTGAAACTGCATCAGCTGCACCACCAGCTCCGCCCGCCCGACGAGCGTCGGCTCCTCCAGCAGCGCCTGCTTGGCGCCGACGTCGAACGGCGCGACCTGGGCGATGGCATTGACCAGCATCTCGTCGTCCAATCGCCCGACCGCATCCCAGTCCACCGCCAGTCCCAGCGCATCGCCGAACCGCCGCGCCTCGCGCTCGACATCGCTGCGCACCGCCAGCGCGAGGGGCGACGGGTCGCCGTCATCGAACGGCAGCTCGATGTCGGCCTGGCGATAGGGCGTCCCGACGTCCGGCTCGGCGATCAGCCGAAAGCGGTCGGAGCCCTGCAGCACGACATTGAACCGGCCGTCCTCGAGCTCCTCCACCCCGACCAGCTCGCCAATGCAGCCCACCCGGTAGAGCGACGGGTGGTCGCCCGGTTCGCTCGGCTGGATCATGCCGATTTGCGCCTTCCCCGCCAGGGCATCGCGGATCATCTCGCGATACCGCTCCTCGAAAATGTGCAGCGGCAGCTGCGCCCGCGGGAACAGGATCGCTCCGGCGAGCGGGAAGATCGGCAGTCGAACCGGTTTGCTCATGTAAACAGCAGGGCCGACAGACGCCGCCGCTGGGCCCGCCCCCAGGGATCCTCGAAACCCGCCGCTTCGAGCAACTGCAACAATCGCGCCTTGGCTGCGCCGTCCTCGGCGGCCGGATCGCGCGCAATGCTGTCGAGCAGCGCGTCGGTCGCGCCATCCCGGTCCCCGGCGGCCATTCGCGTATTGGCAAGCTCGATCCGAGCGGCGTGATCGTCGGGATTGGCAGCGATCTTTGCCTCGATTTCACTCAGGCCGGCTTGCGGCACCGGCACCGCCGCCACCTCGAGCGCCGCCCGCGCGCGTTGCACGGAGGAGTCCTTCGCTGTCTCGGTGGGGGCGGCGTCGAGCACGGCGCGGGCTTCGTCGAACCGGCGATCGGCGGCCAGTGCCCGAACCAGCCCGCCAATCACCGCGGCATCGTTGGGCGCCATGTCGTAGATCTGCTGGAAGATCGACACCGCGCGGGGCGCATCGCCCTCGCTCAGCACCTGCTCGCCCATTGCGATCAGCGGCTCGATCTGCGCCGCCAAGTCTTGCGTCTCGCCTTTGACGGGAAGCTGGGCAAGCAACTGATCGAGTGCGCGCTTCAGCTGGGCTTCGGTGCGATAGGCCGTCAGATCGGCCACCGGCTGTCCCTGAAACATCGCATAGACGGTCGGAATCGACTTGATGCGAAATTGCGCTGCGATCAGTTTCTCCGCTTCGATATCGATCTTGGCCAGAACGACCCCCTTGCCGGCGTAATCGGCCACGACCCTCTCGAGGATGGGGGTCAGCTGCTTGCATGGCCCGCACCATTCCGCCCAGAAATAGAGGACGACGAGGCGGGTCATCGACGGCGTGATGACGTCGCGCTCGAACCGGTCGAGCGCCTCCCGCTCGGCTTCGCTCATTCCCAGGGTCGCCACGCGCAAACTCTCCACTTGCCGCCGATGCCGCCATATGTGCGGTGCCGCACAGTGCGGCAAGGCCGGGATCGGCGCTGGCTACCGCATCAGCGAAGGACTTGCCGCTCGTCAGGGCCGATGCTAAGCGCCCCGCCTCACCCCCGGCCGGCCTCCTGTGGGCGCGGCCGGACCATCGCCGAGCGGGCGTAGCTCAGGGGTAGAGCACAACCTTGCCAAGGTTGGGGTCGAGGGTTCGAATCCCTTCGCCCGCTCCAGTTTTTCTGCATTCTTTGTAATTACTGCGGGCGCTCAAGGTAACGCATAGGGTAACAGTCAGACGCTTTCTAGCTGTGCCGCCAATAGCTCTTGTAGGTAGTCGGCGAGTTCGCTGACGTCGAAGTGGCCTTCGGCCCACTTTTGATCTGCGGCCTTCAGCGCCGCATAGTATGGGGCTCGGTTATCCCTAATTCGCTCCGGTACGATTCGTGCCCGGCAACAGGCGCCCGGCACGAAGGCACAGCAGGTAATAGCATGCAGCTCGCGCAGTTCGGCCGTTGCCTTCGATAAAAGGATGGATCCAATTCATCCGCCACAAGGCGTAGGCCGGCAGCAACGTTGGATGCTCGATAATATCCCAGTTTTCATGGACCAAGGATATGAATCGATCCATTTGGTCGGGAACGTCGTTGAAGTGCGGAGGGATGTGGTCGCTGACGTAGATCGGCTCTTCTCTGAAGCGTCCACCGAACTGGGTCTCTGAAGCGTCCACCGAACTGGGCTATGTTCGCCACCGCCGCTGCATTGAGCGACCAGAGCGTATATTTGTCGAACGCCTCAATTCCTTTGCGGAGGCCGATCTCCATACAATTGGTCAGCAGATCATACTGTCGAAGGAGGTTTTGCTCCTGCACCCGGGCAAAAAGCGGCGGGTCGTCTTTCTCTCGTACCGACATACGGCTCGCCCTTAGCGCGGACGAGCCGTTGTCTCTAGGCCCCTAGACGGATCCTGTGTGACGATGCGCGCACCGACTCCTTTGTGATCAGATCTGCATTTGCCGGCGCATTGCCGAAGGCAAAACTGACACGCTGCTCATGTAGCTCCTCTTCGGTGACCTCTCGACTCTTTGTAGACGCGAGCAAATCTCTGAGCTTGGGGCTCACCTTGGAAACCCCCAAGAACTGCTTTCTAGCGGCCATGCTCATTCTCCTGGCGGGGTTGGATAGTGAGAATCGCACAAACGATTCTGCGGTGCAATTGGCTTGTTTGAGTAAACGTTCAATGAGTCTTTCGTGTGGCAAGAGCGTCTCAGCATAACGAATCAGGTGGCCGCGCAGCGCCGCAGATCGAATGAGCCTTGGTCGACATCGTTCCACTTAAGCCGGGTGAGGACGATTTAGGAACAGGCAGGCCCCCGCCCAGCCGGAAGGTTGACAAGCGATCAGAGCGTTGCGTTCTCGCTCCCCATGTCGTGCTGGCGAATAACCGAGCGAACCACCTCGTTCATCAGGTTCATGCGCGTGATCAGCGGCGTGGTGGTCTGCTTGATCATGACCGCGATCGCATAGCTGCGCCCATCCGGGCCGGTAATCACGCCGATGTCGTTATAGCCGGCCTGCACGCTGCCGAGGACCTGCCCGGTGCCGGTCTTGTGGCTCAGCGACCAACCCGGCTCGAGCCCGCCCTTCAGTCGGTTGCGGCCGGTCTTGGTGTTGCCCATCGTGTTGAGCAGATAGGTCGTCGACGACGGCGACAGCAGCTGGCCCTTCTTGAGC
>JAIVIZ010000032.1 GCA_020200315.1 Sphingomonadales bacterium | reverse complement strand
CAACGAAGCTTCACCGCATGACTCGCATGCGCTTCCTTCGGGCCGACGGCAGCCTAGACCGGGAAGTCGACGCTGAACCGGGCGGCACCCTGCTCGAGCTCGCGCAGGCGAACGGCCAGCCGCTCGAGGGGGCCTGCGAGGGGCAGATGGCCTGCTCCACCTGCCATGTCATCGTCGCGCTCGAGGACTTCGCCCGCCTGCCGCCGGCGAGCGAGGAGGAGGATGACCTGCTGGACATCGCGCCCGGCGTGACCCGCACCTCGCGGCTCGCGTGCCAGGTGACGGTGCCCGATGGTGAGATGACCGTGCGCATGCCGCCCTCGGCGCACGACTGGCGGCGGCGCTAAGGAACCGTGCGCATTCCCGGCGATTGGGCGGGCAGGGCTGCGTCACGGCCCGCTTGGAGAGGACATGCCATGAAACTTATGGAGCCTATATATGTGCTTGACCCAATCTGATTTGAAGCGCATAAGGGGGCATGGAAAAGATCGCCCCCAAAAAGCAGCAGTTCGAAACCCTCATCCAGATGATGTCGGCACTCCCGAACGAGCAAGCCGCGATCGACCACTTTACTGCAATCCGCTGGAAGCATGGCGCCTTCTGCCCAACCTGCGGAAACACCAAGGTTTATCACTTCGCCGATCGGCGCACCCACAAATGCGGTGATTGCCGCAAACGCTTTTCCATCAAAGTCGGCACGATCTTTGAGGACAGCAAGATTGGTCTGCGCGAGTGGATGATGGCCATTTGGCTGATCACTTCGCACAAGAAGGGCATCGCCAGCACACAGCTCGCCAAGGATATCGGCGTCACGCAAAAGACGGCTTGGTTCATGCTGCACCGGCTTCGCCATGCCGCAAAGACGAAGTCCTTCAACCGCCCGCTCGAAGGCGAGGTCGAAGCAGACGAGACTTTCATCGGCGGCAAGGAGAAGAACAAGCACGAGAGCAAGCGCACAGGCGGCAAGCAGGGCGGTAAGGGCAAAGTTGCCGTCATGGGCATCCTAGAGCGTGGCGGTGAGCTTGTGACCGGCACCATGCGCAACCTGCGGGCCGTGAACGTGCAGGGCGCGATTGCTAGCATAGTCGCTCCGGGCGCGAACATCATGACTGACGAGCATGTGGGATTTGTAGGGCTCCAAGGGCGCTATAACCACCACACGGTCAACCACAGCGCCGGCGAATACGTGAAGAACTTTTACAACCACACGAACGGCATTGAGGGCGTCTGGTCGCTCTTCAAGCGCCAGATTATCGGCACTCACCACTACCTCTCGCCGAAGCACCTAAGCCGCTATCTCGGCGAAATGACGTGGCGCTTCAATCTCCGCAATCTTGGCGAAGGGGATCGGGTAAACGCCTTGCTTGATCAGACCTCCGGTCGCCTGACCTACAAGGAACTGATCGCATGAACCGGACCCCTAAGGACGAACCTGTCGCATACGACTACGATTTCGATGAGGCGATGCAGCGGATTGCTCAAACCAATCCGAATGAGGTCACGGACCTAGTGAATGCCTCCGGCGCGGTGGGCGGGATCGAGGCGCTAATCGACCGCTTCGAAGACGCTGGTCACGACAATGGGCGCGGCGACAAGTGCTGGTATGCCCGCGACCTTCAAGCACTACTCGGTTACAAAAGGTGGGAGGATTTCGAGGGCGTCATCCGCCGCGCAGAAACGGCTTGCCAGAATGCTGGTCACGATCCCTCGGGGCACTTCGTGGAGGTTTTGCGGTCTACACCGAAAAACTCCGAAGGAGGCAGGCCAAGCGCGAATTACGAGCTGACGCGCTATGCCAGTTACCTGATTGCCCAAAACGCCTCCTCGCGTTTGAAAGCGGTCGCTTTCGCCCAGACCTACTTCGCTATCCAGACCCGGCGCCAGGAACTGGCAGACCGAGATGGCGTGGACTTCGACGCCCTCTCCGAGAACCAAAAACGACTCTATCTGCGCAACCAAGTGGTTGCAGAAAACAAGCGTCTCGCAAGCGCAGCAATGGCCTCCGGCGTCCACACCGCGAAGGACTTCGGCAAGTTTCAGAATAGAGGCTATCAAGGGCTTTATGGCGGCCGTGGCGTCGAAGAGATCAAGGATTACAAGAGCCTCCCAACCAAGGCGAACATCCTTGATCACATGGGTAGCACAGAGCTTGCCGCTAACCTCTTCCGCATCACTCAGACGGAGGAAAAGCTCCGCAGCAAGAATATCGTTGGCAAAGAGCGCGCTTGCGATGCCCACTACGAGGTAGGGCTGAAAGTTCGCCAGACCATGCGCGAACTGAGCGGGATCATGCCGGAAGATTTGCCGGTGGCCGAGGACGTGAGAAAGATCGCTAGGCAAGAGCGCAAGCAACAGCGGATGCGGGCGGTCGAGCCTCAGAAGCGCATTGAAGCGCCATTGGAAGGGCCCAAAGCGTCAGCACCTGTAGAAATCGACCTTCGCGCTGACCTCTGGAAATACGCCCTGCTGATCATGTCAGTGCGCCCGGACGGTCAAATTAGCACTTCCGACCTCATTGACGAGATGCCGCAGTTCGTGAAGCTGTCAGAGGCACACACAGCTAAAAATGCGAGCCGCCCCGACTCCAAGTTCTCCCAGCTGGTTCGCAACCTGAAGTCTCATAAGGACTCAAAATCTAATTTCATCTACCAAGGTTACGCGCAGGACGCGCCCGGTGGGTTCAAGATCACCCGCAAGGGACTAGACTTCGCGCGCGAGTATTTCAGCGATCGCAGTTAAGCTTAACTCAAGGCTGGGTCACACACGTATATAGGTCCCAAACTTATCATCGCCATCGTCGCCGGCCTGCTCGCCACCGGCGCATCTGCGCAGACTACCGTCACAACCACACGAACGACGCCGACCCACCAGACCACGACGGTTCGGACCGTCGACCGGATGCACACCGATATGCGCGATGGACGGGGCATGCGCGATCGACATGACATGCGCGACCGCCGCTGGATGCGGCATCATCACGCCATGCGTCGCGTCTGCGAAATGCGCTGGCGTCACCACCAGCGGGTGCGGATCTGCCGCACGGTCCGCTGGTAGGCAGAGGGCGCGCGATCCGCGCTTGCCGTTGATCGCGCGCCATCTTTCGCCCATAGGACCGCCCGGGAGTCGGGCGGACGGGCCTGTCGCCAACCTGGTCAGGTCCGGAAGGAAGCAGCCACAACGATTTCGGCCCGGGTCGTCCCGGCTCCCACCGAGACACCGAGCATAGAGACGCGAATGCTTGCATTCGCTCGCTGTGCGTAGAGCTGTCGAGGGCCGGCCAGCGTGCGGGCAAAGCCCGACACGACTGACGTCACGGATTACTCCGTGACGGCCGCCAAAGGAGGCGGGTCCCGGGTCAAGCCCGGGATGACTCATATGGCACACAGGCCGTCCACCGCCTAAACCCACCGTATGGATGACGACGAATCGCCGGGCCTGGGCCTCGACCTTCCCGAGGTAGTGCCTCCCGCCGCGCTCGCCGGTCCCTACCGCGTCCTTGCCCGCAAATATCGGCCGCAATCGTTCGGCGAGCTGATCGGGCAGGATGCGATGGTGACGACGCTCGGCAACGCCATTGCGCGCGGCCGCATCGCCCATGCTTTCCTCCTGACCGGCGTCCGCGGGGTCGGCAAGACCTCGACCGCCCGGCTGGTCGCCAAGGCGCTCAACTGCATCGGGCCCGACGGCAACGGCGGACCGACGATCGATCCATGCGGTGCGTGCGAGCCCTGTCGTGCGATCACCGAGGGGCGATTCATCGACGTCATCGAGATGGACGCCGCCTCACACACCGGGGTCGATGACGTCCGGGAAATCATCGAGGCGGTGCGCTACGCTGCGGTCTCGGCGCGCTACAAGATCTACATCATCGACGAAGTCCACATGCTGTCGAAGAATGCGTTCAACGCCTTATTGAAAACGCTCGAGGAACCGCCGGCGCATGTGAAATTCCTGTTCGCCACGACCGAGGTGGCGAAGGTTCCGGTCACCGTATTGTCACGGTGCCAGCGGTTCGATCTTCGCCGTATCCCCGCCGAAACGCTCGCGGCTCATTTCGCGAAGGTCGCCGAGGCGGAAGGAATCGAAGTCGAGCCGGAGGCGCTCGGCGTGATCGCTCGGGCCGCCGAGGGATCCGCCCGCGATGGCCTGTCGATCCTCGACCAGGCGATTGCGCACGGTGGTGGGCGGGTCGATGCCGTGGAGGTGCGCGACATGCTCGGCCTCGCCGATCGCGGGCGCGTCCGGCGTCTGTTCGCCGCGCTGCTCGCCGGAGACGCGCCCGCGACTCTCGCCCAGCTTGACGAGGCGCATTCGCTCGGGCTCGACCCGGCGGCGCTGTTGCGCGGGCTGCTGGAGACGATCCACGCGGTCAGCCGAACCAAAGCTGGCGCAGTCGCGGATGTGAGCCAGTCCGCGGAGGAACGCGAAGCCGCCGCCGATTTTGCCGGCAAGCTCGGCTGGGCGGTGCTTCATCGCCTGTGGCAATTGCTGTTGAAGGGGTTGCAGGACGTCTCCGTCGCGCCCGATCCGCAGGAGGCCGCCGTAATGGCGTTGCTGCGCCTGGTGCATGCCGCCGATCTGCCCGACCCGGCGACGTTGATGGCACGGCTGGCGAGCGGGGAGGGGGCGGCGGTGCCCACGCAGTCCGCGGCACACCCACCGGCCACCACGCCCCAGGCATCAGTCTCTGCCGTGCCGACGAGCTTCCCGGCGCTGGTCGAGCGGCTTGAAGAAGCCGGCCGGCACCGGCTCGGGATTCAGTTGCGCGATCATGTCGGCCTTGTTCGATTCGTGCCCGGCGAGCTGGTGCTTCGTCCTCTCCGTCCGCTGGGTCCGGACTTCGCGCGCGAACTTGCGGGCTATGCTGAAGCGGCCACAGGGACGAAGTGGACCATTGCTCTCGTCGACTCGGGCGGCGACCCGTCCCTACACGAACAGGCGCAGATGGCCGAGGAGAGCGCCCGCGCCGCGGTGCTCGAAGACCCGGCGATCAAGGCGATCCTCACCGCTTTCCCCGACGCCACGCTCGAATCGATCCATCCGAAAGGTCACGCCAATGCCTGATTTCGACGACATCATGAAAATGGCGCAGGAGGCTCAGGCCGAGTTGCAGAAGGCGCAGGACAATCTCGACCGCGTCGAGGTCGAGGGCGTGTCGGGCGGCGGGATGGTCCGTATCCGCGCCACCGCCAAGGGCCGCATCCTCAGCGTCAATCTCGATGACAGCCTGATGCAGCCGTCCGAAAAGGGGATGTGCGAGGATCTCATCGCCGCCGCTATCAACGACGCCCGCTCCAAGGCGGACCTCGCCGCCGGCGCTGAGATGCAGAAGGTGACCTCGGGCCTGCCGCTGCCACCGGGGTTCAAAATGCCCTTCTAAACCGCTTGCCTGTCCCAGGAATAAGCGCCACCTTGTTCACCGCACGGGGCCGGGGATGGCGCGATGGCACTGGGGGCAATGCAGGATTGGCCGCTGCGCGTGATGCGGCTGGTCGATCACGCCGAGCGCGAGCACGGCAACCGCGAGATCGTCACGGCCTGGTCGGGCGGGGAGGTCACCCGTACCGACTGGCGTTCCGTCGCCCACGACGCGCGGCGCATGGCGCAGGCGCTCGAAGCAGCCGGAATCAATCCCGGCGACCGCGTCGCCACCCTGGCGATGAACCACAGCGCGCACCTCACCGCCTGGTACGGCGCGATCGGGATGGGCGGCGTCCTCCACACGCTCAACCCGCGGCTGTTCGACGATCAGCTCGACTTCATCGTCAATCATGCCGAAGACCGCGTTCTGCTCTACGATCGGGCCTTTGCCGAACTCGTCGATCGGATGAAGCCGCGCTGGCCGATGGTCGAGCGCTACATCTGCTTCGACGCGCCAGAGGAGGACGAGCACTCTTTGTCGCGCTGGCTGGCGCCCCACGACGGCCGCTACACCTGGGTGGAGGGCGACGAGCTCGATCCGTGCGCGCTGTGCTACACGTCGGGCACGACGGGCAATCCCAAGGGCGTGCTCTACAACCACCGCTCGACCATGCTCCACGCGCTTGCCGAGGTCGCGCCGGACAGTTTCAACCTGTCATCGCGCGCCTGCGTCATGCCGATCGTGCCGATGTTCCATGCCAATGCCTGGGGTGTGCCGTGGGCGGCGCCGCTGACCGGCTGCAAGCTGGTGCTCTCCGCCGACTATCGCCCGGCGCAGCTGTGCGACCTCTATCGCGACGAGAAGGTCACACACTCGGCCGGAGTGCCGACGGTGTGGCTCGGCATGATCGAGCATATCGAGCGGACCGGAAGCGAGCTCGAATGCCTGAAATATGTGACGATTGGCGGATCGGCCGCGCCGCGCGCGATGATCTGCTGGTTCCGCGAACGGGGCATTCACGTCTCGCACGCCTGGGGGATGACCGAGACATCCCCATTGGGATCGCTGCCGGGGCCACCCGCCGGCTGGGACGAGATGTCGGACGCGGAGCAGATCGCCTACACTTGCCGCCAGGGCCGTGTACCGTTCGGAGTCGAGCACCGCGTTGTCGATGACGAGGGCCGGGAATTGCCGCGCGACGGAAAGCAGTCCGGAGAGCTGCAGGTGCGCGGCCCGTGGGTCATTCGCCGCTATTTCAAGGAGGCGGGGGACGCGGTGTGCGCGGACAACTGGTTCAACACGGGGGACGTCGCCGCGCTTCACCCCGATGGATCGATGCAGATCACCGACCGCGCCAAGGACGTCATCAAGTCGGGCGGCGAGTGGATCAGCTCGATCGAACTCGAGAATGCGGCGATCGGCTGCCCGGGTGTGGCCGAAGCCGCGGCGATCGGTGTGGTCCATCCGAAATGGGACGAGCGCCCGTTGCTGATCGTGGTCCGCGGTCCCGGCAGCGACGTCACGGGCGATGACGTCTATGCCCACCTGTCGACGCGCGTCGCGCGCTGGTGGCTGCCGGACGCGATCGAGTTCGTCGACTCGCTGCCCCACACCGCGACCGGCAAGCTCAGCAAGAAGACCCTGCGCGAACGGTTCGCCGGCTACCGCTTGCCGGACGCGGTGGAGATGGTGGGGCGGGACTGACGTATCCTCTCCCTGAAGGAGGGGACAGGGGACGACGCTGGACCATAAGGCGCGCATCCCCTAAACGCGCGCCATACCCTGACAGATCAAAGGACCAGCGACCCGATGGCCGCCCAATATAGCTACGTCATGAAGGGTCTGACCAAGACCTTTCCCGGTGCGCCCAAGCCGGTGCTCAACGGCATCCA
>JAIVIZ010000131.1 GCA_020200315.1 Sphingomonadales bacterium | reverse complement strand
GTGCTGCCCAGGGCGACGGCCGTCGTCAATTATGAGGTCGAGCATAACTTCCCCGACCTTGGCGCTCGCACGATGCTGATCACGGCTCGAACCCTGACCCATCCCGACAGGAATAGTCATTCCATGTTGGTGTCCATCGTTGATGTGACTGAAGGTAGGGCCAAGGATGCAGCGAAGGACATGCTGTTCGGGGAACTGCGCCATCGGATGAAAAATGTACTGGGCGTGGCGCAGTCCATTGCCCGGCAGATGCCGACTGAAGGCCGCTCAGCAGAAGAGTACCGCGACGCATTCCTGGGCCGTTTCGGGGCCCTGATGGATGCTCAGGACCTCGCATTCTCCGAGCACGACGATGCTGGCCTGAGCGGATTGATCGCGCGCGTTCTCGAGCCTTATCGCGGTGATCCCGGCAGCGTTGTCATCGAGGGCCCTGACGTCACCCTTGCTCCCCGCACAACGATGTCGTTGGGCATGGTCTTGCATGAGCTAGCGACGAACGCCGTCAAGTATGGCGCGTTGAGTGTGTCGGGCGGACAGGTGCACGTTAGCTGGCAGTTCGAGGAGGGGACAGGATCGCTTCGCCTCAACTGGGTGGAAAGGGGTGGTCCTGCAGTAACCCCCCCCGCTTCGACCGGCTACGGCACGCAGCTCCTCCGCTTCACGACTACCTACAACCTTCATGGGAAGCTGGAACAGGAATATGCTGAGGGCGGTTTGCGAGTGGAGATGGTCATTCCGCTTGGGAAGGCAAATCTCTCGAGCTGAGCTTAGATGCGCAAGACGATGCTGATCGTAGAGGATGAGTTCATGATTGCCATGGACCTTCAGCTCATGCTCGAGCGCCACGGATGGCAGGTCATGGGACCAGTAGGCACCGTGGCGGACGCGCTCGCGCTGGTAAACGAACAACTTCCCTCGGCTGCGCTTCTCGACGTCAATTTAGGCGATGGACTGGTCACTGCCGTCGCAGAGTTCTTGCAGGCGCATAGTGTGCCCTTCGCCTTGGCGAGTGCCTATGAAAGGCCCGAGGAGTTCGGTGGTGAGGTGCTGGCCGGAGCACCCAACGCAGGCAAACCGACGAATGAGCGCCGGGTGTTAGCGGCAATTGCGAAGCTCCGGATTTAGTGTCGGTGCCGTCTGCGAATGTCTGCAATGGGTCGGAAGCAGACCTAAGTCGCTAATGTCGTGAATGGGTCGAAAGGCGGTGCTAGTGCCGCACCGGCTTGAGCGTAGTAGGGGGCTAACATTAACGAGCGAGGTCCAGATAATGCTGTTCAAACTGCTCACGCGCTTGCCAGCAACTGACCTGGATCGCGCCAGATTGTGGTATGCCGAGAAGCTGGGACTTGATCCTGCTGAGGAGCGCGAAGGCGGCCTGCGTTATATAGTCGGCGGGTGCGAGTTCGCCCTGTTCACGTCGCACGGCGTGTCGGATGGTTCGTTCACGCAGATGGGATTCGAGGTTTCCGACCTCGCCGCGACGGTTGCCGAGCTGAAGCGGCGCGGCGTTGTATTTGAGGAATATCACGAAGGGCCACTCAGGACCGAGAACGGCATCGCCAAGATCGAAGGCAATTACGCGAGCAAAGGCGTCGGCGAATATGCCGCGTGGTTGCGCGACAGTGAGGGCAACATGATCGGTCTTGGTCAGCCCTTCTAAGCCTATCGCGCCAAGGGCGCTCAAAGTCGACTGTGGCTGGCTTTGGTGGAAAGCGGACATTGCTCCGCCTAGGTTCTCGCCTCGGGGGAACAAATGCCGGGACCGCACGACAAAATTATAGCTCTCGCTGCCAAGGCGGCGCTCGCTCCGCTAGGTTTCCGCCGCAAGGGCCAGTCGCGGACATGGCTTGCAGACCGCGGCTGGTGGCTGACAGCAGTCGAGTTTCAGCCGAGCGGATGGGGGCAAGGGCAGTTACCTCAACGTCGCCGCCCATTGGCTTTGGTCCGAGATGGGAAGCGTGAGCTTCGACTTCGGCGATCGCGTCGCGGAGTTCGTGGAATACGTGTCGACGGGCAGTCGCGTCCGCGATGGCCTCTTTCGCCGAAAGAGCGGCGAACGAAGCAGAACGGCTCGCAGAAAATTTCCATTCACTGGACGCGACTGCCACGGTGCTGCTGGATGAAGCGCGAGCAATAGACGAGCCCGACCGGGGCGGATGGATGGCTTACAACGCTGGGATCGCTGCGAGCCTTGTTGGACGTGCGGATGATGCGGCAGCAATGTTTCGCTGCATCCTAGACGGCCCAGCCCCACCGGGTTGGCCCTTCATCCGGCAGCCGCACGCATGGCGGCCCTTGCATCCGAGCCGGCCAAGTTTCGACGCGAGGTGGCCTCACTCGTTAGGCATCAGCGTGGCGCGTTGCGATTGCCAGCCTTGGACGCCCCAGCGTTCTAATGTCCGCAATGGGTGGAAAACGGACATTGCCAGCCGGCGGTGAACTTGCGCGACGCAGACTTTCGTGATTGGTTCTTAATTTGAACTGAAGTGGGGGGCGGATCATGATTACCACCGGAAAGACCAAGTTGCTGATGGCAGTGGTGCTGGCAGCCTTTGCCGCAAGCTGCGACAAGAGTGAAAGGGGCAAGGCCACCACAGGCGACGGCGCCAACGTCAAGCAGGCTATCGCTACGATAGAAGCGGGCTGGAACCAGGCGTTCCACACCAAAAATCTTGATGCGCTCGTCACGCCTTATGCAAGCGACGCTGTGTTCGTCTTGCCGGGCGCCCCGGCACAAGTCGGAACCTCGGCAATACGGGGCGTCTACGCAGCAGCGCTGAAAGACCCGAATTTCGACGTAACGCTGACCTCCGACAGGTTGGAAGTCGCACAGTCCGGGGACCTGGCTTTGTCGCAGGGCCATCTTACGATGAAGGGCACTGATCCGAAAACCAAACAGCCGACGACCACAATGACCGGACCTTACGTGACGGTCTTCAAAAAACAGGCTGATGGGAGCTGGAAAGCAATCCAGGATTGGGTCGCGGCCAATCCGCCCAAGGCCCCGGCAAAATGACAGATCCCGAAAGCGATTTTGCTCAAACCCCGTTCCGTTCTTCCCGATGTCCGTTATGGGTGGAGAGCGGACATCCGCGCATCGGCTTGTTGAGTAGCGCTTCAGCCGTCGGCCCACTCTAGACGGCAGCTATGGCCAAGAGGCAGGCCCATCCAGTGTTGCCGGAATTCCTTCAACCGGCGCCGAACTCGTTCGATCGCTTCGTCATCTATCGGAATGGCCGGCACAAGCGATTGCTCGCAGCCGGCTGATACCGTCTCGCGGAAGGTTTGTGGATCGCAGCCAGGACCCCACAGATCAGCCTCAAAGCATTCCACGATACGCTCGGCCTGGATAGCCGACACAATGCCCGCTTGTGGCAGGCCGGGGCGTGCAGCGCTCGGGTGACCTGCAGCCTTTGCCATGGGCCCAACCTCCTCGGGATGGCTCCCGGTCGCCACCAGCCCCCAAAAGCCGTCCTGCATCCCAAGCTCAGATTCGACGAAGAAGTGGACGGCGTCGTGAGGGATTGGACCCTTGTGTGGGAAGGTCGTGCTTACAAGAGTGCCGTCGCTCCGTTGTATGTGCAGGCTGTCGGCAACGGCGCCTTTGGTGATGGTGATCTCCATTCAGTCCTCTGCCTGATAGACTAGGGAAGGGACTTCTAGCGACACCTGCTGGCGAATGTCTGCAACGGGTGGGGAGCTGCCATTAGCATTGCTTGGCTCGGCCGCTCGCTTCGACCTTCGCAACAGCTTCTAGCCAGTCGCTCCACTGGGCTCGGTCAATCGGTGCACCGTCCTCCGTCATGGAGCCATCCATCGCGCTCAGCAGGTGCCGAATGTCGTCCGACGACCGCAACCCGCGCTCCCAATAAGCCTCTAGGAACTGATGCACAGCATCGAACGCTTGTCGGACAGTGAGGCGCGGCGTTTCATCGCCCGGGTAGTTGACTTCGCTCATTTCGCGAACCTGACCGCAGAAGCGAATGTCTGCAATGGGTCGTTAGCAGACATTCGCGCCAGACCGGGGACGGAATGTCTGCAATAGGTCGGAAACCGACATTGAGACTAGCCCTGTCGATGAGCGCCCAACGCTGCTCGAGTTAGAATGCGATTCCCCGCGTGGAGGCTAGATTGATCGAGACAGCGCAAGTGCGAACGGTTGGGCTGTTCGCCAATCAGGCCGGCCAAAGCTCGCTTCGAGCCTGCGCTTGGTCCAGCTTCGACCAGTGGCATCGAACAGCAGCCAGCTCTTTCCCGTGTAGCCATGAACGACAGTGTAGTGCCCGCGCCCGAGAAGCACGACGACCACGCACCTGCCGACCAGCAGTCGCTCGAGAGTAAGATCGAAGCTTCCGCCCCGAACGTTCCCGATGCTCACCCGTTCACACCGGATTGTCGAGGCGCGACATCGCAGCAGCAGGATCGTCATCGCCTCAGCGAGGCGCTCAACCATCGTCGTCTGGACCCCTGACCAGGGACCCGCCGCGGCCCTATGGTCGCGTACGAACCGCCACCCCGCCTCAAGCAGCGTCCACTCCTCCGAGGGCCGCAGCGGCTGACTTTCGAAGAGGAGCAAACGACCTGCATTCGCTACGGCGTAGATGGCGGTGAGCACGCCGCGCGCGTTCTCCCCACACTGCAAGGGATATAAGCCAGCCGGACAGAGACGGTGCGCGTCGGGCCAGCCTTCGGGTGGCTGGGCGCCGGGTGCAAAGGCATACTCTCTCGCCCATCGCTGCAGCTGAGCCCGACGCAGCACTTTGCTCACGTTCAATACTCCGTGGCGAGCATGACCGTGAGCACGCGACTGGTCACGCGTTCGTCAGCAGGGTCAGGAGACGCGAACTGGTGGACGCGGTCGTAAGCGTCGACCTTCCACAGCAGGTCCTCACCCCATAGCGTCAGATCGCCAAAGTCGCGCTCACCGTGAGGATCGTTGTCCGGATCGAACCCGTCATAGCTCGACAGCGCGGCCATGAGCTCGGCCGCATCGAAGCCCTCAAGTGAGCTGACCCCTCGCGTGACCATGATCTGTCCGCCTCGCGCGGTGCAGCGCAGCTGGTCGTTGAGCCTGGCGATCGCTTCGGCACGGGGAACGGGACTGTTCGAGGCAAAGTTCGTCTGTTCACTGCCCAACATGGCAATGCTCCTTCTGGTTAGCAGTTGAGGGTTGCGGCGGAGCCGCGGTGCGTCAGACGGGCTCAAGCCGCCGGAACATGGTCACTTGCTTGCTGATCGACGCTATCGAGCAGCTGTTCGAACTCGAGATCATAAACGCCGGGCCGATACGCGGCCTTCCAGCCTTGCGCTTCGTAAGCACGGCTATTGAGCAGCCCATCAGCGCAGGCCCGCCACAGGACGGAGTCGATCGTCGCAACACGGTAGCCAGTGAGCAGAGCCAAGCGCCTGCACAGCGTCGCCGTGGTAGTGCCGTCGCGCCGCGCCAGCCGCTCCATGTGGACGTCGGGCTTAGCCGTATCCATGCCCAGGTTCTTGGCGAGATGGTGCTTCGTGACCGGCCCGATCCACGGCAGAGTTTCGAGATATTCGAGTTTGGCGTTTTCAGCGGTGAACCCGGAAAACAGCTGCTCACGCTGCTGCCATATGACGTCGATTGCCGGCCCCTTCCCCGGATGCCCAAACACCGTTGTGGCTGACTTGCCGATCGCCAAGGCTGCAAGACAGCGCACGGCAATTGGCGCAGCGACGGTAACCTTCATGCCGGAGTTGCAGATCACGTAGATGGCAGCGGCGGCGAACTCCGCGGCATCTCGAGGCGGTCTGATCGCTTCCGACCAGTCGATCATGGGCCCGTAGCCTTGGTCCCGAAGAGCTTGCTCGATCAGGCGGAAGCGGCGCAGCGTGATCATAACATGCGGACCAAGCGGCGCTGAGCGTCTCGGTCCCCTTCGATGTAGCGTTCGGTGGTCGTGATGGCGCGATGGCCAGCGAGCTCCTGAACATCCTTGAGCGAGCCCCCTGCTCGCGACACCAACCGTGCCGACCGCGTGATGAAGGTTCGGCGGCCAGAGTGGGAAGAGCACCCCTGTAGCCCAAGCTCATCGTAGTAGCGCTTGAACCAGTTCACGACGCTTCGTGGCGTCATGTGCCCGCCGCGCTGGGAACAGACCACCGGTCCTGACGAAGGCCGCTCCTCATAAGCGTGGAGCCGCAGAAGTGCGGATTTTAGGTTTGCGTGCATCGGCAGGCGCCGCCCTCGCCCGTTCTTGGCAATCGCGTCACCGATCATCATGCAGTTGGCGATCTTGCCATCGGCGCTGACAACCATGCTCCAGTCGAGCCCGGCGATCTCACAAGCCCGCAGGCCGGCGTTGAAGCTGAGCAGCACGATGACCTTATTTCGAAGCGCGTAGCGGCCCTGGGCCACGCGCGCCTGCAAACGGCGCACATCACCTGCCGCCAGCACCTTAGCTGGCGTTCCCATGTTCGATCCTGCTGTTGAAGTGAGTGCCGCGTCAGTGGCGTTACGGCATTTTCATGTTAGCCGAAAGCAGCGACAAAGTCAAAGATATGACAGAAAACCGCCGTTTTCACTTCCGGGTTCTGGCTTTTGCAATCGGGCCCGGGCCCGGAGAATGTCGAGGTTGTCACTCCACCACTGAGCCATGAGAACGCGTTCATCCCAATGTTGCCCCCGATGATAGGTGCCGCGGATCGCGTTCGTATCTCTGTGCGCAAGCGCACGCTCGATGGCGTCCATACTCCACTTGCCCGATTCATTGAGAAGAGTACTGGCGGTGGCTCGGAAGCCGTGTGCGGTCATCTCCTCGCCCGTGTATCCCAATCGGCGCAGGGCGGCGTTGATCGTATTCTCGGACATGGGCCGATTCCCGGGATAAAGGGATGAGAATATAAATTTCTGACGGGCGCTGAGAGCGAACGCGGAGCGGAACAGGACGACAGCCTGGCGGGAAAGCGGGACCTGATGGGCATTACGCATCTTCATTCGCTCGGCCGGAATGGTCCAAACAGCACCGTCTAAGTCCAATTCAGCCCATTGGGCTCGCCGCAATTCTCCAGGGCGGACGAACAAGTGAGGCGTGAGCTTCAGAGCCAAGACGGTGAGCGGTTGACCTTCGTAGCCATCGATCGCCCGCAGCAGAGCGCCAAGGCCATCCCCATCTAAGATTGCCGCGTGATGCGACGTCTTCGGCGCCATCAGCGCCCCCTTGAGCAGTGCCGTCGGATCAGCGTCTGCTCGGGAGGTGGCCACAGCATAGCGAAATACCCGCCCAGCCAATGACCTCATGCG
>JAIVIZ010000189.1 GCA_020200315.1 Sphingomonadales bacterium | reverse complement strand
ATCAAGATCTGCGCTACCGGCGGAGTGTTCTCGGCCGGCGACTCGCCCGGCGCGCAGCAGCTCGACGCCGATGAAATTCGCGCCATCACCGACGAGGCGCATGCACTCGGGCTCAAGGTCGCCGCACATGCCCATGGCGATGCGGGCATTCGCGCTTCGATCGATAATGGCGTCGACACCATCGAGCACGCCAGCCTGGCGAGCGACGCAACGATCGCCGACGCCAAGGCGCACGGCACCTGGTTCGACATGGATATCTATAACGACGATTATATCCTCGCGACCGGCACCTCCAACGGCACATCGCAGGAGAGTATCGACAAGGAAAAGGCGATCGGCCTCAAGCAGCGCCAGACATTCCAGCGCGCGGTCAAAGCGGGCGTCAAGATGCTATTCGGCACCGACGCCGGAGTCTATCCCCACGGCGACAATGGCAAACAGTTCGCCAAGATGGTCGAATGGGGGATGACCCCGCTCCAGGCGATCCGCGCGGCCACGACCAGTGCTGCCGAGGCGCTGGGACGGGCAAGCGACGTCGGCGCGATCGCCGTCGGCCATTATGCCGACATCGTCGCGGTGACCGGCGACCCGACCCGCGACGTGCGTCTCCTGGAGCATGTCGAGGCGGTGATCAAGAATGGCGAATTGGTGAAGGGCGCAGAGTGAGCGCCGGCGCCCACGATAATCGCACCTTGTGGATCGCCTTCTGGGCCAACCTCGGCGTTGCGGTGGCAAAGTTCGGCGCGGCCGCGGTCACCGGCTCCTCGGCGATGCTGACCGAGGGCATTCACAGCGTCGTCGACAGCTCCAACCAGCTGCTCCTTCTGTGGGGGCGGAAGGCGGCGCGGAGGCCGGCCGACCAATTCCATCCGTTCGGCTATGGCCGCGAGCTTTATTTCTGGAGCTTCATCGTCGCCGTGCTGGTGTTCGCGCTGGGCGCAGGGGTATCGATCTACGAAGGCTATCTGCACATCGCCGATCCCGAGCCGGCGGTGTCGCCAATCGTTGCTTATGGCGTGCTGCTGATCGCCTTCGTGCTTGAGGGCTGGTCCACGATCGCCGCGTTCAAGGAGTTCCGCATCGCCAAGGGCAAGCTTGGCTGGATCGACGCGGTCAAGCGCTCGAAGGACCCGCCAGGGTTCATCGTACTGCTCGAAAATGGCGCGGCGATGGCCGGGATCGTCGTTGCCGCGATCGGGCTGGGGATCAGCCAGTTGACGGGCGATCCGCGCTTCGACGGAATGGCCTCGATCGTCATTGGAGCGATCCTTGCCGTCATCGCTTACATCCTCGCTTATGAATCGAAGGCGCTGCTAATCGGGGAAGCGGCCGATCCCGAACTGGTCTCCGACATTCGATCGATGGTCGAGCGGCGCCCCGGCGTAACCGGGGTGGGTGAGATTTTGACGGTTCATGGCTCGCCCGACCAGATCACTGCGATGCTGTCGGTCGACTTCGACGATGCGATGAGCGCCGGCGATGTCGAGCGGCTGGTGGCCGAGATCGAAGCTCAGGCCGCGGTGCGCTGGCCGCTGGTCAAGCGGCTCTATATCCGACCGCGCAGCGGCTGTGCCGGAGAACCAACTGCCGCACCCTAGGAACGGGTGGGCGCGGGCGTGCGTTCTACATACTCTCAGGAACAGGGATAGGACCCACTCATGCGACTCATTCTGACCGCCGCCGTTGCCAGCCTGGCAATTGCCACCGCCGCTTGTAACAACAGGGTGAACGACGATGCCGATGCCAACATGGCCGACAATGCGATGATGGCGAACGATATGAATTCCAACATGGCCATGGAAAATGACATGAACATGGCCGGCAATGATAATATGGCCATGCCAATGAACGCCGCGGGCTTCGTCAATACC
>JAIVIZ010000130.1 GCA_020200315.1 Sphingomonadales bacterium | reverse complement strand
ATTCGGCATAGCCGAGCGGGGTCGCCGTGTCGCGCGGGTCGCGGTCGAAGGTGGTGTTTGGCTGGCCGCCGTCGCTTTCCGCCTCCGGAGCCGATCCGGGCGCGACAGGATCCCACTGGCGCAGTGTTTCGGCAGCGGTCGAGCCCTGCGCCACCCGCGCACCGCGGCGGTCTAGCAACAGCTCGGCAATAGTCCGATCGACCCGGAGCCCTTTAATGCCGTTGCGCTGGAGCCATATCTCGACCATCGCCGGGCCGCCGATGTTCTTGAGCAGGACGTCGGTCGCCGTGTTGTCGCTTCGCGTCAGCATCAGCTCGATCAGATTGGCGGCGGATAGCGTCACGCCCGGGTGGGGCGCGAAGAGGGTGATACCGTCGGCCCGCAGGCGGAGCCGATCATCGACCGGGATCATGTCGCCGAGCGTGCGCCGCCCGGCATCGACGTCGGCGAGGTAGGTCGCCGCGATCGCAACCTTCACCGTGCTCGCCATCGGGAAGGGACGATCGCCGTGGACGCCGATCGCCTGGCCGGTTCGCAGATCGAGCACGGCAAATCCTGCATCGCCACTCGGCACCTCGGCAATCGCCTCCAGCCGGCGCTGAAGCTGCGTGAGGTCGGGTGAAGCGGTGCGCGCGACAGCGGGCGTTGAAGCCGGGAGCGGAACCGGCGACGCGAGCGGCGCTGCGGCTTGTGCCGCCAAGCTGGCGAGCAGCGGGAGCAGCATGATCAGGCGGCGCCGGCCTTCGAGTCCTTTTCGTCCCCGAACGCCCACATCCGCTCCAGATTGTAGAAGCTGCGCACTTCGGGCCGGAACAGGTGAACGATGACGTCGTCGGCGTCGATCAGCACCCAGTCGGCGACCGGCAGACCCTCAATTCGGGCGATTTTGCCGAACTGCTGCTTGATCTTGTCGGCGAGCTTGGCCGCCATCGATGCCACCTGACGCGACGAGCGGCCGGACGCGATCACCATATGGTCGGCGATGCTCGACTTGCCGGCGAGCGGAATCGAAATGGTCTCCACCGCCTGGTCGTCGTCGAGGCTTTGCAGGACGAGCGCATGAAGCGCGGCGACGTCAGCGGGGTTTTGCGCGTGCCTGACGGGCAGTGGGGGCGACGCGGCGGTGCCGGGAAGGGGGTCGGTCAAACATTCTCCTGTGAAAGACGACTGCGCAACGCACGGTCGAAGCGGCCCGATCCGAAGCGAGTGGGCCAGTCGGGGTCGAGCGCGCGGAGGCGGGTGGCGGAGGTCGGGTCGGGGGGCAAGCGAAGCAGGCAGATTGCCGGTGCGCTCCAGTCCGTCCACCTCCGTGCCGTGGCGGCGGGGTGGACGAACCACCGCAGCCAGCCCATCGCGCGAGCCGCGCGGGCCGGGCCATCATACCCCGGGCGGGAGAGCACTGCAATCGGCAGCATGGCGGCAAGCCGGCGCCAATCCTTCCACTGATGAAATTGCGCCACAGTGTCGGCGCCCATCAACCAGATGAAGCGATCGCTTTGGAAGCGGCGAATGAGCGCTTCGACCGTGTCCACCGAGTAGCGGGTGCCCATCCGTTGTTCGATCTCGGATACGCGAATGCGCGAACCGTGCGCCACGGCACGGGCCGAAGCAAGCCTCGCCGGGAAAGATGCCATCCCCGCCGCGGTCTTCAGCGGATTGCAGGGTGAGACGAGCCACCAGACCTCGTCGAGGCTCAGCGCTTCCATCGCCGCGAGGCTCATCTTGCGGTGGGCACGGTGCGCCGGGTTGAAGCTTCCGCCGAGAAGACCGATGCGCCGCATGCGGCCCCTCGGCTAGCATCACCCCTCGACCGGCGCCACCTCGCCACTTACCAAGCTTACGCCCGGCACGGATATTTCCGCTCCAGAACCCCCCGCAACACGTCTTTCGTATCGGTGGTCGCACGGCGGGCAGCCGGTACGGCGCGCAGTGCGGTCAGATACTCGTCCTTGCTGACTCGCGGTTTGTCTTCGCTGGGCGGACAGAAGGCGGTCGGGTGATGGAGCGCAGCCTGCCGGGCATATTCCGCCTTGAGCTGATTGCCGTCGGCTTCGACGAGCGACTTCAGCCGATAGAAGTCGGGCGAGAGCAATGCGAACGGTCCGCGCCGGATGAGCGTCTCCGCTCGTGCGAGGAAATGCTGAACATCCTGCGCGCTGGCCGCGGTCAGCGGGGCGGCGGCGAGCAGCACGCCCAGTAACACTTTCTTTCGCAATGCCTTGCCTCCGGTCTTTCATTCGCCCGCCCCTGCGCGGCGGACGTGGCCGAGGCGAGATGAACGACCGATGAGGCGCCGCCGTTCCGGCAGAGACTAGGCGCCGGCGGGCGCCGCGCCACCCAGCCCAGCCGCCGGGCGACGGCTCTTGGGGATCGACGAACCAGCCGCTGGAAGCGCCGGCTTGGCAGAGCCGCCGCGGTCGATCGAGCCGCCGTCGAGCACGGTCTTGATCTCGTCGCCCGAGAGGGTCTCATATTCGAGCAGCGATTGCGCCAGCTTGTGCAACTCGTCCTGGTGCTCGGTGAGGAGATGCTTGGCGCGGTCGTAGCCGGCCTCGACGATCCGGCGGATCTCGGTGTCGATCGCCTGCGCCGTCTCGTTCGACATCTGCTTCTGCCGGTTCATCGAATAGCCGAGGAACACTTCCTCGTCGGCATCGGCATATTGCAGTGGACCGAGCGCATCCGACATGCCCCACCGCGTGACCATGTCGCGGGCGAGCCCCGTGGCGTACTGAATATCGGACGAAGCGCCCGACGACACCTTGTCGTAGCCGAAGATCACTTCCTCGGCGACGCGGCCGCCCATCGAGACCGCCAGGTTGGCGTACATTTTGTCGCGATGATAGCTGTAGCTGTCCCGCTCCGGCAGGCGCATGACCATGCCCAGCGCACGACCGCGGGGGATGATCGTCGCCTTGTGGATCGGGTCCGAGGCCGGCTCGTGGATCGAGACGATGGCGTGACCGGCCTCGTGATAGGCGGTCATCTTCTTCTCGTCCTCGGTCATGACCATCGAGCGGCGCTCGGTGCCCATCATGACCTTGTCCTTGGCTTCTTCGAACTCGCTCATGGCGACGAGCCGCTTGCCGCGCCGGGCCGCGAGCAGCGCCGCTTCGTTGACGAGGTTGGCGAGGTCGGCGCCGGAAAAGCCGGGGGTGCCGCGGGCGATCACGCGCGGATCGACATCGGGAGCGAGCGGCACCTTCTTCATATGAACAGCGAGGATTTGCTCACGCCCGTCGATGTCGGGACGCGGCACCATCACCTGACGGTCGAAGCGGCCGGGGCGAAGCAGCGCCGGGTCGAGCACGTCGGGGCGGTTGGTCGCGGCAATGATGATGATGCCTTCGTTGGCCTCAAAGCCGTCCATTTCGACCAGCAACTGATTAAGGGTCTGCTCGCGCTCGTCATTGCCGTTGCCGAGACCGGCACCGCGATGGCGGCCAACGGCGTCGATCTCGTCGATGAAGACGATGCACGGCGCCGACTTCTTGGCCTGGTCGAACATGTCGCGCACCCGGCTCGCGCCGACGCCGACGAACATTTCGACGAAGTCCGATCCTGAGATGGTGAAGAACGGCACACCCGCCTCACCGGCGATGGCGCGAGCGAGCAGGGTCTTGCCGGTGCCGGGCGAGCCGACGAGCAGGGCCCCCTTGGGGATCTTGCCGCCGAGCCGGGCGAACTTGCCAGGATCTTTCAGATATTCGACGATTTCCTGCAATTCCTCTCGGGCTTCATCGATGCCGGCGACGTCGGCGAAAGTGACCTTGCCTTCCTTTTGAGTCAGCATCCGCGCGCGCGACTTGCCAAAGCCCATCGCGCCGGAGCCGGCATTCTTCTGCATCTGCTTGAAGACGAAGAAACTGACGCCGAGGATGAGCAGGAACGGCAGCGATTGATAGAGCAGCAGCATCAGCAGCGAGGATTGCTCCTCCGCCTTGACCTGAACCGCGACGCCTTTGCCGATCAGCCGGTCGGAGACGTTGGCGTCGGCTGGCGCGACGGTGCGAAAGACCTGGCCGTTGGCAAGTTTACCGGCGATCTGTGAGCTGGAGCCAGCGGACGCAGTGGCCATGGTCACTGCACGGACATTGCCCTCATCGACCTGGCGGACGAATTCGGAGTAGGCGATCGGCTGACCGACCGCCGAGCGGCTGCCGCCGTCGATCATCTGCACGAACAGGACGAGCCCGAACAAAACGCCGACCCAGATGAGCAGCGACTTGGTCCAGGGGTTGCCGGGCTTCTTCTCGTTCATTGCATGGGTCCTCGCGGGGCAAGCGCCCCCTATGCCCCTAAGATAAGCGCAACACCCTTAATGACAATGGAACGAGCGGGATCGCTTAGCCCTCGATGACCACCTTCGTCCCAATCCTGGTCATTCCGAACAGCCGCTCGGCGAACTTGTAGGGCAGACGGACGCAGCCGTGGCTGGCGGGGTAGCCGGGATTCGGACCGGCATGGAAGGCCAGCCCCTTGGCATCGTACATCTGCATGAAGGGCATCGGCGCATTGTCGTATTTGCGACTGTAGCCCTTCTGCTTCTTGAGGCCGCTACCGCGTCCTCGTGCGCCTTGGGTGCGAAACCGTTTGTCCAGGTATATTTCGGACCCGCGGGCGCCGCCACGGGGGCCTGTGCAACGGGCGGCGGCGGCGCATTCGTTGCGCAACCGCTGAGCAGCGCGGCTCCCGCTGCTGCAATGATCCATGCCTTGACGCTGCGCATCGGTTCACCTTCTGAAATTTCGCTCGAGCAGCGTGAAGCGCAACCAATCGGCCTGGTCAATCCCAAGGTAAACAGTAAGTTAGCGGGAAAGGGCTGGTCTGGCCTGCGCAGACTTGGGGACACCCGCGAAAAATCAACTCATGTCGCCTGATTGCAACAGGTGCTTCGCGACTGTCGCGGCGTTGCAGGCTTCCTCTTCCGCAGGCCAGATTTCGAGTCCAGAACAGGTGTGCATAAGAAAAATGGGGGAAGCCTAGATGAGCACATTAACCGCGACCGTTCGATTCCTGCTGGGCGGCGCTGCCGTCGTGGCGATCGCGTCACCAGGGTTCGCCCAGACGACGTCCGAGGATGTCGCGCAGGCGACCAACGCGCCGGCACCGACGCCTACCGCCGAGCCCGAACCCGACGCGATCATCGTCACGGCGACCAAGCGCGCCTCGACGCTTCAAAATGTGCCTTTCTCGATCAATGCCCAGACCCAGGCCGATCTGCAGCGCGCCAACGCAGTGACGATCGAGGATGTCAGCCGCAACATCGCCGGCCTCGCGGTGCAGAATCTTGGCCCGGGGCAGAGCCAGGTATCGGTGCGCGGTGTGTCGGCGGGGCAAATCGTCCGCGATCAGCCCGGCGTCAAGGAGCAGGTTGGCGTCTATCTCGATGAAAGCGTCGTCTCGCTATCGCTGTTCACGCCCGATTTCGATCTGTTCGATCTCAATCGCGTCGAGACCCTGCGGGGGCCGCAGGGCACGTTGTTCGGATCCGGCAGCGTCGGCGGCACGATCCGCTACATCACCAACCAGCCCAAGCTGGGCAGGACCGAGGGGCTGGTCGAGGCCAACGTCAACCTGGTCCAGGAGGATGCGCTCGGCGGGTGGCTGAAAGGTGCGGTCAACCTCCCGCTGGGCCCGACGGCGGCCGTGCGGCTGGTCGGCTATGGCACGCGTTACGGCGGATTCATCGATGCCATCGGACCGGAGGGCAAAAAGAACGTCAATTCCGGCAGCCGCATCGGCGGCCGAGCGTCGATCCTGTGGGAGCCCGCGCCCGGCATCAAGCTTACCCCGCGGATCGTCTACCAGGACATCAAGGCGAACGGCTTCAACCGCGAGGAGGTGTTCAACGTTTATTCGAACGCCTTCACCACTCCCGCCCACACCTTTGCGACGGATGAGCAATATCTAAAGTTGCGCGAAGCTTTCCGCGACAAGACGGCGCTCGCCGATCTCACGGCTTCCGCAGCGCTCGGCGAGTCTCTCGAGGTGACCTCCGTAACGAGCTACATTCATCGCAATATTTTCGTCAGCCGCGACGCGTCCGCGTTGACGGGCTCGGTTTCGATCGATCTCGGCTACCCGGCGGCTGGCGTGAATCTGCCTTCGAACCTGGTTGACCGGACCAAGCTCAAGCAATTCACGCAGGAACTGCGCGTCGGTTCGACCGGCAAGGGGCCGTTCCAGTGGGTGCTGGGCGGTTTCTACTCGGACGTCGACCGCGCCTACACGCAGCGCCTGCCGACGCCCGGCTACGATGCCTTCACCGACGCGACGCTTGGCGCGGGCACCTCCGCTGCAGTCGCCAACGGCTTCCCGGCGGACTCGCCCTACAACTCGGACATTCCCTACAAGATCAAACAGAAGGCGGTGTTCGGCGAAGCAAGCTACGATTTCGGCCAGTTCAAGCTGACTGGTGGCGGGCGCTATTATAACTTCAACGAGCGCCGGCGCTTCGTCTCGGGCGGCCTGTTCGCCAACGGCGACAACCGCAGCGACACGACCAAAAGCAACGGCTTCAGCCCACGTGCGATTGCGACGTGGAAGCCGAACGCCAATTTCGCCCTCAATATTCAGGCTTCGAAGGGCTTCCGCCTTGGCGGCGTCAACGATCCGCTAAACCTCCCGCTCTGCACCGCGCAGGACAGGACCATTTTTGGCGGGTACCAGACCTACAAGGACGAGACGCTGTGGAACTATGAGGCCGGCGTGAAAGCGCAGGCCCACGGCCTGACCTTCAACGCAGCCGCATTCCGCAGCGACATCCGCAATCTCCAGGTCACCCTCGATGCCGGCAGCTGCTCGTCGCGGGTCGTGTTCAACGTGCCTAAGGCACATAGCCAAGGCGTTGAGGCCGAGCTGTCTGCGCGGCCTATGCGCGGGCTCGATCTGTCGCTCGCCGGATCGGTCCTCGACAGCAAGTTCGACACGACGGTGCGCGATGGTACGGGCGCGGTGCTCGGCGGCATCCGCGATGGCAACCGCCTGCCGACGGTCCCCAGGTTCCAGATCGCGGCAACGGCAACCTACGGTCAGCGTTTCGGCAGGAATGCTGATTGGTACGTGTCGGCTTCCTATCAGCATGTCGGCACGCGCTTCACGCAGCCGTCCGATCAGGAGAACAACCCGCGCACCTTCATCTCCGGTTTGCCGTTCAACGGAGCGACCGGAACCGGCGCAACGGTGCTGGACCTCAAGCTGCCGGCCTATGATCTGGTGGATGTGTCGGCGGGGCTCAAGTTCGGCGGCGGGACCGAAGTCGTGCTTTATGCCAAGAATCTGTTCGACGAGACGCCGCTGCTCTCGTTCGATCGCGAACGCGGCGGGCGGGCGCGGCTCGGTTTCAATGTCGGGCAGCCGCGCAATATTGGGATCACGGTCCGCCAGGCTTTCTGACCTGGAGTGTGCGGCGTCAGGCCCGGCGCTTCGGCGCCGGGCTCAGCCGCCAAAGGGCTCCGCCTTCCAGCTTGAGGTGGCCAAGGGTGACGGTGCGGCCCGCCTCGAGCGAGGCCATGGCACGGGCGAGATCGGGGCCGTTCGGCGGCGAGGCGTTCAGCGCGTCGAAGGCGAGCAGCAGCAGGCGGCGCTTCAGCTCTCGCGGGAGTTCCGCTGGGTCGAGCGCGACCCCGTCGTTGCTGCGAGTCAGGCGATCCTCCGCCACAGAGCCAACTGTCCACACAAGTGCGTCATCGGCATCGCGCAGACAGGCGGCCGTCGCTGCGAGGCGGGCGGCATCGGCCCAGTCGGCGTCGGCGAGCCATGCGCGCATTCGCGCCCTCTCGTGGCGGGGGTCGCGGTTGGAGGGATCGTCGGCGGGGGTTAAAGCGGCATCGGCAACGATGGTCGCGAGTTCGGCTCTACGCCAGCCGAGCAGCGGGCGAATCAGCGATACGCCTGGGCAGAGTGGACGTGACGGACGAACGCCGCCTAACCCGGCGACGCCGGAGCCACGAGCAAGGCGCAAGAGCAGGGTCTCTGCCTGATCGTCCGCGTGATGGGCGGTTACGACGGCGTCGAGAGACTTCGTATAGGCCCAGTCCGCCAGAAGCTCATACCGTTCGATTCGCGCACGGGCCTGGAGATTGGTCGTCGGCGGCTCGCTCCATCGCGCGGCGAGCATCGCATGGGGAATGCCGCGACCGGCGCAGATTGCCGCGACGGCCTGAGCTTCGAGGACGCTTCCGCTGCGAAGACGATGATCGACGGTCACCGCCTCGATCTCACCCGGACGCATGTCGGCGGCGAGCAGCAGCAGGGCGAGACTGTCGGGGCCGCCCGAGACTGCAAGGCCGAGCCGCGTGCCCGGCGGCGCGAGCGGCGCGAGGTCGCGTTCGAACCGCTCCGCGGCGGCCGGGTTCACCGTCCTACTTGCACTGCGCCTGAGCGCGGGCGGCGGGTAGCATCGCCTTCAGCTGGGCGCGCATGGTCGCACCGTAGATGTCGCTCAATTCGGCGTACGCCTTGCAGGCCTGGGTCGGCTGGCCGAGCTTCACCAGCGACTGACCGAGATAATAGAGGCTGTCCGGCGCGCGTTCGCCCTTGGGGTTGCCGCGATAATTGGCGAGCAGCGCTTCGGCGGCGGCGCGGGACTGCCCCTTGTCGAGCAGGGCGCGGCCGACGAGGTTGTTGGCCCAGCTGACGCGGCGGTGGCCCGGAAAACTCGATACCATCGCGCGAAGTTGAGTGATCGCCTGATCGTATTTCTTGGCGCTCCACAAATCGTAGCCCTGCTGGTAGGCCGCTTCGCCCGCTGCCTCGAAGCTGGGACCGCTCGATGTCGGCAGGGCCGTCGACGGCGCGACTGGCTGCGCAACGGGAAGCGGATCCCGATTCACGGCGGGTCCCGTTGGCGCGTCGGCCGGAGCGGCTCCTCCCGAAGCGGGAGGTGGCCCGGACTCGAGCGCCTTAAAGCGGCTGTCCTGTTCGGCGCGCAGCCGCGCAAGGTCGCTTTCAAGGACGCTCAACCGGTGCGTGTTCTCCTCGCTGGTGCGGACAAGGTCGGACATCTGCCGCTCGACCGCGTCTAGCCGCGAAGTCAGCGTGTCGACTGAGTCCTTGGTCGCCGCCGGCGCATCGGAGAAGCCCGCGGTGTCGGCCGGCTCACCCTTCGGGAAAACCTGGCGCTGCAGCTGCCGCACCTGATGCTCGACGCGGCCGATGCGTTGCTCGGGGCTGGGCGGATCTCGCGCGATCGCTGGCGCGGCGAGCGAAAGAGCGGTTAGAAACAGGGAGGCGGATCGCATTCGCATGGCAGGTTCCGGTCAGTCGGGCAGAGGCGTGGTGATGCCGCGCGCAGGCTTTCACCGCAATGAACTATTCGCTATTGGCGGTGGCGTTGGTAGTGTTGATCGTGGAAGCATTCGTTTGCTTCGCCACGGCGCGCCGCACGGCAGGTGCGGTCTTACGTGGGTTGGCTGCTGTTTCAGCAATCGCGGGCCCGCGCATCAGGTCAGTGGCGAGTAGACTCACGCCAGCAACGCTGTGTCCGGGGACGCCGATTGCCGGAACGTCGCGGCCCCCGACAGTGATGCGCAACGCTTCCGGACGGCCGGTATCGAGAACGGGAGCGGCGGCGCCCGGCGGCACGTCGAACGTCTCACCCTGTTTGAGCAGAGCTTCGCGTAAGGCTGCGCCATTCCTGTCGCGCACCTTGATCCAGGCGTCCTGAAGCGCCGTGATGGTTACCGCACCGCTGGCGACTGCCGTCGGGGCTGGGCTAGGCGGCGTTTGCCGCGTCGTGGCCGGCGGGGGGGCGCTATCGGTCGTCGTGGCTGACGGCGCGCTCGGCTCCAGTTCGCGCTGCCGCATCCAGTTCAGTGCGAGGAGCAGCACAATAACGCCGACGACTGCGCCCAGGATCAACCACTTGGGCATCGTTCGCTTGGGGTCAGCGGGCTCGAACACGTCGGTCTGCGCATAGGTCTGGCGGGTACCGCCCATCTCGGCGCGGAGCTGATCCGCGATCTCAGCGCGGTCAAGCCCCACGAGAGCGGCGTAATTCTTGGCGAAACCAACGCAATAGGCCGGCGCCGGCAAGCTGTCCCACTCGCTTTCCTCAAGACTGGCGAGATGCCGAACCGGGATACGCGTTTGAGCGGCGAGCGCCTCGAGTGTCATTTTCTGCGCCTCGCGTGCGGCGCGGGGCCGCTGCCCGACCGTCTCGCCGCCGCTGTCAATTTCGTCCATCAAAATCCCCTCACATCAGCATTGCCGGGCGGGAGGCGGCAGTGTCAACCGCGCGCGCGAATGTTGCCTTGCTTTGCGGTTCAGCATGTCGCGACTAAGGCTTAATCTAGCACAGCCGCGTGCTTTCGCGCCCAATCGCCGAGCAGCCGGCGCAGGTCGCGCGGGGGCTTGGCCAGCCACGCGCTCATTTTCGCCTGCACCGCCCCGGCGTCAATCGAACGGACCATCGCCTTGATCGGCCCGATCGCCGCCGGCGTGATCGAGAATTGCTCGATACCGATGCCGATCAGCGCCAGCGCTTCGAGCGGCCGGCCGCCCATCTCGCCGCACAGGCGCAGGGGGACTCCGGCGGCGCGTGCCTGATCGGCGACGCGCTTCAGAAAGCGCAGGATGGCCGGGCTGAGCCAGTCATAGCGCGCGGCAAGGCGCGGATCGGCGCGGTCGGCGGCGAACAGGAACTGGGTGAGGTCGTTGGTGCCGACCGAAAGAAAATCGACGCGCGGCAGCAATACATCGAGCATTTCGGCTAGACTCGGCACTTCGAGCATCGCGCCGAACTCGATCCGCGAGGGGACCGGCCGCTTGGCGGCTTGCGCCCAGGCGAACTGCTTTTCGAACAGCGCGCGCGCCTCCTCATACTCCCAGGGTTCGGAGACCATCGGAAACATGACCCGCAGAACCCGCCCGCCGGCGGCTTCGATCAGCGCGCGGGCCTGAGCCTTCATCAGGGTCGAGCGTTCGAGGCTGAGGCGCAGCGCCCGCCAGCCCATCGCCGGGTTCTCGCTCTCGTCGCGCTCGTCGGACAGATAGGGCAGCGCCTTGTCGCCGCCGATGTCGAGCGTGCGGAACACTACCGGCCGGGCACCGGCCTGGTCGAGCACCGTCTTGTAGAGCCGCTGCTGGCTTTCGCGGCCGGGCAGGGTGGCGGCGACGAGGAACTGGAATTCGGTGCGAAACAGGCCGATGCCATCCGCTCCCGTGGTCTCGAGCGCCGCCGCATCGTCGGCCAGGCCGGCGTTGACCATCAGGGTAATCCGGCGCCCGTCCTTGGTTTCGGACGGCAGCGTGCGAAGGGCCGCAAACTCCGCGCGGCGGCGCTGGCTCATCGCCATGCGGCTGTCGAACGCGACCGACAGAGCGCGGGTGGGTCGAACCACCACGGTCCCGCCATCGCCGTCGACCAGCACCGTGTCGCCTTCGCTGGCGATGTGGCGGATGTCCGCGATCCGGCCGATGACCGGAACGCCCATCGCGCGGGCGACAATCGTCACATGGGCGGTCAGCGATCCTTCCTCGAGGACAACCGCCTTGAGGCGTCGCCGGTCGTATTCGAGCAGCTCGGCGGGGCCGAGATTGCGCGCGATCAGCACCGCGTCCTTGGCGAGGCCGGTCTGCGCTGCCGTCCCCATCCGGCCCGAGACGATCCGCAGCAGCCGGTTGGCGAGATCGTCGAGATCGTGCATCCGCTCTTTCAGCAGTGGATCGTCGATCTCGCGCATGCGCGCACGAGTGCGTTGCTGAACCCGCTCGATCGCCGCCTCGGCGGTGAGGCCGCTGTCGATCGCTTCGTTGATCCGCCGCGACCAGCCCTCGTCGTAGGCGAACATCTTGTAGGTCTCGAGGATCTCGTTGTGCTCGCCGATGGTGCCGAACTCGGCCTCGCGGGTCATCGTCTCGATCTGCTCGCGCATCCGGCGAAAAGCGGCATAGACGCTGCCGGCGACCAGCTTGAGTCCGGCGAGCCGCACCGTTCCGCCGTCGCGGCGCGCGCTACGCCGCGTGCCGTCTACCAGGCGGGCGCTGGCGAGCAGCTCGGAAAGCACCATGGCCACGGTCTGCAGCGCCTCAATTTCGACATCGTCGTACCGTCGCGGATCAGCATGCTGGACCGCGAGCACTCCGATCACCTGTTCGCGATTGATGATCGGGACGCCCGCAAAGCTGTGGAAATGCTCCTCGCCGGTTTCGGGCCGATAGACGAACTCGGGATTGGACGACGCTTCGGCGAGGTTGAGGATGCGCCCGTCGCGCGCAATCGAGCCAACGAGGCCCTCGCCAAGTCCGAGCCTAGTAACGTGAACCGCTTCCTTGCGCAGGCCATGCGTCGCCCACAATTCCAGCATACTGTCGCGCAGCAGGTAGATCGAGCAGACCTCGCTCGCCAGCGCCGCGGCAATGAGATCGACGACGTGGTCGAGCTTGGCCTGTGCCGAGCCTCTTCTGGCCATCAGCGCGTGGAGCCCGGTGAGGATCTCGCGGGCAGCGGTGGCGGCGGTGGCGGGCATCGCCAAGCGCTAGCAGAGGACGTCGGTCGAGGCCAAGCGCACGGTAACGTCCGCCTCCTCGTCCGGAATGGACGCGGTAGCGCGTGCTGGGCCTACGCAGGCCGGGTATAGTGATGCCGCGCCTGAGCAGCGCAGGGAGCAGCCGTGATGCGATCCGAACCCCGCGTGTCCGACCGTGCCATCGCGCTGCGCGGCGGAATGGGTATCGCGGCTGCTCCCCCACGGATTGAAGCGATGCGGCGCGAGTTGGTGAGGCTAACGGCGCTGCTCCGTCATCATTTCAATCGTGGTGGCGAGGACAGCCTGCTTCCGGCGCTGGCGAGCGGGAGCGACGCCGACCTGACCGCGAGCGCGAAGGAGTTTCTGGAGCGCATGCAGAGCCTCATCGACGTGCTGGACAGGAACGCGCGCCAGTGGTCAGTCGCGGCCGACCTTGCCGATGCATTCGGCGATGTTCGCCGCGAGACGATGTTCCTGCTTCAGGGGATCGAACGGATGTTTTTCAGAACGCCCGACTGAGCGAAAGCGTCAGCTGCGGCTCTTCAGCGCCGCCGCGGCTTCGGCGACCAGCTCGGCGATAATCTCGGCGACGGGTTCTTCGCGCTTGACCATGCCGACCGATTGTCCGGCCATGACGGAGCCGCTTTCAATGTCGCCATCAATAACGGCGCGGCGGAGCGCGCCCGCCCAATAATGTTCGATCTGGAGCTGGGCTTCGGCCATCTCGAGCGCACCGCTGTCGAGCGCGTTGGCAATCTCGCGCTGCTTGGCGGCGAAATTCTCGGTCTCGCGGTTTTTGAGCGCGCGCACGGGAATCACCGGTAGCCGAACGTCGAGCTGCACGCTCGGGACCGCGTCGCGGGCGGAGGCGCGAAGGAAGGCCTTCTTGAAATTGGCGTGGGCGATGCTCTCCGTCGCGCAGACGAAGCGCGTACCGAGCTGGACGCCGACCGCGCCCATTTCGAGATAGGCGGCAATCGCTTCGCCACGGCCGATGCCGCCAGCGACGAATACCGGCACGTCGGCGGCGACCTCAGGGAGAATTTCCTGGGCGGCCTTGATGCGCTCGATCGCTCCGCCGGGCGGCAGCCCGCCGGCGAGAACGACATGCCCCACGGAGTGGCGCGCGCAGACGTCGATCAATTCGGATAATTGCGGGTGCATGGTGATGAGGTTGACGCCGAATGCTTTCGTCGTTCGCTCTTTTGTGGCCGCGATTTCGCGGTCGAGCAGATCGGGCGTCATAGCGCCACACGCGATTACGCCGAACCCGCCTGCATTGGAGATGGCGGAGACGAGATTGCGCTCGCTGACCCAGCTCATCGCCCCGCCAAGAATGGCGATCTCGCAGCCGAGGAAGTCGGTGCCGCGCTTCATCAGTTCGGCAAGACGCGTGGCGCCCGCGCCGGTGCCGTGCATCGCCCTTGGTTCGGAGATCAATCCTTCGCCGCTCATGCCGCGGCTCCCGCGGCGACCGTCGGCGCATCGAGGCCAAAGGCGGTGTGGAGGGCACGGACGGCGAGATCGAGTTCGCCTTCCGCGATCAGCGCGCTGACCTTGATCTCGCTCGACGATACCGCGAGCAGGTTGATGCGCCGCTCGGCAAGCGTTTCGAACATCTTGGCGGCAAGCGAAGGATTGGAGCGGATGCCGACGCCGACGATGGATACTTTAGCAACCGTATCGTCGGTGAGCAGCGCCGCGTAACCGATCGCGTCGCGCTCGCGTTCGATCGCTGACCGCGCCACCGTCAGACTCGCGCGCGGAACCGTGAAGGTCAGGTCGCTGGCACCTTCGCCCGCGGTTGCCGCATGGACGATCATGTCGACCGAAATGCCGACCTCGGCGATTGGCGCGAGCACCGCGGCCACCGCGCCGGGCCGGTCGGCGATGCCGGTCAGCGTGATCCGCGCCTCGTTGCGGTCGGCGGCGATGCCGGCGATGCTGTTGCGTTCCATATGGGCTCCCATTTCGGCGACGATCTCGGTCCCCGACACATCCTCGAACGCACTCAACACACGCAGCGGCATTCCCTTACGCATCGCCAGCGCAACCGATCGCGTCTGCAGCACCTTCGCGCCGCCGCCGGCAAGCTCGAGCATTTCCTCGAAGCTGATTTGGGCAAGCTTGGTAGCGCGCGGAACGATCCGCGGGTCGGTGGTATAGACGCCGTCGACGTCGGTGTAGATGTCGCAGCGGTCGGCCTTGACGCCGGTGGCAATGGCGACGGCTGAAGTGTCGGACCCGCCTCGGCCGAGCGTCGCGACCCGACCATCTTCGCTGACCCCCTGGAAACCGGGGATGACGGCGATCGTTCCGCCGCTGAGCGCCTCGTCGAGCATCGCGGATTCGATTGTTTGGATGCGCGCGTTGCCGTGGGTTCCCGAAGCGCGGACGAGCTGCCAGCCAAGGAAACTGCGCGCGGTAGCGCCCATGCCCTGGAGGGTCATGGCGAGGAGCCCGGCGGTGACCTGCTCCCCGCTGGCGACGACGACGTCGAATTCCTTGTGGTCGTGCAGCGCCGAGGCCTCGCGGCAGAGCTGAACAAGCCGGTCGGTTTCGCCCGCCATCGCCGAGACGACGACTAGCACTTGGTTCCCTGCCGCCGCCTCGCGCATCACGCGCGCGGCGACCGAGCGAATGCGCTCGATCCCGGCCATCGACGTGCCGCCGAATTTCATCACGATGCGGGGCATTGCTCGGCCGTGGCTCCTTGGGTTGGGCGCGGCGTCCTGTTAGGAACGGGCCATGAGCAACACAAGCATACCGGCGCTGTTGCGCTCGCCCACGTCAAGCGTGATCGAGTCGGAAGCCGCGCACTTCGGGGCGATGGCGGGGGACTGGTGGGACCCGTCCGGCGCGTCGGCGATGCTCCACAAGCTCAACCCGGTGCGGCTGTGCTACATCCGGGACCGGATCGACCAGCATTGGGCGCTCGACGAGCAGTCGCTTCGGCCGCTCGCGGGCAAGAATGCGCTTGATGTCGGTTGCGGGGCGGGGCTGCTTGCGGAGCCGCTGGCGCGGATGGGGGCGTCGGTGACGGGCATCGACGCCGCACCGGAACTCGTCGCGGCGGCGCGGGACCATGCCGCTGCGCAGGCGCTAAACATCGATTATCGTGCAGTGCCGGTCGAGGCGCTTGAGGGCCGCTACGATCTCGTGACGGCAATGGAGGTAGTTGAGCATGTCGCCGATCCGGGCGCCTTCGTCGTGACCTTGGCGGAGCGGCTCGCGCCGGGCGGTCTGCTGATCCTGTCGACGCCGAACCGCACCGCCTGGTCGAAGCTGCTGACGATCACGCTGGCGGAGGGTTTTGGCAAGATTCCGCGCGGAACGCACGCCTACGACAAGTTCATTTCGCCAGAGCGGATGGGGCAACTGCTTGCGCAGACGGGGCTAGAGGCGGTCGACACATGTGGAATTGCATGGTCGCCCGCGCGCGGGCTGTACCTCAGCGATGATTTGCAGTTGAATTATCTGATGGCGGCGCGGCGAAGGTTGCCCTTGGCGAAAGTCGGCTAGGTTTCTCCCGAGCTGAACGAGGCGTAGACGATCGT
Source organism: Sphingomonadales bacterium (assembly GCA_020200315.1). Lineage (GTDB taxonomy): Bacteria > Pseudomonadota > Alphaproteobacteria > Sphingomonadales > Sphingomonadaceae > Sphingomicrobium. Next base: position 5,723 of record JAIVIZ010000130.1, on the reverse strand, counting down.
CAGTTCCTCGCCGTCTGCGATGTCTCGGGACGCGATCAGCTGGAAATCGGGAGTAGCGAGAAGGTTCGCGGGCTCGCCGGGCTTGGGTTCGTTCACATACCAACCGGCAGTCAGGAGATTGAAATTCTCCGGACAGCCGAATGCGTCTCCGCGGCGGATGGCAAAGTCTTCGTAGAAGACACGTTCAAAGGGCGGCAGGGCGAGGAGCGCAAGTTCGGATGCCGAAACCCAGCGGATAGGCCGTTGATCGTTGGGGAAGACGTTGGTGCCGGCCGCGATGTTTCGAAGGGCGAACACCCCAATTCCGTGAATGGCCGATGGTCCGAGGCGAACGAAGACCTGCTCATGAGGATACGGGTCGTTCATCCGTTCAGAAGTCGACCTTGTCGTAATGCGCCGGCGGCACGATCACTTCCATTCGCTCGCCGAGTAGGGGCCGGAACGCGGGGCGCGATTTCATCACGGCGTACCAGTCCTTGGTCTGCTTGTGCCCGCGCCAGTCGAGCGCGCCCAAATAGTCGATCACGCTCAATTGCGCCGCTGCGGCGAAGTCGGCGAGGCTGAGGCCCGCGCCGGCGACCCAGCGGCGGTGATCGAGCAAATAGTCGAGGTAGTCGAGATGGCCGTTCGCCACCCGCATCGCGTCACGCAGCACGCGTGTGTCGGGGGACTCGCGGTTCACCAGGCGTTTGCGCATCCGCTCGTTCATCAGCGGCTCGACCACCTCGCGGAACAGTTTTTCGTCGAACCATTGAGTCAATCGCCGGATTTCGGCGCGGGCGGCCGCATTGCCGTGAATGACCGGCATCTTGTCGACTGTTTCGTCGAAATATTCGACGATCGGCTGGCTGCCAATCAGGGTCAGGCCGAGGTCGGGCTCGACCAGCACGGGCGTCTCGCCGGCCGGATTGAGGTCCATAAACTCGTCGCGCCGCTCCCACGGATTCTCCCGCACCAACTCATGCGCCACGCCTTTCTCGCCGAGGACGAGGCGGACCTTGCGCGAAAAGGGGCACAGGGGGAATTGGAACAGCTGCCACATGGCGGACTGCTTTAGCGACGCCGCGGGCGGCGTCCACCGTGCTGCATTCGCTTGTACCGGTCCGGCTCAGTTAGAGTCGCTCGGTGGAACTTGGCCGACGAAGCGGTCGCGATCCCACAGTTCGCAGACCATTGGCTTGTCGAGGGCGCGCGCCCTGTCCAGCGCTTCCTCGTCGGCGTCTGCGGCGAGCCATTCGGCGCTCTGGATTTTGCCATGCCGATCAAGACAGTAAAGCCGATAGTCCGTCATCATGTCCCCCAGCGGGACTATGTCACAGTCGGATCGCTGCTCCGAGTCCGCGGCCCGACATTCAGCTGCATTTATTCGGCCGCTTTTCGACCCCTTCAGTGCATCAGCCCAGCCGAACGCAGGGCAGCCTCGATCGTCGCCTGGAGACCGCTTGCTTCGCCCGAGGGGTTGGCCGGTCGGAGCGGGACGGCTTGCTTCGCGGCGACGACCCGAGAACGCGCATGTTTCAGCAAGCCCCAGCGTTCGGCGATGCGGCGCGTAGAGGAAATACCGACGTCCAGCATGTGCGGGATAGCTGCGCCGAGTCCGTCCTCGCCGTTGACCCGCAACGGCGTGCCGTGGCCCATTCCGCTGATGGAATACTCCTCGATCGCTTCGCGACCATCGGAGTCGATCCACACTCGATGCGGGAAGCCGTCGATGATGTCCTCACGGTCTGGCGCCACTCCGACGGCGTGGAGCGAGCGCCATTGGCCGATGATCGCCTTTGCGTTCATCGGCGCGACGGTCGGATCAGCCGTGCCATGCCACACCGAGATGCTTGGCCAGGGGCCGCGATGTTGCGACGCTGCGCGGACCATGGCCGCGGAGGTCTCGTCGGCGGCATGACCGTGGCCGCGCATGCGTTCGAACGCCTCCGGAACCGAACTCGCCGCGCCAAATGGCAGCCCGGCAATGATGGCACCGCCGTTGAAAACCTCGGGATAGGTGGCGAGCATGACGGACGTCATCGCGCCCCCTGCTGACAGGCCGGTTACGAAGATCCGCGCCGGATCGATCGATTCAAGCTCCACTACAGCCGCGATCATCCGGCGGATCGACAGCGCCTCACCCCGCCCGCGCCGGCAATCGTCTCCGACGAACCAATTGAAGCAGAGATTCGCGTTGTTTGACCGCTGCTGCTCGGCGAACAGCACGGCGAACCCGAAGCGTTCGGCGAGCTCGGACCAGCCTGAGCCATGATCGTAAGAAGCGGCCGACTGAGTGCAGCCATGAAGAACGACGACCAGTGCGCAAGGGTCGACTCGGGGCGGTACGTAGGTGAACGCCCGTAGCGCTCCCGGATTCGAACCGAAGTCGTGCACTTCGGTGAGGCGCCCGGAACCGATTTCCATCGCGGGCAGTGCGGCCAGCTTATACCGCCGCGCCGCATCCTTCAGGTGGGAGAGGGTCGTACCCAGATTTCGACGCATTGCTGCTCCAATCAATGGCGGAGCAAACGCGCGTGCTCACCCTATGCTGCAATGCAGCATATGGATGGGAGCGCATCGATTGCAAGTGCGAGTAGCGCGCCAGCGCGGTGCGTCAGGCGGTTCAACGCCGGGGATAGCGCGCATCGGGGAGATTGGCCGTCGCGCGCTCGATTTCGGCGGCGGCTTGTCCGAGCGCCTGTTGAAGCGCCGGCAAAGCGCGCGCTATGGCGCGGGCGCTGTTCTGGACCGCACCAGCGCTGGAGGCAACCTCGCGCTCGACATCCCGGTCGATCGACTTGCCGGAACGATGCGTTTCGCTGCCGATGGTGCGGCGGCGGTCGGCGGGCGTCGTCGGCCGGCCCTCGATTGCGGCCTGAAGCTCGCCGACCGGCAGGTTCATGACCGCCCGCGTCAGAGCCCCGGCCATTCGTCCGAGCTGCGCGGCCATGGCGGGATCGGTCAACTCGGGCGGGATCGTGACGGGCGCCGGGCCGGCGTAAGGCGCCGGCGGATAAGGCTCGGGCGGGTAGGGCATAGGGGCAACTTGGGCGAAGACGGGGCTCGCCAGCAGGAGCAGCGGGGTCAGCAGAAGGGCGCGCATGTCACTCTCCTAAAAAGGGAAAGTGGTCATTAGCACGATTCGCGCGCTTTGCCTGAACGGCCGTTCAGCGAGCGGTGAGCCAGACCAGTGCCGCGCCGCCGACGAGAATTCGGTACCAGGCAAACGGGCTGAAACCGCGCTTGGTGATAATCGCGAGGAAGGCTTTAATGACGACGAGAGCGACCACGAACGAAACCAGAAAGCCGAGCCCGATCATGTCTAGTCCGATCGGGCCGAGATCGTGCCGGTTCTTGAACAGCTCGAGCGCGGTCGCGCCGGCCATCGTCGGCAGAGCAAGGAAGAAGCTGAATTCGGCCGCTGTGCGCCGCTCGACTCCAAGACTGAGCGCGCTGAGAATGGTCGCGCCGGAACGGCTGACCCCTGGAATCATTGCGAGGCACTGGATAAAGCCGATCGCCAGCGCCTTAGTCCACGGAATTGCCGAAACCGACGCAATGCTGGCGGTCTTCGCCGTGCGCTCGACGGCGATGATCGCTAACCCGCCGACGATCAGCGCGATCGAAACGATCTTCGCCGAGCCGAGCATGGCCTCGATCGTCTTGTGAATGGCCAGGCCGATCACTGCCGCCGGCAGGAAGGCGATGAGGACGTTGCGGACGAAGGCGATGGACTGGGGCTCGCGCCGCATCAGCCCCATGATGACCGCGAGGAAGGTGCGCCAGAACAGCACGATCACCGCCAGCATCGCGCCGAGCTGGATGACGACGTTGAACACTTTCCACGTCTCGGGATCGTAGCCGAGCAGCGCGTTGGCGAGGATCAAATGGCCAGTCGAGCTGATCGGCAGGAATTCGGTGACGCCCTCGACTATGCCGAGGATGATGACGACGAGAATGATCGGCACGGACGGTCCTTGCGCGGGCGGGAAGGGTCAGGCGGCGGGGATATTCTGCTCGCGTTCAAGCCGGCGCGGCGCGAACCGGCCACCCTGCCGGTAACGCCCCAGCCATTCGCCGGCCACGGACGCCAGCGGCGTTGGCGTGACTTCGAACGCGTTGAGCCCCATTCCGGTCACGCTCGCAACATTATCCTGCTGCAACATCAGCCATTGGTCGCGGGTCAGCGGTGCGCCGGGAAGGAAGCCGAATCGCGCTATCAGATCGCTCGCGAAATGGGGCAGGTCGACGAAGTCGGGGGATTGGCCGGCGATGGCGGCGATCCGCTCGTTGAGCGCGCGCATCGTCATCACTTCCGGACCGCCCAACTCGTAAGTCTCTCCGGCGTGAGCAGTCGGATCAAGCGCCGCGGTCGCAATCGCGTTCGCCAGATCGCGGACGTAGATCGGCTGAAAGCAAGTCCTCGGTGCGATGACCGGCACGACGGGCCAGCTGGCGAGGCGGGCGAAGCGGTTGGTAAGATCGTCCTCGGGGCCGAACACGAGGCTTGGGCGGATGATGGTGGCACTTGGAAAGGTCGCGCGTATCGCTGCCTCGCCCTCTGCCTTGGATCGGCCATAGGCAGAGGCACTGGCGGCGCTCGCCCCAATCGCGCTAACCTGGACAAAGGCCAATGCCCCCGCGTCGCGCGCGGCTACCGCAAGGTTCCTGGCGCCCGCGACATGCACTGCGGCGAACCGCCCTTTGAGGATGCCGATCAGGTTGATCACCGCCTCGGCACCGTCGACGGCGCGGGGAACGCTCGCTGGACGGAGAATCCGCCACCGCCGAAGACGGTGATGAGGCGTTGCGAGCGGTCGATCATGGCGGCGTCCTTGCCGCGTCGCGGCCGCATTGACAAGCCGCGCCACGGGCCTCTAAGCGCCGCCGCCTACCCGAATGTCCCTGTGCCCAGGTGGCGGAATTGGTAGACGCACCAGCTTCAGGTGCTGGCGCTCGCAAGGGCGTGGAGGTTCGAGTCCTCTCCTGGGCACCATTTCCCTGTTCGCCTCTGTTCGCTGCGGGTTGAAGAAACCTCACATATCTGCCATAAATAACCCCGGTGGTCCGGGTTGTCCGCCGTCATTCGCCTGAGGCCGGGTTTTGATGGGGGCCAATATGGGGGCCACGCGATCCGAGCTGTGAAATGTGGCCCCCACGATGCCGTTAACAGACACCGCTATTCAAAAAGCAAAACCTGGTCCGAAGCCGGCTAAGATGTCCGACGAGAAGGGCCTCTTCCTCCTGGTGCAGCCCAGCGGAGGAAAGCTCTGGCGACTGAAGTACCGGATCGATGGCCGTGAGCAAAAACTCTCGCTTGGCACTTATCCTGAGGTATCGCTGAAAGATGCGCGGCGGCGGCGGGATGAAGCCCGAAGCCGCTTAGCGGACGGAATCGATCCTGCGGCGGCCAAGAAAGCTTCGGCAGCAGCAAAGCGGCAGCAGAGCGAGGTCACTTTCGGTGCGCTTGGCCGAGAGTATCTCGACCGGGCAGAACGCGAGGGTCGCGCCGCCGTGACGATCAAAAAGTCTCGCTGGTTGTTGAGCCTGCTCGAGACAGACCTCGAACATAAGCCGATCGCTACGATCAAACCGGCGGAACTGCTCGAGACGATACGGAAGGTTGAGGCCAAGGGTCACCTCGAGACCGCACGTCGCATGAGGTCATTGGCCGGGCGGGTATTTCGCTATGCTGTGGCCACCTCCCGAGCAGACGCTGATCCGACGGCACTGCTCAAGGG
>JAIVIZ010000129.1 GCA_020200315.1 Sphingomonadales bacterium | reverse complement strand
CGCTTGCCTGATGCGCGACGGCGCGGTGCCCGCCATCGCCCTGTGCCTCGCGCTCGGCATCCTGTTGGCGTATGCGCCTCGGAGAGCTTTGCTCGCGGCGATCGTCGCCATCGCACTTGTCGCGATCGCCGTCAGTGCCATCGTTCTTCCGCTCGAGTGGCAAGCCTATGTCGTCATCGCTTGCTGGGCAGGGACGTTGCTGTTTGCCCTGGCAATTTATGTCGCCCGGCCAATTCCCCTGACGGCGGCCGTTCTCGCAGCAGTGCTGGCTGGGCTGATGGTCGGCGCGCTGACCAGTGAAATCGGCCGTCCTACGGTACTGGCGTTGGCCCTACCGTGCGTACTGGTTAGCCTTCCCGCGAGCTGGCTTGTGCAACGACGCAAGGCCATCGTGCTGAAAGTGCTGACCAGCTGGATCGTAGCCGTCGCGATTCTCTCGACCGGTCTGACGCTCGCTGCCGGCGTCAATGCCGGCGCGGATCACCTCGAATAGACGACCCATTACAGCGACGACGGCCGTCTTGCAGCCGCTAGACCAGTAAGGCATCCGCTTTCTGACGATTCATTCATCGGTGATACATTGTACCATCGCCAGGGACGCCTCGACCCGCAATAACTCAGGTGATTTCCCTTCATGCGCCGGTACTCTGTTTCCACCGCGATGACTCTTGCGCTGGCCGTTGGGCTCACGGCTTCCGCCGCCAGCGCGAGCGATGTAGGTGTTTCTGGTGCCACTGGGGACGCACCGGCGAGTGACAGCGTCGCGACGCCGGTGACGGCGCCAAAGGAGATCATCGTCACCGGCACCCGGCGGCGGAGCGACGATGTGCTCGGCGACGTGTCGGTGCTCGGCGGACAGGAACTGACCAACCAACTACGCCCGACGCTCGGCGAAACATTGGCGCATCAGCCTGGCGTATCGACCTCGGGCTCGGGCCCCAACGTCGCGCGCCCCGTGCTGCGCGGCTTGTCCGGCGAGCGGCTGCGCATCCTGACTGACGGCATCGGCAGCCTCGACGTATCGGCGTCGAGCAGCGACCATGCGGTGGCGATCAACCCCCTCACTGCAGACTCGATCGAGGTTCTGCACGGACCCGCCGCCCTGCTCTATGGCTCTTCGGCGATCGGTGGTGTCGTCAACGTCATCGATTCCCGCATCCCCCGTCGGGTGCCTGAAACACCACTTCATGCGCAAGGCGTCGCCGGCTACGGCAGTGCGGCCAGTGAAATCCTCGCCAACGGTGAACTGGATGTGCCGCTTGGCGAGCATTTCGTCGTCCATGGCGATGCGAATTACACGCGCAACGACGATCTTCGGACGGGTGGTTATATCCTTTCGGCACCCCTTCGCGCCGAGGCGGCCGCGAGCGCCGATCCCGACATTCGGTCACTCGCGACGCTTAAAGGCAGGCTGCCCAATAGCGACGGCCGCGGGTTTGAGGCCGCCGGGTCGTTGGCCTACATCGACGGCGGCCTGAACGTCGGCCTGTCGGTTACGCGACATACCGCAAACTATGGCGTGCCGGTGCGCTTCTCGCTCGACCCGGAGGTCGAGGCCGAGCGGACCCATATCGACGTTCACCAGACGCGCTACGACGCGCGCGCCGAGGTTCCACTGGCGGGACTGTTCAGTCAGCTGAAGCTGCGCGGCGGCTATTCCGATTATAACCACAAGGAGATCGGCACCGACGGTGGCATCGGCAGCCAGGTGTTCTCTAAGGGGGCCGAAGGCCGCGTCGACCTCGTTCAGCGCGACCGCGGTGGTTGGGGCGGAATCTCCGGCGTCCAGTACCTTGACGTGAGGCAGCACATTGCCGGCGACGAACAATATCTTCCGCCGACACAGCAGAAGGCCGCCGGCCTGTTCACCGTCCAGCACCTCGACAAGGGGCCGCTTCGCTTGGAGGCCGGCGCACGCTTCGAACGGAACGACCTCACCGCGGACGCGAGCCCGGTCGTCGGCAATCCCGACCTCGAACGCCGCTACTCGACGCTCTCGCTATCGGCCGGCGGGACCTACGCGGTCGTGCCCGGCTGGAAGGTCGGCCTCAACATGGCGCGAACCGAGCGGGCTCCTTCGACCGATGAAATCTTCGCCAACGGCCCCCACGGCGGCAATGCCAGCTTCGAGCGCGGCGAGCCCGATCTTCGTCCGGAACGCAGCATTGGCTTCGAGGCGAGCGTTAAGCACACAAGCGCGGCGTTCGATCTGACGGCGACAGTCTACGGCAGCCACTTTTCAAACTTCATCTACCAGGTGCCGACCGGCGAGGTGATCGACAATCTGCCGGTGTATGAGTTTCGCGAAGGAACCGCGCGCTACACCGGTTTCGAGGTCGAGGCGGATGTTCCGCTCGCGGCGTTCGCCGGAACGCAAATCAAGCTGGAGGGCGTCGCGGACGCAACGCGCGTGACGATCAGGAACTACGGCCCCGCGCCGCTCATCCCGCCGCTCAGGCTACAGGGTGCGCTTACCGGGAAGCATGGTCCCATCAGTGGCAGAGTCGAGGTCGAGCACGATTTTGCCCAGCGCCGCACGGCCGGGCTCGAACTGCCGACGTCGGGCTTCACCCTGGTTAACGCCGGCGTCGACTGGCATCCGATACGCGATCGACCCGATCTCACCTTGTCCTTGGCCGCGAACAATATCTTCGATGTCGAGGCGCGCCGCTCGACGAGCTTGCTCAAGGATTATGCGCCGCTTCCTGGCCGCGATATACGGCTTACCGCTCGCTTCAACTATTAGAGTTCGATCCCGGCGGCGATCGCTTCCAGCTTGCGCACACGTTCTTTCAGGTCGGCGATTTCGATCCGTCCGCCGGTCGGTGCCAGGTCAGGCTCGCCGATGCGGCTGGCGAGCTCGAGCTGCTTGTAGTCGAGCCAGCCGCGCCAGCCCTTGAGCAGGGCAACAGCGGCAATGACCAGCGTTGCGATCAGGCTCGCGCCCATTAACGCGATGGAGGTGGGGTCGGTCATCACTTGTCCTCCCGAAGAGCTTCGATCTCCCGCGCCAGCGCATCGTTGGGACGGGCGAGGTGATCGTCGATCGCCATCATCCGGCGATCCGTGACATCGAGCTGGGTGCGCAGGGCATGGATCGATGTGCGACCGGTACCGACTTCAGCCATACGGTCGAAGTCGCTGCGCCGTTCGCTGTCGCGATTGAGCTTCTTCTCCTTGACGTGCAGCCAGATCGCCGCGCCGCCGTAGGCAAGCAGGGCGAACTTGAAACTGACGACGAGCGCCAGCGCGACGAAGGCGATGCGAATGACGGTCGGGTCGATGTTGAACACGTCGCCGAGCCGGGATGCGACGCCGGCGATCTTGCGGTCGCGGCGCTTGAATGAATAACGTGCCATTGGTCTGTTCCCCTTAGTGACGCGCCGCGCGCGCGGCTTTCAGTTCCTCGAGCGCCGCATCGACCTTCTCGGCGGTGCGCAGTTCGACGATTTCTTCTTCCAGGCTCTTCGGCCCGGTCATGCCCAGCGCATCGGCCATGCCCTCGGCAAGGTCGGCACGGCGTTCGAGCTGCTCGAAACGGGCGAAGGCATCCTCGGCGCGGTTGCCGTGGATCGCTTCTCGCACCCGAGCCCTGGCGACAGCGCTTTCAATGCGCGACGCGATGGACGCCTGACGAGCGCGGGCTTCGCGCAGCTTGGCCTGAAGGCGGGCGATGTCCTGCTCATAGCCTTTCAGCACCTGATTAAGGTCGCTGATCTCGGCGCGCAGCCCCTCGGCCATCTCGGCTGCCTGCTGACGCTCGCCGAGTGCGGCGCGGGCGAGATCCTCGCGGCCCTTGCTCAGCGCCAGCTCGGTTTTCTCGGTCCAGCTGCCCTCGAGCGTCTCGAGCCGCTGCAGGGCCCGGCCCATTTCCTTCATGTCGGCGATCGAGCGGGCGGCGGTGGCGCGCACCTCGACCAGCGTCTCTTCCATCTCGGCGATAATGACCCGAATCATGCGCGCCGGATCTTCGGCCCGGTCGAGCAGCTCGGTCATGTTGGCCGAGATGATGTCGCGCGCTCGGCTGAACACCGGTCCCGACAGCAGATTGGCGAGCGGAGCGAAGCGCACGCCCACAGTCTGCATCGGCGTCGTCGCTTCTGCCGCGGGCGGGGGCGCCATGCGCGGGGTCCGCGTCGGCACCACCGCCTCGATCGGCTCAAGGTTGAAGTCAGGCATAGGTCACGTTGACGAGCGGGCGGGCCGCACCGGCGGCGCCGGGGCCGACCGCGGCGCCAACCGCGATCGAGCTCATCAGCAGCGCGGCGGCGAACACTGCCAGCTGCCGTTGAAAGGTCCCACGAGCAAACATCTGATACACTCCCTTTTTGCCGGACCGCCGGAGCGGCGACCCGATGCCAGTGATTATACAAGAGGTGTGCCAATCCCTGATTTGCGCCAAAATTTTGGAGAATGAGCTTCCGGGGCGCCGGGGTTGGGGAAAAATTCCACCAGCAGTTGGCGCGCAATCCCAACGGTTCGCCGGAACCGCAGCGGCACCCCAAGCTTTGAGTCCTCACCATCGAGAAAGAAGATTCAGCATCATGCTTGGCAAGCTCATCGGCGCCTACATTGGCGAGAAACTCATGGCCCGCAGCGGACGCGGCGGCACTGGGGCACTGGCCGGCGCGGGCTCGGCGGCTGTTGCGCGTCGCAGCGCCAAGCCGCTCGCGATGCTGCTCGCGGCCGGTTACGGCCTCAAGCTGCTCAACGATTATCGCAAGAACCAGCGGGCTTCCGCCTCCAGCTAGGAGCAGGGCCATGCCGCGTGGCGATAAGGACGCTTACACCGACAAGCAGGAGCGCAAGCGCGGGACATCGAGCAGGGCTATGAGAAGCGCGGCCGTCGGCAAGAAAGAGGCCGAGGAGCGCGCTTGGCGCACGGTGAATGCGCGCGGCGGGGGCGGCAAGGAGTCGGGCTCCGGCCGCAAAACCGACCGGTCGGCGGCGGCGAAGAAGGGCTGGGAAACCCGGCGGAAGAATGCCGGGAAGAACAAGTAATGTTACTTTGGCAGGCGTTCGAGGATCTCGACCGCGCGCTCGAGAGCGCGAAGCTCGCTTTGGGCTAGCTTGCCGAACCGCTCGACCAGCGACCCTGCCGCCGCGCCACGTTTGGCGAGGAGGGCTCGGCCCTCATCGGTAAGGCGCAGCGCAAGCCTGCGGCGGTTGGCCGGATCAGGGGCGCGGTCGACAAGTCCATGTTGCACTAGACTCTCGACCGCCCTGCTCGTCGCCGGTGCACCGCGGCCAGCGGCGTGAGCGACCGCTCCGAGCGTAGCCGGTTCGCGATCGGCGATTGCCGCAAGCAAGGTCCGCGTCGCCCGGTCCGCGCGTTCAGAAGCCCGCTGGTCGTCCAACACTTCGAACAGGGTCGCTAGGCGAGTAGCAAGAGCTTGGGGCGCGTTGCTGTTCCACATCATTTTTGCAGGCTGCAACAATTCTGGCCGTTTGACAATTGCGTCGGAGAATGATGCCTTGCGCCGGGCCGGCACGACTGCTCAAACGCCGCATGGACACAATCCCGCCGACCGATCGCGCATCAGAGGGCAGGCTACCCCGCACCGTCTGGGTGCTCGGTATCGTCAGCCTGCTGATGGACCTGTCGAGCGAAATCTATCACGCGCTGCTGCCCGCCTTCCTGAGCTACGGCATGGCGGCGCTTTCGAAGCCGCTGTTCCCGCTCGCCAGCGGAGCAGTGCCGATCCTGGGTGCGCGGTTCGTCGACCGCATTGGCAAGGGCATCCGCGGCGCGCCCCGCGACGCGATGATCGCCGATGAGACGCCTCCGGCCCTGCGGGGGCGCGCCTTCGGGCTGCGGCAGTCGCTCGACACCGTTGGGGCCTTTCTCGCGCCGCTCGCCGCCGTTGGGCTGATGCTGCTGCTTGGCAATAATATTCGGGCGGTGTTCTGGATCGCCGTGATCCCGGCGGCGCTGTCGTTCCTGTTCGCCTGGGCGATGCTCCGCGAGGGAGGCGCGAAGGCGCCGCTTGCCGTCAAGATGAAATGGGCCGGCTTCCGAACGCTCGACCCCGGCGTGAAGCGGCTGATCGGCGTTGGCTTCCTGTTCGGTCTGGCGCGCTTCTCGGAAAGCTTCCTCATTCTCAAGGCGATGGATGCTGGACTCAGCCCGGCGCTGTCGCCGCTCGTGCTCACCCTCTTCAACCTGTCCTACCTGCTACTCGCCTATCCCGCCGGAATCCTCAGCGATCGAATGGCGCCTCGAACCATCCTCCTGGGCGGCATCGCCTTGCTCGTCGTCGCCGATCTGGTCCTCTCGCAAGCCGGCGGATTGTGGACGATCGGGATCGGCGTCATTCTATGGGGCGCGCATATGGCGCTGACGCAGGGGGTCTTCTCGCGGATGATCGCCGACGCGGCGGGCGAAGGACGGCGGGCGATCAGCTTCGGCGCCTTCTTTTTCGTCAGCGGGATGGCCGCTCTGCTGTCGAGCCTTGGCGCCGGTTTAATTTGGGACCGCGATGGATCGAGCGCCGTGTTCATGGCCGGCGCGGTTCTGGCGGGTGTCGCCGGGGCAATGCTACTCCTGCTCCCGAACACCGCCGTGGCCGAAGGAGCGCCCTGAACGGAATGGCGGCATCGTCGTCTCTCCCGCTTCGCTCATCCGCCCTGGGGACGCGGACCGCTACTCTGCCAGATCGCCCATGTCGTGAGCACCGCCATAGTCAAGGCGGCCAAGCTGGCCAGCGTCATGATGGCGGGGTCGGTCCAGGCGGGCCATACATTGTCTCCGAAGACGAAAATCCACGCCATGCCCGCGAGCCCCGCCACGGCCGCAACCAGAACCGAGCCGCCAACCAGCAGTGCGGCGACCGCCGACACGACAATGCGCAGCCACAATGGCCAGCCGCGGATCATCCCGTGAACTTCCCGCGGCGCTCCGCCTTGTCGAGGAGGAGTTGCGAGAAGCTGAAGTCGCTGCCCATCCGCTCTTGCTGGCGCTTCAGCCCATCGACGATTTTGAGCAGCCCCTCGGTGTCCGCCCAGAACATCGGGCCGCCGCGATAGACGGGCCAGCCGTAGCCGTAGACCCACACGACATCGATGTCGGAGGCGCGCTGGGCCATGCCTTCCTCGAGGATTTCCGCGCCCTCGTTGACCATGGTGTAGAGCGTGCGCTCGACGATTTCCTCGTCGGAGATGTTGCGCCGCTCGACGCCCGAACTGGCGGCGAACTCGCGGACGATCTGATCGACGATGGGCGATGGCGACGGCCGCCGCTTGTCATCATAATCGTAAAAGCCGGCGCCCTTCTTCTGGCCCCAGCGGTCGATCGCGCACAGCGCGTCGCGGACGTTCTCGACGCGGTTCTTGTCCCTGTGCCAGCCAATGTCGACGCCGGCGAGATCGGCCATCTGGAACGGCCCCATCGGCATTCCGAAGGCGACATGGACGCGGTCGATTTGCTCCGGAGTCGCGCCTTCGAGCAGCAGCTTGGTCGCCTCGACCTGGCGGGGCATCAGCATGCGGTTGCCGATGAAGCCGTGGCATACGCCGGCGACCACCGCGACCTTCCTGATGCGCTTGGCGAGCTGCATCGCGGTGACCAACACGTCGGGCGCGGTCTCTGCGCCGCGCACCACTTCGAGCAGCTTCATGACATTGGCGGGCGAAAAGAAGTGGAGCCCGACGACATCCTGCGGGCGGGAGGTCGAAGCGGCGATCTCATCGATGTTGAGGTAGCTCGTATTGGAGGCGAGGATCGCGCCAGGCTTGGCGATTTTGTCCAGCCGGCCGAAGATGTCCTTCTTGATTTCCATCTGCTCGAAGACAGCTTCGATGATCAGGTCGCAATCGGCGAGCTGTGCGAAGTCGAGCGTCGGGTTGAGGATGCCCATCGCGCCCTGAACCTGGTCGGCGGTCATGCGCCCCTTGGCGGCGGTCGCTTCATAGTTCTTGCGCATCACGCCGGTGCCGCGGTCGAGCGCGTCCTGCGCCATCTCGACGATGGTCACCGGAATGCCAGCCGAGAGGAAGTTCATCGAAATGCCGCCGCCCATCGTGCCGGCGCCGATGATGCCGACCTTGCGGATATCGCGAGGCCTCGTATCCTCGGAAATGTTGTCGATCTTCGCGGCCTTGCGCTCGGCGAAGAAGAAATATTGCTGCGCCTTGGCCTGGGTGCCGCTCATCAGCTCCATGAACAGGCGACGCTCGTCCTTGACGCCTTCAGCATAGGGCTTTGCGACGGCCGCCTCGATCGCCTTGATATTGGCCTCGGGAGCTTCGAAGCCCTTGAGCTTACGGGCGTTCGCCTTGCGGAACTCGTCGAACAGACCGGGGTTGGCGCGGGCCTCGGCTAGCTTGTCGTCGCGTTCGGAGGATTTGGGCAAGAGGCGAATGTCGCGGACTTCCTCGGCATAGGCGACCGTGTGCTGGACGAGATCGCCCTCGCACAGCCGGTCGACGAGGCCGATGTCGCAAGCTTCCTTGGCGCCGATGGGGGTGCCGCTGATGACCATTTCGAGCGCCTTCTGCACGCCGGCAACGCGGGGCAGGCGCTGGGTACCGCCGGCGCCGGGGAGCAGGCCGAGCTTCACTTCCGGCACACCGAGCTTCGCCGAGGGCAGAGCGACGCGATAATGGCAGGCGAGCGCGACCTCGAGCCCCCCGCCGAGCGCAGTGCCGTGGATGGCCGCGACGACCGGCTTGGTGCAGGCTTCGATCCGGTCGACCACCTCCGGCAGCCACGGCATGACCGGCGGCTTGCCGAATTCGGTGATATCGGCGCCGGCGAAGAAAGTCTGGCCGGCGCAGGCGATGACCACCGCCTTGACCCGCTCGTCGCTCTCGGCCTGTTCGATCGCGGCGACCAGCCCCTGCCGAACCGCCGCGCCGAGCGCGTTGACCGGCGGGTTGTTCGAGGTGACGATCAGGATGTCGCCGTGGCGCTGGGTAGAGATCGGGGAGGTCATGGCAGACTCCGGAAAGCGTTGGTTGACTCGGTTGACCTAGAATCGCGTTTTTCGCGCAGGGGTGTGACCTTCGTCGCCTTTGTGATCTTTGGGCAAACGTGGACCGGTGGAGCTGCAACTGGTGATCTCGGACCGGCGACATGGGCCGGTCTTAGGCAGAACCGACGCCTGTAGGACAGGCTTTTTCTCCCTCATATCGCCGTGCGGCCGTAGCTCTGGCGATTGAACGGGTGGGACGAGGACAGGCCGCCGTCGACAACGAGGGCGTGGCCGTTGACGTAGCTGGACTCATCCGAGGCCAGGAACAGGGCCGCCTGCGCGATCTCCGCCGGCTCACCGCCGCGTTGCAGGGGATTGAGGTGGCCGAGCTTGTCTTCCTGTCCTTTGGCGCGGGCGCGCTCATAGACGAACTCGGTCATGCCGGTTTCAATGAGGCCGGGGCAGATGGCGTTGACCCGGACGGCGGAGCCGGTGAGCTGCTGCGCGGCGGTGCGGACGAGGCTGATGACGCCGGCCTTGGAGGCGGAATAAGCGGGTCCGCCAGCGCCGGAGCGGAGGCCGGCCACGCTGGCGGTGCAGATGATCGATCCGCCGGCGGTCATCGCCGTGGCGGCGTGCTTGATGGCGAGGAACGGGCCGATGAGGTTGACGCGCAGGATCTCGGTCCAGTCGTCGACCGACTGATCGAAGATCGAGGCGAGCCCGCCGGAAATGCCGGCATTGGCGAAGAATATGTCGAGGCGGCCGTGATCGGAGACGACGCGGTCGACGAGGGCGCGGATGTCTTCTTCGCGTCCGGCGTCGGCGGTGACGTCGGCGCCGTTGAGGTCCGCGCCAATGACGGTTGCGCCCTGGTCGCGGAAGAGCTCGACCGTGGCCTTGCCGATCCCGGAGCCGGCGCCGGTGACGATGGCGATTTTGTTGGCGAGGCGATCGCTCATTTCCCTCTCCCATGGGAGACGGAGGGAGCCGCTTTAGCGGCGGAAAGGTGAGGCAGGTTGTTCTCCCTCACCCCGCTCGCGCTTTGCGCGAGTCGCCCTCTCCCAAGGGGAGAGGGTGCCCTCATAGCCCCACTCCGATGGTCGAGCCGCCATCCACCACCATCACCTGCCCGGTCATGAACGAGGACGCGGGCGAGGCGAGGTAGACCGCTGCTCCCGCGATCTCCTCCGGCTCGCCGATGCGGCGCAGGGGCGTGCCGCGGGTGACGGCCTTCAGCGTATCGGGGTTCTCCCACAGCGCGCGGGCGAAGTCGGTGCGGACGAGGCCCGGCGCGATGCAATTGACGCGCACCTTCTTCGGCCCGAACTCGGCGGCGAGGTTGCGGGCGAGCTGGAAGTCGGCCGCCTTCGACACATTGTAGGCACCGATCACGGTCGAGCTGGTCAGGCCGCCGATCGACGAGACGATGATGATCGAGCCCTCCTCGCGCTCCAGCATGGCGGGGGCGACCATCGCGATCAGCCAGTGGTTGGCGATGACATTATTGTCGAGGATTTTGCGGAACTGCTCGTCGCTGATCCCCGCCATCGGGCCGTAATAGGGATTGGACGCGGCGTTGCAGACGAGGATGTCGATCTGGCCGAACCGCGCGGCGGTCTCGTCGGCGAGATGCTGCAGCGCCGCCTTGTCGGCGATACTCGCGGCGATGGCGATGGCGCGGCCTTCGCCGTGGCGTTGGTTGATCGAGGCGGCGACGGCCTCGCACGCGTCCTGCTTGCGGCTGGAGATGACGACACGCGCGCCATGCTCGGCGAGGGCTTCGGCGATGGCGCGGCCGATGCCCCGCGAGGAGCCGGTGACGATCGCGACCTTGCCGGTGAGGTCGAAGAGGCCGGTCATGCGGAAAGCTCCGCATGCTTGGCGAACTCGGCCCGCGCGATGGCGCGGTTGTGGACCTCATCCGGCCCGTCGGCGAAGCGCAGGGTGCGGATGCCGGCCCAGGAGGCGGCGAGCGGGGTGTCCTGGCTGACGCCGGCGCCGCCGAACGACTGGATCGCGTCGTCGATGATCTTGAGCGCCATGCGCGGTGCCTTGACCTTGATCATCGAGATTTCGTTGCGCGCCGCCTTGTTGCCCGCCTTGTCCATCAGGTCGGCCGCCTTGAGGCACAGCAGGCGCGAGCAGTCGATCTCGATCCGGGCGTCGGCGATGCGCTGTTCCCAGATGCTGTGCTCGGACAGCTGCTTGCCGAACGCGACCCGCGACTGAAGGCGGCGGACCATCAGTTCGAGCGCTTCCTCCGCGGCGCCGATGGTGCGCATGCAATGGTGGATGCGGCCAGGACCGAGGCGTCCCTGCGCGATCTCGAACCCCCTGCCCTCGCCCAGCAACATGGTGGTCGCGGGGACACGGACGTCCCTGAGCTCGATCTCCATATGGCCGTGCGGCGCGTCGTCGTAGCCGTAGACCGAGAGGAAGCGCTCGACCTTGAGGCCAGGTGCGTCCATCGGCACGAGGACCATCGACTGCTGGCGGTAGGTCTTCTCCTGCGCGTCGGTCTTGCCCATCAGGATGGCGACCTTGCAGCGCGGATCGCCGGCGCCCGACGACCACCATTTGCGGCCGTTGATGACATAGTCGTCGCCGTCCCTGGCGATGTCGCACTGGATGTTGGTCGCGTCCGATGAGGCGACGCCGGGCTCGGTCATCAGGAAGGCCGAGCGGATTTCGCCGCGCATCAGTGGGGCGAGCCACTGCTCCTTCTGCTCGCGGGTGCCATAGCGATGGAACACTTCCATATTGCCGGTGTCGGGCGCGGAGCAGTTGAACACTTCCGACGACCAGCCGATCCGCCCCATCTCCTCGGCGCACAGCGCATATTCGAGGTTGGTGAGCTGCTCGCCTTCGAAGGCGAAGCTTTCGTCGACATGGGTCAGGGCGCCGCCCGGCGGCATGAACAGGTTCCACAGGCCGGCGGCGCGGGCCCTTGGTTTCAACTCGTCAATGAGGTCGATCGGCTGCCAGCGATCGCCCGAGTCGATCTGCTTCTTATAGTCCGCGACTCGCGGACGGATGTGCTCGGCGATGAAGGCGCGGACGCGGTCGCGGAAAAAAGACTGACGTTCCGTAAGGTTAAAATCCACGGACCCTCTCTCCCTTGCGCAGGCAATGCGTCTCGTTCCAAAACCGGCTAGGACGAGGGGCGGAGAAGGACAATAGCGATGGCCGACATCGAGGCGTTCCGACGCGAGACGCGCGCGTGGCTGGAGGCGAATTGCCCGCCCGAGATGCGGCAGCCGATGCGGTCGGAAAAGGACGCCTGCTGGGGCGGGCGCAACTGGACGTTCCAGTCCGATGGGCAGCGGCAGTGGCTGAAGGTGATGGCGGCGAGGGGCTGGACGACGCCCGATTGGCCGAGCGAATATGGCGGCGGCGGGCTGACGGCGGCCGAGGCCAAGGTGCTCAAGCAGGAAATGACGGCGATCGGCGCACGCTCGCCGCTATCGAGCTTCGGCATTTCGATGCTTGGACCGGCGCTGCTCAAATATGGCACCGAGGAGCAGAAGCGGAAATTCCTGCCGCCGATCGTGCGCGGTGAGATCCGCTGGTGCCAGGGTTATTCCGAGCCAGGCGCGGGGTCCGACCTCGCGGGTCTGCAGACCAAGGCCGAGGATCGTGGCGACCATTACCTCGTCAACGGACAGAAGGTGTGGACCAGCTACGCCGACCAGGCGGACTGGATCTTCTGCCTGGTGCGCACGTCGACCGAGTCGAAGCATGGCGGAATCAGCTTCCTGCTGTTCGACATGGCAAGCCCCGGGGTGTCGACCAAGCCGATCCTGCTGATTTCGGGTAGTTCGCCGTTCTGCGAAACCTTCTTCGACGATGTGACGGTGCCCAAGGATCAGCTGATCGGCGAGGTCAACAAAGGCTGGGACGTCGCCAAATATCTGCTCGGTCACGAGCGCGAGATGATCTCGGGCATGGGGCTTGGCGGCGAGCGGGTGGCGCTCGGCGCAAGCGTCGGGCCGGTCGATCCGCTGCTGCGGGCAGAAATTGCCGAGTTCGACGTCGATGCGTTGGCCTTCGCGGCGATGAGCGAGCATTTCCTCGACCAGCTCAAGGCCGGCGAGGCGCACCCCGCCCAGCCGAGCATGATGAAATATGCCGGAACCGAGCTCAACAAGCGGCGCCATGAATTGGTCATGGC
>JAIVIZ010000128.1 GCA_020200315.1 Sphingomonadales bacterium | reverse complement strand
GCAAGATGGGGTTCGTCGGCAACGAGCAGTTCGCCAACTTCTAGACCCTTCATCGGCTATTCGGCCACGCTTCGACAATAAAGGGCGGTCCGGTGGGCCGCCCTTCTCCTATCCGGCCAAGCCGCTCAATTTCGCGGTTCGTCACCTGGCTGCTCCTGCATGGGACCGAGCTGCCACTCTTGTTCGCCGCGAACTTCGGACGCGACGGGTCGGCCGGCGGTGTCGGTAGCGGGACGAAACCGGAAACGGCGCAGAGCGAGGCGGCAGGTGGTATCGTCGAGCGCGCGGTTGCCGGAGGAGCGGGTGATCCGGCAGGCGGTGAGCCGGCCATCGGGACCGACGATGAATGCGAAAGTGACGGTGCCTTGCGCATGATCGACGATCGCTCGCGTGGGGTAGTCGCGGTCGTTGATGTCGCCGTCGATCTGCCGCGCGGGCGAGGCGAGACCGCCGCCGCCGCCACCACCGGTGCCGTTGCCCGACAGGCCGCTGCCGACCCCGTTGCCGGTCCCACCGCGGCCGGTGCCCGGCCCCGGCACAGGAGCCGCGCCTGCTGCCGGGGCGGTGCCTTGGCCCGGCACAGGTGCAGCGGGTACAGGTGTCGGCACAACCAGCTTCGGCTTGGGCGCGGCCACCTCGGTCGGCGTGTTGCGCAATGCCGGGGGGGCAGCGGCGCCTTCGGGATCCTTGGGCTTATGCGTTGCGCGCTTCGCCGCTTCCGGCGGCGGTGGGACGGCCGGCGGCGGCGGCGGGTCGGTAAGGTTGAACAGCTTGAGCGCGTCCGCAGCGCGCGGCACCACCTTGTAGCCGAGCGAGTTGATCAACGCCCAGCCAAGCGCGAGGTGAATCGCGATGACGAGTGCGGCCGAGCGGAGCCGGTCGTTACGATCGGTGAGGCTGCGCTTCATCCACCTGCAATGGCGCAGGGGCTGCTCGGTTCCCGCAAGACCGCGGCCTCTCTCCGCCCGGTCGTGCTACCCAGACCTCAGACGGGACGGAACTGAAGGGCGAGGCCGTCCATGCAATAGCGCAGGCCGGTCGGCTTCGGCCCGTCCTGAAATACATGGCCGAGGTGTCCGCCGCAGCGGCGGCAGTGAATTTCGGTCCGGACGAACCCAAGCGCGCTGTCGCGCGATTCGGCGACGGCGTGAGGCAGCGGCTGCCAGAAGCTCGGCCAGCCCGTGCCGCTTTCGAACTTGGCCGCAGACGAATAGAGCGGCAGCGCGCAGCCGGCGCAGGCGAAAGTGCCGCGGCGATGCTCATTGAGCAGCGGGCTGGAGAAAGGCGGCTCAGTGCCGCCCTCGCGCAGGATGTTGTAGCGATCGGCGCCGAGCTGCTTGCGCCATTCGGCGGGCGACTTGCGCACTTCGAAGGTGCCAGCAGCAACCGCGCTCGAACCGAAACCGCAGCCCGCGAGCAGCGCCACACCGGCGACACCGGCGCCGGTAAGCGACAGGAAGCCGCGGCGGTCGAGAAATTCTCGCATCTTCTTCTCCCTTCGGATGTCGTCGAACATCCATTCGCACAACGCTTTCCACAAGTTACGGCTTCGCAAGGCGATTGGACGCACGGCGGAAAGTGAGCGATCGTGGACATTCGCGGTACAGGCTGGTTGCTGTAGGCATGCTGAACGACCAGGCAACAGGCGGGGAAGTGAAATGCGGGCGAGATATGCAGTGCTGGGCGGGCTGTTCGCGAGCGCCGCGATCGGGCAAGCGCCGCCGCGTTCGCTCGACCAGCAAATCTTCATCGCGCCGTCGGGCGAACCGTTCCGGGTTGCGCTCGGCAGCGCCTATCCGGTGGGATCCTGGTTCGCCCAGGCCGACCGCAATCATGACGGCCGGATCAGCGAAAGCGAATTCGCCGCGGATTTCACCCGGTTCTTCGCCACGCTCGATGCGGATCATGACGGTACGCTGCGGGGTGACGAGATCCACCGCTACGAGGATGAGGTCGCGCCCGAAGTGCAAAGCTATGGTGGCGGAATCGGCGGCGACCGGCGGGGCGGCTTCGAGCCGAGCGCAGCGGCAAGCTCAGGCTCCGCCGATGTTGGCAAGAGCAGCGAGGTGGAAAGCGACCTTAAGGCCGAGCGGCCGACCGGCGGGGGGCGCTTCGGGCTGATCAATATTCCCGAACCGGTCGCCAGTATGGACACCGATTTCAATGGGCTGGTCAGCCGCACCGAAATGTTGAGCGCCGCCCACCGCCGCTTCGCGCTGCTCGATCCGCAGGGCAAGGGCGCGCTGACGATTGCCGAACTGCCGTCGACCTGGGCGCAGTCGCATCCGCGGCGACGGCGTTAAGCCGCACCGGTATCTGGTGAGTTGGATGAGGTGCGGGGCGCTGACAGTCAATTCGATTTCCTAGGTTGCCAGCGCCAATAGGTGCAATTGAGCCGGTCTTCCCAATCACGTCGGCAACGAGATGTTTTCAGACGTGTCGGCAAAGACTCTGTTATGCTCGGTCGATGCTTGCCCGTCTTAAAACCGCTGCGAAAGCATCTCCGCTCCTCGTTCCGCTCATTGCTTTGAAAGGGCGCTTCACCAGGCCGCGCCCCCAGAATGATGAAGCGCAGATCCTCAATGTCCTTCTGAATCGCTTCGAAGTGCCCCGAGTGTTCGTCGAACTAGGCTTTGGCGGATGGGAGTTCAATTGCGCTCCGCTCGCTTTCCACTGGGAAGGGCTGTTGGTCGACGGAGATGCGTATAATGTCACGATCGCGCATACGATCCTTCCGGGCCGGGTACAGGCCAAGAAAATTTGGCTGACCCTCGAGACGCTTTCGATCGTCGAAGATTACGCGCGGGGCCGCGATATCGGCATTCTCTCCGTCGACGTGGACGGTAACGACTATTGGTTCATCGAGCGCCTGATCAAGCTCAAGCCGGCGATCATCATTGTCGAGTATAACAGCAACTTCGGGCATCGCTCGATCACGATCCCCTACGATCCACAATTTTACTACGAAACAGGTCCATATCGATATTATAGTGGCGCATCGCTGCCGGCGCTGACCCGGCTCGCCGCGCAAAACGGTTATTCGCTGATCGCGGTCGGGTCATGCGGCATCAATGCCTTTTTCGTGCGCAACGATCTTCTCGGGGACGACGATATCCCGCTCGACCCAATATATGCGTACCGTGAGCAGTGGTACGATGATGGACTGCGAGCGTCGCAGCGGTGGGAAAAGATGAAGCACCTGCCGTTCGTCGAGGTGTGACCCGAGGCCAGCGCGAGCGCCGTGCCAGGGATGTGGTCGTGATGACAACCAGCGATCAGCAGTGGTGTTGGCTCTTGGCCTTTGTCGCGGTGATCGCAGCCTTTGGTAAAGAAAAAGCCCAGCCATCGCTAGCTGGGCTTTTTCGTTCGTTCAGGTCACCGCCGACGCGCGTGGAGCGACGGCGAGTGTCTGGCTCAGGCGGCCTGTATGCGCAGCATGGTGGCGCTGCGGCGGCGCATGCCGAAGCCGACGGCGCCGAAGCCGACGAGCATCATTGCCCAGGTGCCCGGCTCGGGAACGCCGCCCGGCGCGAAGCTGAGCACGCCCGAGAAGGAGGCGTTGGCGCCAAGCTGCGTCGTACCGGCGTTGCCGTTGACGATCAGCGAGTTCAGGCCGCTGGTCGCCAGGGGGACGTTGTTGACGAAGCCGAACTCGTTCTGTCCGCTGGGGATGAAGGTCAGCGCCGCACCGTTGAGCGAGGCCGAGGTGAAGTCGATGTTCTCCTGCAGCTGACTGTCGGTATAGTTGCTCGAGATCGTCGCCGAGGACAGCGTGAAACCTGCCGGGCTGGCGAAGTTGAAGGTGGTCGAGAAGGAGCAGGCAAAGCCGGCGACGGCTGCGCCGGAGCAGGTCGATGTGCCCGAGACGATGTGACTACCGGGGCTGCCGCCGATCGACGTGTTATCCGTCGGGGTGGTGGGCGTGAGCATGAAGGTGGCGGCCTGGGCCGACGTTCCGAGTGCCGATGCCGCAAGCGCGGTCATGACCAAAGCAATCTTACGCATAGACTTTCTCCTCAGACCGAATCGGCCGTTAAGAAAAAATTAACAGTAAGTTTCCGGAAACGATAACGAAAATTTGGGAACCCGTCCCAAATGGAGACTTGACGGTGGGAGAGTCGCATGGTCGCGCCCGATCGTACAGCCAGGTTTGAACCGCAAACTACGCCGCCAGCCCATCGAATTGAAGGCTGGCGAGCCGAGCATAAAGACCGCCTTGCGAGGCCAGCGTCGCGTGGGTGCCCTGTTCGACGATTCGGCCCGCGTCCATTACCACGATGCGGTCGGCCGCACGCACGGTGGCGAGGCGGTGGGCGATGACGATCGTCGTGCGATGCTCCATCAGCCGGTCGAGTGCGTCCTGGACGAGGCGCTCGCTATCCGCGTCGAGCGCGGAGGTCGCCTCGTCGAGAAGCAGAAGGGGCGCGTCGCGAAGCAGGGCGCGGGCGATGGTGATGCGCTGCCGCTGACCGCCCGAGAGGCGCGCACCGCCTTCGCCCATGAAGGTGTCGAGCCCGTCGGGCAGGGCGCGGAGGAAGGCCTCGGCATTGGCGTCGCGCGCTGCCCGCCACAATTCGTCGTCGCTCGCGTCCCAGCGGCCGTAGCGGAGATTGTCGCGCGCCGAGGCGGCGAACATCACCGTTTCCTGCGGGACCATGGCGATGCGGGAGCGAACGTCCGCGGGGTCGGCATCCTTGAGGTCGACGCCATCGAGCAGGACGCGGCCTGACTGCGGGTCGTAGAACCGCTGCGCAAGCTGGAACAGCGTGGTCTTGCCCGCGCCCGAGGGGCCGACCACCGCGAGACGCTCTCGCGGCGCGACCGTGAGGGTGAAGCCGTCAAGCGCCGAGACTTCGGGCCGCGTCGGATAGCGGAAGATGATATCCTCGAATGCGAGCTCACCGCGCGCAGGAGTCGGCAGTGTGACGGGATGGGCCGGTGGACGGATATCCGGCTGCGCGGCTAGCAGTTCGCCGAGCCGCTCCGACGCACCGGCGGCGCGCAACAGGTCGCCGTACACTTCGCTGAGCGCCCCGAATGCGCCGGCGAGGAGCCCGCCGTAGAGGACGAATGCGGCGATGGTGCCGCCGGTCATCCGGCCCGCGGCGACGTCGATCGCGCCCTGCCAGATGACCATCGTGATCGCGCTGAACATCAGGAAGATGATGATCGCGGTCATCACCGCACGCAGGATCATGCGCTTCTTGGCGGTCGCAAAGACGCTTTCGACGGCGGCGGTGAAGCGGCCGGTCTCGCGCTGCTCCTGGCCGAAAGCCTGGACGATCTTCATCGCGCTCAGGACTTCGCTGGTGACCGCACCGACGTCAGCGATGCGGTCCTGGCTGCGGCTCGAAATGGCGCGGACGCGACGCCCGACGAACGTGATCGGAACGACGACGAGCGGGATTCCGAGGAGCATCAGCCCGGCGAGCTTGGCGGAAAGCACGAACAGGATGACGAGGCACGCCGTGCCCATGACGAGGTTGCGAAGGGCAACGGACACCGTCGTGCCGACGACCTGTTCGATGATCGTCGTGTCGACCGTCAGCCGCGACGTAATCTCGGCCGGACGGTTCTCCTCGAAGAAACCGGGCGACAGGCGCAGCAGGTTACGATGGACTGCAAGGCGGATGTCGGCAACCGTGCGCTCGCCCAGCCACGACACGAAATAGAAGCGGGTGGCGGTGGCGAGCGCCATGACGCCGACCAGCAGCAGGAGATATTCGAACCAGCGGGCGATGTCGCCCGTGCCTTGCGAACCGAATCCCTTGTCGATGATCAGCTTGAACGCCCACGGCACGCCCGACGTCGCCCCGGCGGCGACGAGCAGGGCGAGCGCGGCAGCGGCGATGCGGCTCGGATAATGGCTGGCGAAGCGCCAGATCATGCCGAGGCTGGAAAGGGAGCGGCCGCGGGGTCGGGCTGGGTTGCTGGCCATGGGACGAGCGCCTAGCAGGGCCCAGCGCGGTGCTCAATCAGGTAGCGGCTCAAGGCATGTGGACGTTCCAATCAATGCTCGAGGTCCTCGGGATTGAACCTGAGTCCGTTCGGCTCTTACGACATCAGGACAATCGCTATCCCGGACATCCCACACCCTACATATTGTGGCGCGATCATCGGGAGCGGTTCGAAGCTTATCAAGAAACTCAGGGCTTCGGTGATGCCGCTCGACTTTGCGCTCCGGTCTGGGCGTCCTTTGTTGGATTGCCGGACCGGTCCACACTATTTGTTGGTCTCTACGAAGCCGAGTTGATCGGACCCCTTGCAGCCGACCGACCACACCCCGTAACCGGCGGCATCGAAACAGCAGGTGGCGGGAATTTCTATCGGTTGCTACGGATGTCAGCGCTGCAAGAGTACGCTGGCCGGCTATGGATTGAGTGGGGAGCAGGGTATCGCAGCTGGATTCAACGCGGGGACCGAGTTCCAAAGCCAGTTGTCGAGCTGCGTCGCTCTTTCAGTGAGCCGGCGTTCCCTGGATTCGACGCGCTAATCTTGAAGCTGTCAGAAGTCGAAACGATGCCAGTCACATGGATGGCGGCCTTAGCTTCAACGCGAGGCATCTACCTGCTCACGTGCCCAACAACGCGAGAGCAATATGTTGGAATGGCCTCCGGTGCTGGCGGACTTCTCTTCCGCTGGAAGGAGTATGCGGCAACCGGGCACGGAGGGAACGTAGCCCTGAAGAGTCGTGACCCGAGCGACTATCAGCTCTCGATACTGGAAACGGTCGGGTCGACGGTTGACGATGCCCAACTACAAGCCCTCGAAATCCGCTGGAAGAACAAGCTCCGTAGCCGAGAGATGGGATTGAACCGAAATTAGCAGCCTCGCCGCTGCCCCAATTTGAGATACGGCTAGCGCTCGCTTGCCCCTTGCCGCCGGACCCTTTCGCGGCCACACCGGTTGATGGGGAATGGGCAAATCAAGGAACGTGAATGCTTTACGACGCCTATGAGGTGCAGCGCTCGTTGCTGGCCGGTGCAAGCCAGCTCGCCAACCTCGGGTCGGGGTGGCTCCACAATCCCGCCAATCCGATGTCCTATTCGTCGATGGGTCCGCTGGTCGCCGCAAGCCTCGACGTGTTCGCCCATGTTTCGGCACCGCGCGGCAAGCCCGAGTTCGGGTTCACGAACGTCGTTGTCGGCAGGAAACGGGTCGCGGTCCATGAGGAGATCGCGCTGCGCAAGCCGTTCGGGCAGCTCAAGCAGGCGCTGGCCGCGACCGCGTTGATGGCGGATGCGAAGAACCCCGCGCGGCCGCTGACGCTGACCATGATGGGCGGGCCGGTCGACACGCGCGAGGCGCCCACGGCGGTCAATACGCTGGCGACGCAGCGGCCGCACAGCTGGTTTCAGCAGAACGTCATCGCCACCGTGCCGATGCTCTATCCGGGCGCGGGGCGGAAGGTTTATCCGGGCTTCCTGCAGCTTGCCGGTTTCATGACGATGAACCTTGGCAGTCACATGGTCAGCCATTTCGAGCTGTTCAAACATCTCGTCGAGGGCGACGACGAGAGCGCGGATGCGACCCGGGCCTTCTACGACGAATATCGCGCGGTGTGCGACATGACGGCCGAATTCTATCTTCAGACGGTGGATCTGGTGTTTCAGCGGCATGCGCTGCCCAAGGGTGAAATGACTCATCGCGGACGGCGGGTCGATGTCGCCGCGATCAAGGATACGGCGCTGCTGGCGATCGAAGGCGAGCGCGACGATATCAGCGGCATCGGTCAGACGCGGGCGGCGCTTGGTTTGGCGAAGAGGCTTTCGGCGGCGAAGAAGCAGTATCTGCTGGCCGAGGGCGTGGGGCACTATGGCATTTTCAACGGCCGCAAATGGCGCGAGAAGATCGCCCCGGTGGTCGAGCGGTTTATCGCCGCGAACGGTTAAGCGCGCGGCGTAATGTCCTTCATCGGCCGTTCGCGCGGGCTGAGCAGGCGTTTGAGGAAGCGACGCGCCTTATAGACCAGCCAGAAGCTGCCGAGCACGATGAACCCGGCGACCACCGCCGCGAGGACCGGGTT
The DNA here is from genome assembly GCA_020200315.1 of Sphingomonadales bacterium. Taxonomy (GTDB): domain Bacteria; phylum Pseudomonadota; class Alphaproteobacteria; order Sphingomonadales; family Sphingomonadaceae; genus Sphingomicrobium. The sequence continues at coordinate 9,049 of JAIVIZ010000128.1, read as the reverse complement.
TGCGATCGCCATCGCCATCAGACCGGTTGTGACGACGTCCTCGCCCGTGGAAACCGCGACATTGCTGTAGGGCTCGGGGCTGGCGTTGACCATTGCGCGCGCGCCCGATTTGCCCGCGTGGGCCATGAAGGCGGCGCCGCCGCCGAGAAGGAAGCTCAGCACCTGCCAGGTGGGATTGCCGCTGTCGACGATGGCCAGGCTGAGCAGTGCGCCGCCGAGCGGGCGGATGACGCTGTGCACCGCGTCCCACGCGCTATCGACGAACTGGACCTTGTCGGCGAAGAATTCGGCAAGCGTGCCGATGGCCGCCGCGCCGATCACCCACCAGTTGGCGAGGACGGCAAGCGCGTGGAGCTTCTCGGGAAGCGCGATCCAGCCGAAATGCATGGCGAGCCCGGTGACGAGCGTCACCAGGTACAATCGCCACCCGGCGAGCAGGCTGGTCGAGGCGGCAAGCGCGATGATCTGGACGGCGTTCAGGGCTACTCCTCGCCTGGCGGCAGGCCGGCAATCTTTCGTGCAGCGTGGATCAGCTCGACCGGCAACATCGCGACAATCGTGCTGTTATGCTCGGTGCCAATCTCGGCAAGCGTCTGCAGCCGCCTGAGTTCAAGCGCTCCGGATGAGCCGCCCAGCTTGTCCGCGGCTTCGGAGAGCTTCTGCGCGGCCACCTGTTCGCCCTCGGCCTTAATGATCCGCGCGCGCTTCTCGCGGATCGCCTCGGCTTCGCGAGCAATGGCGCGCTGCATCTGCTCGGGAATGTCGACATCCTTAATCTCGACCGAGTCGACCTCGACGCCCCACTTCAGCGACGCTTCACGCAGTAAATCCTGCAGCCGCCGATTGATCGCCAGCCGGTTCTTCAGCATGTCGTCGAGATCGCTCTGGCCGATGGCGTCGCGCAGCGCGGTTTCGGCCGCCTGGATCGTAGCGGCATGCCAGTTTTCGACCGAGGTGACGACCTGAACCGGCGACTCGGCGCGGAACCACAGGACCGCATTGACCCTGACCGCAACGCCGTCGCGAGTGATCGTTTCCTGCGTTTCGAGCTGGTAGGTGATGGTCCGTGTGTCGATCCGCACGACGCGGTCAACGAACGGAATCAACCAATACCAGCCCGGCCCCTTCGTTTGCCCGAGCCTTCCCAAGCGGAACAGCACCGCGCGCTGATATTCCTGATTGATACCGAAGGTCTTGAGCGCGGCGACCGCGAGCACGACAGCAACGACGATCAGTAGCGGCAATCCGATAGAGAGCATGACCCACCTCCGACTGCGGATGTAAGGGCTTCACAGCACCTCGAACAGCCCCGCGGCGCCCATGCCGCCGCCGACGCACATGGTGACGACGACGTGCTTGACGCCGCGGCGCTTGCCTTCGAGCAGGGCATGGCCGGTGAGGCGGGCGCCCGACATGCCATAGGGGTGGCCGATCGAGATGGCGCCGCCGTTGACGTTCAACTTGTCGTCCGGAATGCCGAGCCTGTCCTGACAGTAGAGCACCTGGACGGCGAACGCCTCGTTCAATTCCCACAGGCCGATGTCGTCCACGCTCAAGCCGAAGCGCTTGAGCAGCTTGGGCACTGCGAACACCGGGCCGATGCCCATCTCATCGGGCTCGGTGCCGGCGACCGCCATGCCGACGTAGCGGCCGAGCGGCGTCAGGCCGCGCTGTTCCACGAGGCTCGAGTCCATGATGACGCAGGCCGACGCGCCGTCCGATAGCTGCGATGCATTGCCCGCGGTGATGATGTTGTCGGCCGCTCCGCGAACCGGCTGCAGCTTGGCGAGGTCTTCGAGCGTGGTTTGCGGACGGTTGCCCTCGTCCTTCTCGAGCGTGACTTCGTGCATGGAGATCGCACCGGTTTCCTTGTCCTTGACGCCCATCCGGGCGGTGACCGGGATGATCTCGTCGGCGAAGGTGCCGTTCGCCTGCGCGGCGGCGGTGCGCTGTTGCGAGCGGAGCGCATAGTCGTCGCAGCGCTCGCGGCTGATGCCATAGCGCTGACCGACCACTTCGGCGGTGTCGATCATCGGCATGTAGACGCCGTTGTGCATCGACAGCAACTCCGGATCGGGGCCGACGCGCATTTCGCCGGTCTGGACCAGGCTGATGCTTTCGACCCCCCCGGCGACGCACACGTCCATCCGGTCGACGATGACCTGCTTGGCGGCGGTGGCGATGGCCATCAGGCCGGACGCGCACTGGCGGTCGATCGACATGCCGGCAACACCGACGCCGAGGCCGGCGCGGAGCGCGGCGGTGCGGCCGATGGTGGTCTGTACGCCCTGCTGGAGCGCGGCGCCCATCACCACGTCCTCGATTTCCGCAGCCTCGACCCCGGCGCGCTCGACCGCGGCGCGGATGGCGTGGGCGGCGAGCGTGGGCGAGGGGGTGGCGTTGAACGCACCGCGATAAGCGCGGCCGATCGGCGTGCGCGCGGTGGAAACGATGACGGCGTCGCGGATGGACATAGGCTTGGCTCCAGTTCAGTCGAGCTTCCCCAACCCGTTCGGGCTGAGCCTGTCGAAGCCCTGCACTTTGGTTGTTGAGCTAGGAGAAGGACAGTCCTTCGATAAGCTCAGGACGAACGGATTGGATGATAATCACACGAATAACAGGCCGAGCCATTCGGCGATCAGCGCCGGCTTGGGCTCGTCTTCGATTTCGATCGTGACGGTGTGGCGGGTCAGAAGTTGGCCGGGCGCCTTCTCCTCGACCGTGTCGAGCGTGAACCGCCCGCGAACCCGCTTGCCGGCGCGGACCGGGGCCAGAAAGCGCACGCGGTCGAGGCCGTAATTGACACCCATCTTCAGCGTATCCGGGGCGAGCATCACGTCGACGGCCATCCGCGAGAGCAGTGACAAGGTCAGGAAGCCGTGGGCAATGGTGCCGCCGAACGGCGTTTCCGCCGCCGCGGCGGGATCGACGTGAATGAACTGCTGGTCCTCGGTCGCGTCGGCGAAGGCTTGGATGCGCGCCTGATCGACGGTGATCCAGTCGGAAGCGCCGATCTCGGTGCCGATCCTTCCGCGGATATCGTCAAGCGAGGCGATGGGCATGCCTCGCCCTACGCGTAGGGCGCGCTGCCCGACAAGTCCTGCTGGGCGGACGCTACGGCAGGGCCGCGCCGGGGTAGGGCGGGATGAGCGTACCGTCGGGGAGCGCGGCGAATCCGGTCTGCGCGGGGGTGGCGAGGAGCAGGCCCTCGGCCGCGAACTGCGTCAGGAGCGCGGTGAGGATCGCCGACTTGCGGGAGGCGTTGGCGTCCGCGTCGAGGCTGTCGTCGTCATAGACGAGCTCGTGATCAAGGCTCGATGGGCCCACCCCGACGATCGTGCAGCGCACGAGCCGGCAGCCGGGCGTCGCGGAGAGCGCGGCTCGGGCCGCCGGTTCGACCCTGGCGAGCCGATCGGGCGCGGTCTTGAGCGCAAGGCCGAACGGGACGGCGACCCGGCGGCGGTTGGCCTCGGCGAGATTGTGGATCTCGCGTTCGAGCAGCTTGGTGTTGGCCATGATGACCTGCTCACCCGAGGCGGCGCGGAGGCGGGTGGTCTTGAGGCCGATGCGCTCGACCGTGCCCGTCGTGGAATCATAGCGGATGGTATCGCCGCGGCGGAACGGGCGGTCGAACAGGATGGACAGCGCGGCGAACAGGTCGGAGAAAATGCCCTGCGCGGCGAGGCCGATGGCGATACCGCCGACGCCGAGACCCGCGACCAGCGCGGTGACGTTGACGCCAAGGTTGTCTAGGATGACGATCAGCGCCAGGCCGAACAGGAGGACGCTGACCAGCACGCGAATGATCGCGGTAGCGTTACCGAGCGCCGTGCCGCCCGGCTCCTCGCCGACGTTGCGATGGATGACGCCGAGGATCAGCTCGCGCGCCCAGATCGCGGCCTGGAACGCCGCGGCGATCGTGAACAGGGCTTGGCGACGATGCGGTAACCGAGCGCGCGCAGGCCGAGCATGATCAGGACGAGCACGGCGGCGATGAGGCTGCCGAGGATCAGTTCCGGTGCGTTGCGGCTGAGCCAGGCAGCTGCGCGCGGGACGAGTTCGAGGTTCATCGGGGCGCTTTGACCGGCAAGGGCCGGGACCGCAAGTCGGCTCAGGCGGCCTCGGCAGCCGGGCCATCGTTGGCGGCGAGCTTGCGGCGTCGCTTCGGGCGGGGCTTCAGGAAAGCGAGCAGCGCCGCCTCCGCGTCGGACAGACCGCGCCGCTTGCGCCAGGAGGACATGCCTTCGAGCGGGTCGCGCGAATTGTTCTTGATGGCATCGAGGATCGCCGGGTGGACGTACGACTTACGGCTGATGGCGGGCGTGTTGCCGAGCGCGGCGGCGACGGGCTCAAGCACCGTCTGCACCATGATGCGCTCGCCTGGCGTGTGCGCCAGCAACTGCTCGAAGGCGATCGCGCTCGCTCCCCAGGTGCGGAAATGCTTGGCGGTGAAGTCGCCGCCCATCGCCTCACGGATATAGTCGTTGACGTCGGCCGAGGTGATCCCGTGCGGCTCACCGTCGCCGTTGACATATTGGAACAGCGCCTGACCGGGCAGGTCCTGGCAGCGGCTGACGATCCGGCCGAGACTCTTGTCCGAGATCGTCAGCTCATGGACGATGCCGTGCTTGCCGGTGAACCGCATCTTGAGCTTGCGGCCTTCCTTCCTGAGATGGCGGCTGCGCAAGGTGGTCGCTCCGAAGCTTTTGTTCTTACGGGCATACTGGCTGTTGCCGATCCGCAGAAATTGGGTGTCGAGCAGGCGGACCACGGCGGCGAGGACGGTGTTGCGCGACAGACTGCGCTTGCGGAGGTCGGCCGCGACCTTGCGGCGGAGCCGGGGGAGGCGGTTGCCGAAGTCGAGCGTGCCTTCATATTTGCTGGCGTCGGCCTTGGCCCGGAAGTCGGTGTGATAGCGATATTGCTTGCGGCCGCGAGCATCGGTCCCGGTCGCCTGAATATGGCCGTTCGGCCACGGGCAGAACCACGCATTGGCATAGGCCGGCGGCAGGCCGATGGCGTTGAGGCGATCGATCTCCTCGCGGTCGGTGATGCGGTCGCCCTGAGGATTGTAATAAGCCCAGCCGATCTTCGCCTTCTCACGCTTGATTCCAGGGATGCTGTCGTTCGAGTGGCGTAACATCGGGCACTTTCTGGTCGCTGGCGTCTTGCCCTAATGAGGCGCGGAGCCGTGGGTTCCGGGAAGGGCACAGGAGATTGCAATGAGGGCCATTGCCGACGCGCGAATATTGATCATGGCGACCGACGGGTTCGAGGAGAGCGAGCTGTTCGGTCCGCGCGAAATCCTGCTCGGTCGGGGTGCGCAGGTGACGCTGGCATCGCCTGACGCCAGGCCGATTCAGGCGACCGTGCATGACGATCCCGGCAAGACCATCCGGCCCGATCTGACCATCGGCGGCATCTCGGTCGATGATTACGACGCGCTGATCCTGCCCGGCGGCGTGCGCAATCCCGACGCCTTGCGCATGGACGAGGAGGCGATAGCGGTGATCCGGCGGTTCGCCGCGCAAGGCAAGCCGATCGCCGCGATCTGTCATGGGCCGTGGCTGCTGGTCGAGGCCGATCTGTTGCGCGGGGTGCGCGCGACGAGCTGGCCGTCGATCCGCACCGACCTTCGCAACGCCGGGGCGCATGTGGTCGACGAGCCGGCGGTAACCAGCGGCAATATCGTCACCAGCCGCAATCCGGATGACGTACCCGATTTCACCGAAGCGCTGATCGCAATGGTCGAGCGGGTGCCCGTCGCCGCTTAACCGGACGCCAAGCTTTGCCGGCTAGTGAGGCGGCATGAGCGGGGAAGGGAACAGGGCGGATCGGTTGGCCGAATGGCTCGGTGCGCTCGCGCTTGCGATCGGCGCGGGCGTGTCGGCCCTCTTGCTTTCACCGAAGGTCGGATGGAATTCGGGCCTGGCTGCCATCGGCGGCGGCGTGGCCGGCCTGATCGCAGGCTGGGGCATGATGCGCCTCGTGCCCGGTCAAGACATGAGCCTCGCATTGTCTTCGTTTGAGCCCGTTGCGATCGAACCGGCCGCCGGCGAAGAACCATTGGTGCTCGACGACGTGCTCGACCGGGTGCAACCGGACTCGCGCGTGGTGCGCCTGTTCGCGGCGGAAGGTGCACCGACCGCAGGGCAGCTCAAGGCGCGGATCGACTGTCATCTGGGGCAGGAGACGAATCAGCGAACGGGTCAGGCGATGCCGGCGGACGCCACCGATGCTCTCCACGCCGCGCTCGAGGAGATCCGTCGCTCGCTGCGTCCTCGTTGACGTCAGGATGCAATGGTCAAGGCCTCGATGCCGAGGCTGATCGAGCCGTCGGCGTTCTCGCTTGGCGGATGCTCGACCGCGATGTCCGCGACGATCTGCCCCGAAATGGAGAATTCCGCCTCGTCGATCCCGTCGAGCGGTTTGGCAACGGTGTCAGCCGCTTCGGGGCCGGGCACGCGAAAACCGATCTCGTGGCGCTCTCCGGCAAAGGTTAGCGAGTGCCACTCGGTCGAACGATAATCGGTCAGCAGCACCGCCTCACGGGCAATTCCGCTTCGGGCGAACAGCGCGCGGATGAGACCGGCTGCGGCAGGTGACATCGCCATCTTCATCATCGGCCGAGCTCCAGAAACTGGCGCACGCGCGCTTCGGTCGACGGGCGCGGTTCGCGGCCGTTGCGCAGGTCGAACACGAACCGTGGATCGCGCACCACGTCGCGGCCGAAGCGGGCGGCGGTGGTGTCCTTATTGCGGATGTATCGTTCAATATCTCGAAGCAGATGCACGGCTAAACCCTTCACCGGATAACGACTCGGCTCCTGCAAGATTCCCATCAATTTCCTACTTGTCTAGCGCTCTTCCTTAATTTAACCTACGCGGCAAATGAGAGAAGAACCAAGAATCTTATTGGAGCGCCTGTGCATCGAGCGTGGAGAGGACTTTTCCTCTCTGTCGCGGATGCTCGGGAAAAATAGCGCCTATATTCAGCAATATCTGCGGCGGGGGACGCCGAAACGGCTGCGCGAGGAGGAGCGCCGGACGCTGGCGCGCTACTTCGACATTTCCGAGTCGGCGCTCGGCGGGCCGGGAGCGGCCGTGCCGCAGGACCGCCTGCTTCCGGTCATGCGCGTTCCGGTCAGCGCTTCAGCGGGGCCCGGGGCGATTCCTGCCGATGAGCAGGCGCGGCCTTACTTTGCGTTCGATCAGCGATGGCTGCGGAACATGACCGCCGCGAAGCCGGACGATCTGGCGATCATCCGGGTCGAAGGCGATTCGATGGAGCCGACACTCGGCGACGGCGATGACATCCTCGTCGACCGGCGCGACTGCGCCGACCGGCTGCGCGACGGCATCTACGTGCTTCGGGTGGAGGAGGCGCTGATCGTCAAGCGGCTGGCGCTCAATCCCGTGACGCGGCGGGTGACGGTCCAGTCCGACAATCCGGCCTACCCGGACTGGCCCGACCTGAAGCTAGACTCGATCCACTGTATCGGACGGGTGATCTGGGCGGCGCGACGCGTCGCCTGACACTCGACGGCGGTCGATCAGCCAAACCGCGATCGCGATCAGGATGCCGATGCCTGTGCCGCGCAACACGCCGAGCATCGGTGCGCCGACAATCACCCCCCACAGCGACCCGATGAGGATCGCCAGCATCAGGAACAGGCCGCCGGCGTGGGTCGTGGGAGTGCGCATCGGGCGCTATGGCGACGATGCCGGGTTCGAAGCCGCCGCGCGAGCGCACGCCAGCCGCGATGCGGGCAACGTGGTCCGCTTCTGCCACTGGCGCCACATCGAGCGAGTCATCGCGACGCTGGCGAGCGACGAGATCGTGGGCACGGTTCACTGAGCGATTGCGCGCGGCGGCGCGTTCGCTACGCTCCCCCGCCAACAGGGGAGCGATCATGAAGAACTGGAATGTGCGCAAGGCGGTCGTCGCGCGCGAGGACATGCCCGAGCATCATCGGCTGGCGCGCTCGTTGTCGTGGCCGCACCTGGTCGCCTTGGGTGTCGGGGCGATCGTCGGCACGGGCATTCTGACCCTGATCGGGGTGGGGGCGGCGAAGGCCGGACCATCGGTCATTCTGTCGTTCGCCATTGCCGGCGTGATCTGCGCCTGCGCGGCGCTCGCCTATGCCGAGATGGCGACCATGATCCCGGCGTCGGGCAGCGCCTATACGTACAGCTACGTGGTGTTCGGCGAGCTGCTGGCGTGGGTCGTCGGCTGGTCGCTGATCCTTGAATATAGCCTGGTCGTCAGCGCGGTCGCGGTCGGCTGGTCGGGCTATGCTGCAGGGTTTTTGACGAGTATTGGCGCGGGGTTGCCGACGGCGCTGACCAACGGACCCGAGCTCGGCGGGGTGTTCAACCTGCCGGCGGTGTTCATCATCGCGGTGGTTGCCGCGCTGCTGTCGGTAGGAACGCGCGAGAGCGCGACGCTCAACGCGGTGCTGGTGGTGGTGAAGATGGCGGCGCTGGCGCTATTCGTGTTCGTCGCGCTCCACTCCTTCAACGCCGCGAACTTCCACCCGTTCATGCCGTTCGGCTTTCCCCGCTCGGGCGCTTCCGGGCACGAGGTCGGCGTAATGGCGGCGGCGGCGATCATCTTCTTCGCCTTCTACGGGTTCGACGCCATCGCCACGGCGGCGGAGGAAGCCAAGAACCCGGAGCGCGACCTGGCGATCGGCATCGTCGGATCGATGGTTGCCTGCGTCGCCATCTACATGGCGGTGGCGGCGGCGGCGATCGGCGCGCTGAGCTATGCGCGCTTCGCCAATAGTCCCGAGCCGCTGGCGCTGATCCTGCGGGAGATCGGACAGGGCTGGGCGGCGCAAATCCTCGGCCTGTCGGCGGTGATCGCGCTGCCGACGGTGATCCTTGCCTTCTTCTTCGGCCAGAGCCGGATTTTCTTCACCATGGCGCGCGATGGACTGCTGCCGCAGGGGCTGGCGCGGGTGTCGCGGCGGGGAACGCCGGTGCGGATCACGATCTTCACGGCGGTCGTGGTGGCGATCATCGCCGCGCTGTTCCCGCTCAACGAG
>JAIVIZ010000127.1 GCA_020200315.1 Sphingomonadales bacterium | reverse complement strand
GTTGCGTCCGACGCGATGACGGTGCCGACGTCGCGCCCATCGAGCACCGCGCCGCCGGGCTGACCCGCAAACTCCCGCTGCCGCTCCAGCAATGCCGCCCGCACCGAAGGATAAACCGAGATACGCGACGCGATTTCGCCGACGATTTCGCTCCGCAGGTCCGGGTCATCGAGCGGCACGGAAGCGACATCGCACGCCCGCAGTGCCTCGAACTCACTCGCCGGATCGCCGCCCCACCGCGTCAGGTTAAGGGCGACGGCGCGGTAGAGCACGCCAGTGTCCATGTGCGGCAGGCCGAAATGGCCGGCGAGCGCGCGGGCGATGGTACCCTTGCCGCTGGCCGCAGGCCCGTCGACGGCGATGACGAGCGGATGAAGAGGGTCGGAACTCACCGCGCGGCGCTTTGACAGGGGCACGAGCCTATGGCAAGGCGCCGCCCGAACACCGGGCCGGCTCTCGCCGCCCTTCACAAATTCCTGGAGACATGGCCACATGGTCAAGCCCGAATGGGGTACCAAGCGTACCTGTCCGAAATGTTCGACCCGTTTCTACGACCTTGGCAAGGAAGACCCGGTGACGTGCATCGCCTGCGCCGCGACGTTCACGCCCGAGCCCGTGTTGAAGTCGAAGCAGCCGCTGCCGTTCGAGGCCGCCGCGGTGCCCGATAAGGTCAAGGAAGCCAACGAGGACTTGGGGGCCGAGGATCTGGTGCCCGACGAGGATGAAGAGCCCTCGGCCGATGACGAAGTCGATCTCCAGACCGGCGAGGACGACCTCGGCGTGCCGACCGCGGACGGCGACGAGGAACATTAAGGTCTGGCGCGAGCGATGGATTTTCCCGTTTCCAGCCGGGAAAACATCGCCTAAAGGCGCGGGCACGGGGCCGTAGCTCAGCTGGGAGAGCGCTGCAATGGCATTGCAGAGGTCAGGGGTTCGATCCCCCTCGGCTCCACCATTGCAGGTCTTTCGCAATCGGACGTCTTTTCGCGTCCGCACCTGCATACGAAAAGGGCGGCGTCCTGCGACGCCGCCCTTCGTTCAACAATGCAATGAAGCTTAGAGCTTCGCCGACACGTTGTTGAAGGTCGTGCTGAGCTTCGAACCGATGCCCTGCATCGCGCCGATGGCGGCGACGGCGATCAGCGCGGCGATGAGGCCGTATTCGATCGCGGTGGCACCCTTGTTATTTTTGATCAGCTTGAGAAACTTCGACATTTCCGGTCTCCTAATGGCTCCACTACCAGCACCCGTCCGTGGTACCGGTTGCATGCAGAATTAGGCTGCGACCGTTGAGAAAGACTTAAATCGGGCGGTTAGCGCGTCTTAACCACGAAAATATTCGTGTGCGCCGCTTAAGGGCAAGTCAAAGGCCGTCAAACAGCTTGCCAAGCGTGTCGGCGAGATCGCGCAGTTCCTTGGTGCCGTCGCTCCACTCCTGCGGCAACGGCGATCGGCTCGGCGCGGGCGGTTGCGGCTGCGGCACCCGGAATTCCTCCGGCAACGCCGGCCCGGCGCGATGGTCGATGGCGAGAGCCGGTTGCATGAAGCTCTTCCAGATCGCCGCCGGCAGCGTCCCGCCGCTCACCTTGCCGAGCGATTTATTGTCGTCGCGCCCGACCCAGACGCCGACCACCAGATCGCCGGCGAACCCGACGAACAGCGCATCGCGATTTTCCTGGGTCGTACCGGTCTTGCCGAACGTCGGCACGGCGAGCGCGGCGCGGCGGCCGGTGCCTTCGTTGGCGGCGGCCCACAGCAGGTCGAGCATCGGCGCCCAGTCGCGGCGATCGTCAAGCCGGCCACCGCGTTCGAGCAGACCGGCGAACACGCCCGGCTGCTGATCGGGCTTGAGCGGCAGCCCCCGCGCCTCGATCGGATATCGGCCTCCGGCGACTGCGGCGTAGGCCGATGTCAGCTCGACGAGGCTCACCCCGGACGAGCCCAGCGCCAGGCTTGGCCGGTTGTCGAGCGGACTGGCGATGCCGAGTTCGCGTGCGGCGCGGATGACATTGTTCAGACCGACGCGCTGCGATAACCGCACGGTCGCCGCGTTGCTCGACCTGGCGAACGCCTCGCGCATGGTGATCCGGCCGCGATAGACGCCGTCGCTGTTGACCGGCTTCCAGCCGTCGATGGTGATCGGCGTGTCCTCGATGATCGTATCGGGCGTGTAGCCGGCGCGCAGCGCGGCGAGATAGACGAACAGCTTGAACGCCGAGCCCGGCTGGCGGCGGGCCTGGGTCGCGCGGTTGAACGGGCTGTCCTTGTAGCTCTTGCCGCCGACCATCGCGACGACCTCGCCGGTCGGCCGCATGGCGACGAGCGCGACCTGCGCACCGCCGACCGGGGCATTGGCGACCGCACGCACCGCCAGCCGCTGAAGGTTGGCGTCGAGCGTCGTCGGCACCTTGACCTGGCCATAGTCGGCGGTGAAGCTGGCCTGCGCGGCGGGCGCGACCCAGTCGGCGAAATAAGTGCCGGTCGGCACGCGGCTCTCGACGCCCATCGGTCGCGCGAGCTTCGTGGCGGCAGCGCGCGCGGGCGAAATAACGTGGGTTTCGGCCATTTCGTGAAGCACCAGCCGGCTGCGCGCCTGGGCGGCGGCAAGGTGCTGCGTCGGGGCGAGCCGCGACGGCGCCTGGACCATGCCGGCGAGCATCGCCGACTGGGCAAGGCTGAGATTCTGCGGGTCGCGCCCGAAATAATGGTGGGCCGCCGCGCGCAGGCCATAGACGCCGTCGCCGAAATAGACCGACGACAGATAGCGCGAGAGGATTTCCTGCTTGGTCAGCCACGCCTCGAGCCAGAAGGCGATGATCACCTCCTGCGCCTTGCGCTTCATGCTGCGGTCGGACGACAGGAAGCTGGTCTTGGCGAGTTGCTGGGTGATCGTGCTGCCGCCCTGGCGGACCCCGCCGGCGTGGAGATTGGCGACCATCGCCCGGGCGATGCCGCGCGGGTCGATCCCCCAGTGCGAATAGAAGCGGCGGTCCTCGATGGCGACGAAGGCCGCGGGGGTCAGCGGTTGGAGCTTGGCGACGTCGACCGGCGCTTCCTTGACCGCACCTCGGCGAGCGATCGGTTGGCCTTCGCTGGAAACGATGAGCATCGCCGGGGCGGGCAGCGGCTCGAGCGCGCGCGACAAGGGCGCGGTGACGATCAGCCAGAGGATCGTGACGAAGAACAAGGCGGACAAGATGTAGGCGGTATATTTGAGCCGGGTACGCCAACGGCGGGGGCGCCGCAGCTTCGACTCGTCGAGGGGCGGCGAAACAGGCGGCGGCGCAGGCGCGAACGGGTCGGGCAATTCCTCGACATTCGCGCCGCCGCGGCGCCAGATCCCGTCATGATCGGCCATCGACACCCTCACCAGCGGCGCGCCAACGAGCGCCACTGCCTTAGCCCAGTAAAACAGTTCGGCGTCCTTAACCAGAGCGCAAGTGAACCGCGCATTGCGAGGCGACCGAACGGGCGGCTAAAGCCGAGCGATGCGGTCTTCCCCCCGCCCTGCCCGCCGTCGCGCCCTGGCGCTGCTGATGAGCCTTGCGGCGATCGGTCCGGCGGGCTGCCATAAGCCGAAGACGGGGACGACCGACGTGATCGTTATCGGCGATCGCCCGAAGTTGATCGACCCCGCCGCTGGGCTTCTGTCACCGCCGGACGCGGTCCTGCTCGCCAATGTCGCGCAGGGCCTGGTGCGGTTCGACGCACGCGGACAGATCGACGGCGGCCTCGCCGAGCGCTGGAACGTCAGCGACGATGGCCTCAGCTACATCTTTCGCCTGCAGAGCGGCAAATGGCCGAGCGGACGCAAGATCGATGCGCGCGAGGTGGCGCGAATCCTCAACCGCGAACGGCGCGAGGCGAGCCGCAACAGCCTGAAAGACGCGATCGGCGCGATTCGGGACATTGTGGCCATGACGGACCGGGTGATTGAGATCCACCTTGCCGCGCCGCGCCCCAACTTGCTGCAGTTGCTCGCCCAGCCCGAATTCGCCATCCTGCGCCAGACCGAGGGCGGCGGCCCGTTCGTGCTGCTGCCCGGCAAGCCTGAGGAACCGCTGCACCTGCGGCGGACAACGCCGGGCGCCGACGGCGACGAGGAAGTGCGCGAGCAGGTCGACCTGGACGGGCTGCCCGCTCCGTCGGCCATCGCCCGCTTCAAGGCGGGTGACAGCGACGTGGTGCTGGGCGGAAGCTATTCGGACCTGGCGGTGGTGCGCGCCGCAGGGGTGCCGCGCGGCTCGCTGCGCTTCGATCCGGTCGCCGGCCTGTTCGCCCTGGTGCCGGGCCGAAGCGGCGGTCCGCTCGCCGATAAGGGACTGCGCAGCCTCATCGCCCGGGCCATCGACCGCGACGCGCTGGTCGCGGCCTTCGACGTCGACGGGCTCGCGTCCCGCACAACCCTGCTTCAGCCGGGGCTCGACGGCATCGGCGATCCGGTCGCGCCCGGCTGGGCCGCGATCCCCCTCCCGCAGCGCCGTGCGGGACTCGTCGCCGAGGCCAACCGAATGTTCGGCAAGGCGGCGCGACCGGTGCTGACGGTGAGCTTCCCGGCCGGGCCCGGCTCGACCCTGTTGTTCAACCGGCTCGCCGCCGATCTCGCGCCGCTCGGCCTGCGGCTGGTTCCGGCAGCCGAAGGGGTCGCGGTTGATCTCAAGCTGATCGACGAGGTCGCCCCATCGACATCGCCGGCATGGTTCGTGCGCCGGATCCGCTGCGGCGCGGTGCCGTTATGCGATCCGCAAGTCGACGCGCTCGCCGACGCTGCCCGCATGACTCCGTCGCCGCAGCAGCGTTCGCAACTGCTCGCCCTCGCGGCTCAGATCGCCGATGCGGGGCAGTTGGTCATTCCCCTCGCCGCGCCGATCCGCTGGTCGCTGGTGTCGGCCGACGTGCCCGGATTTGCCGAGAACCGCTTCGCGCGCCACACGTTGAGCGGATTGGCAATCAAGCCGACCCGGGACAGCAACTGACATGGCCATTCGCCTCGACGATCTGAAAACCCTGCCCGGCATGGGCACGGACGCGGCTGCGGTCCGGCAGCGGATCGAGGGGATGGAGCGGCTGCTCGAAGGGCTGTTCACGATTCCCGGCACCAACCGCAAGGTCGGGCTCGACGTGCTGCTCGACGTCGTGCCCGTCGCCGGCGACGTCGCCGCGGCGGCGCTCGGCAGCTACATGGTGTGGGAAGCGCGCAACCTCGGCATGTCGAAATGGCAGATGTCGAAAATGGCCGGCAATGTCGGCTTCGACTTCCTGCTCGGCCTGATCCCGTTCATCGGCGCGGTGCCCGATTTCTTCTTCCGATCGAACACCCGCAACCTCAAGATGATCAAGCGCCACCTCGACAAGCATCACCCGGAGACGGCGACGGTGGCTGGAGAGGTCACCGCACGCGGTTAGCCGCGGTCGCCAGCGAATCCTTGCGTGTCGCGCCACATTGTCACTAGGGCGCAGCGGACGTCATATGAGCAAGGGAGCAGCTCATCCGCCAGATTGCAGCCCTGCCCTACCGCACCAGCGGACGCGGGCTCGACGCTCCGGTCAGCGTGATGCTGGTGACGTCGCGCGAGACGCGGCGGTGGGTCATCCCCAAGGGAAACATCGGGACGGGAAGCACGCTTCATGAGGCGGCAGCCCGCGAGGCCGAGGAAGAGGCCGGCGTGCTCGGTCTGGTCTGCCCGACGCCGCTCGGCTCCTATCGTTATCGCAAGCGCCGCTCCAACGGCGCCTCGCTGATGGTCGATGTCGACGTGTTTCCGCTCGCCGTCAGCGAGGAGCTTCCCGAATGGAAGGAAAGCCATGAGCGCGAGCGGCGCTGGTTCACGCTGACCGGTGCCGCCGACGCGGTCGAGGAACATGACCTGCGCGAGCTGATCCGCTCGTTCGGCCCATCCGAGTTCAACACCGCCGTGCGCCGGCCGGGCTTCCTTGCCGCCGTCGCCCATAAATCGAAAGTAGGCCCGATGTTCGCCTGGTTCCAACGCCTGCTGCCCCAATCGGGCGGCTTCTTCGAGCTGTTCGAGGCGCATGCCGCGGCGGTGGTCGCCGCCGCCGACGCGACCGGGCGGCTGTTCCAGGGCGGGCGGGCGATGAAGGACCATGCACGCGAAATCTACGAGCGCGAGCATGACGCCGACATGATCACTCGGGAGGTGCTGCTGACGGTCCGCCGAACCTTCCTCACCCCGTTCGATCGCGGCGCGATCAGCAGCCTGATCGGGTCGATGGACGACGCGGTCGACGAAATGCAGGCGGCGGCGTCGGCAATCGAGACCTACGACGTCACCAGCTTCAGCCAGGAGATGAAGGACATGGCGGCGATCGCGGTCGACGCGGCGCGGCTGACCGCGGAGGCGATGCCGCTGCTGCGCGACGTGGCGGCGAACGGCGACCGGCTGCACGAACTGACCGAGCGGCTGGTGCGGATGGAGGGGCAGGCGGACGAGATCCACTCGGCGGGCCTGAAGCGCGCCTACCGCGAGTGCGGCGAGAGCGACACGCTGAAGTTCGTCGTGTCGCGCGACATCTTCAAGCATCTCGAGCGGATCGTCGACGCCTTCGAGGACGTCGCCAACGAGATCGACGGCATCGTCATCGATCACGCCTGACGAAGGAGCATGTACCACCTCGCCTTTCCGCTGCTCGTCGGGCTGATCGCGATCGCACTGGCGTTCGATTTCCTCAACGGGCTGCACGATGCCGCCAATTCGATCGCGACGGTGGTCGCGACGCGGCTGCTGGGGCCGGTGCAGGCGGTGGCGTTCGCCGCCTTCTTCAACTTCGCGGCCTATTTCCTGACGCTCGCCTTTCCCAGCCTGCACAAGGTCGCCGAGACGATCGGCAAGGGCCTGATCGAGCAGCAGCTGATCACGCCGGCGGTGGTGTTCAGTGCGCTCGTCGGGGCGATGTTCTGGAACGTCGTCACCTGGCTCAAGGGCATCCCTTCCTCATCGAGCCATGCGCTGGTCGGCGGGATCGTCGGCGCGGGCGTGGCGCGGGCGGGAATTAGCGGCATTCAGTGGGCGGGGCTCAACAAGACGCTGATCGCGATCGTGCTGTCGCCGGTGCTCGGCATGCTGCTGGCGATGCTGATCATGCTCATCACCAGCTGGATGATGCAGCGCTCGACCGCGCACCGCGCCGAGCGGCGGTTCCGCGTGCTCCACCTGATCTCGTCCGCCACCTTGTCGATCAGCCACGGTCTCAACGATGCGCAGAAGACGATGGGCGTGATCACCGTGCTGCTGTTTTCGACCGGTTATCTCCACGGCAAGTTCGCAGTGCCGCCGTGGGTGGCGATCAGCTGCTACATCGCGATGGGTCTCGGCACGCGGTGGGAGCGTTGTTCTATGGGCTGACGACGCTGTTCTAGCGGACGCGGGCGAGGCGGCAGCGGGAGGGCTTCGGCGAAGATCACGCAGCTGACCCGGTTGACCGTGGAGCGCGTTTTGATGAACGGCGTGATCCTCGTGACCTTCGCGAGCGCGCAGAGGGCGGCGGGCGGCGATGGCGGCGGGATCAAGCCCGGCACGGCGCGCGGCGGCGAGTAGGACTGTGACCTTCGCCAGCCGCGCTTCGAGCGCCTGTTCGCGCCGGCGCAGCAGAACCGAGTCCCACGCCCGCCCGAACGCGCGGCCCCCAGCCCGATCGCGAAAGCGGTAGGCGCCTTCCCGGCTCATGCCGGCAGCGGACGCGGCGGCGGCGACCGCAGCGCCACCCTCCAGAGCGACGAGAAAGCGCACCTGCCGCTCATGGGTCCAGCCATCGTGGCGGATGGTGCGCGTGCGAGTCGATGCGTTCATCGCCAAGGGTAAAGCGCAAAAGAGGCGAGTAGGAAAATGGTTTTTGGCAGAAGCTAAACGGGGTGTGGCGATGCCCGCGGCGCCGATGTTAACGAATGCAGTAAGGCTTTTCGGGCGTCGATGTCGTTCCTCAATATCAGTTGATTGCAGGTGGTGATCGTTGTACCTGTCGATGAGAACAGAGAGGGAACAATCATGACGAACGTATTTAAGCTCCGGGGCGAGACGTTCACCCTCCCGTCTGCAGACAATAGCTCACAGGCTTTGCAGGTCTATCGTGCTGCGAACGAGCGCTTCCGCGAGGTGGCTTGGCCGGCGCCGTTCAATCAGACCAGTCATAAGCTGGCGCTGGGCGATGCTCGCAACCTTGACAGCATTCCGGACAAGAGTGTGCACCTCGTTGTCACCTCGCCGCCGTACTGGACGCTCAAAGAGTATGCCGGGAGCCGTGGACAGCTCGGCGACATTGAGGATTATCAGGAGTTCCTTGCTCAGCTGGATAAGGTTTGGAAGGAATGCGCGCGCGTATTGGTTCCGGGCGGTCGGATTTGCTGCGTCGTAGGCGATGTATGCGTTCCCCGGAAGAGGTATGGCAAACACTTCGTCGTACCACTCCACGCTGACATTCAGGTGCGCGCCGGGTCCCTAGGCCTCGACGTGCTCACGCCTATCCTGTGGCATAAAATTGCTAATGGCGTAACTGAGGCGGAGGGGAATGGAGCGGGCTTCTATGGCAAGCCTTATCAGCCGAATGCTGTCGTTAAGAACGACATCGAGTACATCCTCTTTATGCGGAAAGGTGGCGATTACCGAAAGGTTGACCCTCTGCAGAAGGCGCTCTCAATGCTCACAAAGCCGGAGATGCAAAGCTGGTGGCGGTCGATCTGGACTGACGTGCGCGGTGCCTCGACACGAGCTGGACACCCTGCGCCATACCCGCCGAAGCTGGCCGAGCGTCTCATTCGGATGTTTTCGTTCGCGGGGGATACCGTGCTGGATCCGTTTGGTGGCACGGGGAGCACAGCCATTGGTGCGATCGAGGCAGGTCGCAACTCAATCTCGTTCGACATTGAGCCCTCGTACGTTGAGATGGCTTCACAAAACATCGAAAAAGCGACTCTTGTCGAACGTAAAGTCGGCGCGATACATGCTGAGCTGATCGTTGAGATAACCACGAGGCGACGCCGAGCTTGAACTATCAGTTACTCGCCAAGTTCAGGGAGCTCTTTGAGGGCAGGCAGTACCGCCACCGTGCGTCCAACCAAGGCGATCTGGTGGCGATGCACCTGTTCGAGGATCTCCATGCGATAGATCGCTCCCTTCGCTTTCAGCAGCGAGTTGAAAGCGGCCGGTCTGTGTTGAACACGTTGAACACGCGCCACGGCATCAAGGCACGCCGGGGCGATGGCACGTTCGGCGAGATCGTGCCGGGCGTGGACCCAATTCGAGTAGCTGGCTTTGTGGTAGGCCGTGGCCCTACAGCGACCATCGAAATTGGCATCGAGGTGAAGATTCTCGCCAAGGCAATGATCAAACAGATTGACCGCGTCGTCAGCGATCTCGGCAAGCAAGTGACGCATTTCGAGACGAAAGGTGGAACACCAATCACTGTGGGGATCGCCGGCATCAACTGGGCCGACCATTATTGCTCAATCGAGGGGAAGACGCTCTGGCCAACCAACGGGAAGTTATACAAGCATCCCATCCAAGAGGCTGCCGACGCCGAACGCCACCTCCGCGAGCGCGCCATAGGGGAGTTTTGACGAGTTCATCTTCCTGCACTTTGTGGCACGCAACGAGCATCCGTTCCATTTTAGCTGGAAAGATGAAAAACGCACTGCAATGGACTATGGTGCTTCGCTAGCTCGCATTAGCGCAAGATACGAAAAGCTATAGGCCTATCCACGATATCAATGGCCATTGGAAAATGACGTTGGCTAAAGTGAGCCGTGGCCCCAGCCGTCGATTGAATTAGGCTCGAACCGGATCGCCCTTATTTCATTTCCGCGGCATCAGCTAGCGAAAGCACGCCTCACCGCTCCGCCGCACAGACCGCGAGGCTTCAGCCGGCAACGGCCTCAACTCGCGTGCGGGCGCGCTATAGTCGAGCCACCCACGCCATGCTGCCGCCGGAAGCACCGCAACCTGGCGGCTGTGGTAGGGGCTATATCTGGGCCGGGCTCGGTGGTGAGCATCGTAAAGGCTTCGCCGACTTGCGGCGTGGTGCGGACGAGGCCGGCGATGGCGATGACGGTGGCGGCATGTGCTCTTTGTGCGCTTGCGCCAAATCTTAGGGCGCAACGGCCCCCTCCGTTCGTGCGAGCAGGTCGGCAAGGTCTCCCTTCCAGAAGCGCGCCCAGGTGTGCGTGCCGTGGCCGTGCGTTTCGGCGCTCTCGGGGATCAATCGGAAGCGGGCATTCGGCATCCGGGCGGTCGCGCGCTTCGGGATGTCGAGATTGCGTGGATTGATGAAATCGTCGGCCGAATTGATCCAGGTGACGGGCGCGGTGATCGCTTCCAGCTTCGGCCAGGGATCGTAGGTCCGCGATGCCTCGACCTGGTAGATCAGGTCATTGGCGTCGAGCGATGCCATCGAGTCGTCGATCTGCGCGCGGGCACGTGCGGTCGCCGCCTCGCGCGTTGGGAAGGCCTGCTGGAGGTTAAGCGGCGCCGCGCCCGCCACGATCAGCATCGATGCGGCGGTGCGTAGTCCCTGCACCGGCTGGCTTTTGTAATCGCCGCGGGCCCACGCCGGATCGGCCCTGATCCCGTCGACCAGCAGCTGCCGCCAGATGCGATTGAGCCCGGCGATTTCCACCGGCTCGCAGGCGAGCGGCATCAGGGCGCGCGCAAAACCGGGCCGGGTCTCGCCCCACAGAAAGCTGTGCATGCAGCCCATCGAGGTTCCCATGATCAGCCGCATCCGGCGAATGCCGAGGCCCTCGGTCAGCAACCGATGCTGCGCCTCGACCATGTCGCCATAATCATAGGCGGGGAAGCGCATGCGCAGGCCGTCCGAAGGTTTGGACGATCCGCCATGGCCAATATTGTCCGGAAGGATGATCCAGTAGCGACGGATGTCGAGCGGCTGGCCTGGCCCATAAAGTTCATCGGCGAATTGCGGCTGGAGGAACTGCTTCCCGCTTCCGCCGGTCCCGTGCAGGATCATGACGGCATTGTCGATCTCGCCCCTCGCGTTGCGGTGCGGCTGGCCGAGCGTGGTGCAGTGGATGCGCAGGGCGGGCATGCGCTCGCCGCTTCGGTAACGAAAGTCGCGGATCAGGAAGTCGGCTTCCCGAATAGGCCATTTCGTCGCCGTAGCCGATGCTGCCGGAGCAGGCATCGGTGCCGAAGCAGGAGGCGCGGCCTGGAAGGCGAGAGCGGCGAGGGCCGGAACGAGCAAGGTCATCCGCCTCTTGTGGCTTGCTTTCGCCTCGAAACCAAGCTGATCAAGGCCACCACAGCTTAGCAGCCAAGAGGGGCCAGCATTGCGCGTTCAGATGATATCGGGTGCCGGCATCGGGCTATGCGGCTGCCTCGCCGCCTGCGCCGGACACGGTTCCACTGCAGCGTTCGGCACCCCGGCGACAGCGTGGACCGCTTCTCCGGAAGGTAGCCGCGTTGTTCGCTTGCCAGGGCTCGCCTATGAAGTGTTGCGCTCCGGTCCGCCGGCGGGCCGCAACCCCTTGCGATCGGATGATGTGACGATCCGCTATGTTGGACGGCTGGCGGACGGCAGCATCTTCAGCACATCGGCAAGCAACGGCGCGCAGCCTTCGACCTTTTCCGTCCGCACGGTCATTCCCGGGTTCAGCGCGCTCGTGCAGCTCATGCGGCCGGGCGACCGCTGGCGGTTCACGATCCCGGCCTACCTCGGCTACGGGCACCAGGGG
>JAIVIZ010000069.1 GCA_020200315.1 Sphingomonadales bacterium | reverse complement strand
GAAATGCACCACGCTCGCCATCGCCGCCGCGCTGAACAGCAGTGCGCCGAGCGCAAGCCCGGTGTCGCCCGGATGGGCGCGCAACAGCCGCAGCGGGCGCTCGAATACCGTCGTTACCATGAGCCAAGCGACTTAGGCGGCTAACACGCTTTTTTCAAGGCAGGTAGCCAAACTATTGATTTCGGCTGTTATTCATCCACATGAGCAATGGCTTCAGCGGCAGCAGCCAGACGAGACCGGCGGCCAGATAGAAAAGCGCCTGGGCGAGGATCGGCCACGGCGCGATGAAGTTGGCGCACGCCACGATCAGCAGCGCTTCAGCCGCGATCAGCGCCATGATCGCGAACACGCCGAGCGTTCTGCGCCCCATCGGAGTCATTGGAACTCGATCATCCCATCGGGCGAAGCGAACGCGTCGAGCGGCACATCCCACGGGTCGGGGACCAGCGGCGTGTCGAGCAACTGCATCGCCCAGCCGACGCCGATCAGGCGCACGGGTCCAGCTTCCCGCAATTGTGCCAGCGCACGATCGTAATGTCCCTTGCCTTGGCCGACGCGATTGCCGGCTCGGTCGACCGCGACCACCGGGACCAGCAGGAGGTCGGGGGCCAGGGCCGGTGCGTCGAGCGAAGGCTGCGGAATTCCCCACGGGCCGATCGCACCGACCGGCCCACCGTGGAAAGTCATGCGCGAGTCCCGCTCGACGAAGGCGGGCAGGGCGGTCTCGCAGCCCGCCGTCCGTGCTGCCGCGAGCGCGGCCGTCGGATCGATCTCATCCTTCATCGGCTGGTAGGCGGCGACAACGCGGGCGCCGAGCCATTCGGGCGCGAGTGCGTCTGCCAGCGCCTGCTCCATCGCGCCGCGCGTATCCGGAGGGAGTGACCGCGCAAAGGCGCGTCGCTCAGCGCGCAACCGCTCGCGCAGCAAAGTCTTGTCTAAAGTAAAAGGGACAGTCCCTCGTTCGGGGAACTGTCCCTCGATGGAATCGGAGTGCGGGGGGAGTGACGGGACCACCATGGCCGTTTGCATGATATCCTCTGACGCCACAAACGTCAGGTGGGAACCAGATACACCGGACCAGGATCCGGCGAGGGCCAGTCCCCAAGGATTTTGAATCGCCTCAGGGAAATCGGAGCTCGTACGAGGCAGTACCCGTCGCTTCCTACTTAGGCGTTCGGAGCGCTGTTCTCAAGGGAATCCGCCAATCGCTCAAGCCGCTCGGCGAGCCGCGCGGCGCGATGGGCAAGCGCGGCATCGGCAGGCGCCCCCGCCTGTGCTTCCGGCTTGTCGAGCAGCTGGTCGGCGAGCAGCAGCGATGCGAACAGCAACTGGCGCGATTCGGACAGGGAGCCGAGCCCGGCGAGCGCCTCCCGGCTCTTGCGGTCGACCAGGGCGGCGGCGGCGCTCAGCGTCTCCTCCTCGCCCGGACGGCAGGCGACGCGATAGGGTCGCCCGGCGATGGTGAGGTCGACGTCGGCCATCAGCGACCGCCTGCGGCGTGGATCATTTCATCGAGCTCGGCGACCACATCGCGCACCTTCTCGCGCAGCGCTTCCTCACCGCGCCGGCCATCGCCCGCACGAGCGGCGACGCGTTCGATCCGCTCCAGCGCTCGTTCGGCGCGGTCGAGGGCATCGGTCAGCAGCGGATCGGTCATGGACGCCGGACTAGTAGCGTTGAAACCGGGCGGCAAGCGGGCCAGCGCGGTTCGCGGTCGTGGTACAGGCCGAGCGGAAGGTTGACGCTCCCCGGCCCAGCGACAATAGGCACCGTCCTGACGGCGCCCGAGTCCTCGGGCGGTGACGCCAAGGAGCATCAATGCAGCCGACGCAACGCCGACTCGCGAACGCGATCCATGCCGATGGGCATGGCCGACGCGGCGACCGCGCTGTTCACGCGCCACCTGAAGTTCGACCCCGCCGATCCGCATTGGCCCGATCGCGACCGCTTCGTCCTGTCGGCCGGCCACGGATCGATGCTGATCTACGCCGCGCTCCACCTGACCGGCTACGCACGCCCCACGATGGATGATATCCGCCGTTTCCGGAAACTCCACAGCCCGTGCGCCGGCCACCCGGAAAATTTCGAATTGCCGGGCGTCGAGGCGACCACCGGCCCGCTTGGCCAAGGGCTGGCGATGGCGGTCGGCATGGCGATCGCCGAGCGGCATTTGAACGCGATTTATGGCGACGATTTGGTCGATCACCGGACCTATGTGATCGCCGGCGACGGCTGCCTGATGGAGGGAATCAACCATGAGGCGGTAGGGCTCGCCGGGCATTTGAAGCTCGGCCGGCTGATCGTGCTGTGGGACGACAACCGGATCACCATCGACGGGTCGACCGACCTGTCGCGCAACGAGGACGTGATGGCGCGCCATGCCGCGAGCGGCTGGCACACGATCGAGTGCGACGGGCTCGATGCCGGCAAGGTCGGCCAGGCGATCGAAAAGGCAATCGCCGATCCGCGGCCCTCCCTGATCCGCTGCAAGACGATCATCGGCTATGGCGCGCCCAACAAGCAGGGCACGGCGGCGACGCATGGATCGGCGCTCGGCAAGAATGAGGTGGAGGCCGCACGCAAGGAGCTCGGCCTGACCGCGCCCGAGTTCACCGTGCCCGACGACATCGCGGAAGCGTGGCGGGCGGCGGGACGCCGGGGCGCTCCGCTGCGCACTGCGTGGGCCGAGCGGCTGGCGAAAAGCAAGCATCGGCGAGACTTCGAGCAGCGGCTCGCGGGCCAATGCAGCGACGCCTGGCTCAAACCGCACCTTGACGCGCTGATCGAGAGCAAGCCGACCGTGGCCACCCGCAAGGCCTCGGAAATGGCCCTCGAAGCGATCAACGCGGCAGTACCGGCGACCATCGGTGGCTCGGCCGATCTGACCGGGTCCAACAACACCAAGACCAAGGCTCTGCAGCCGCTCGACGCCTCGAACTACGCGGGCCGCTACATTTATTACGGCATCCGCGAGTTCGGCATGGCGGCGGCGATGAACGGCATGGCCTTGCACGGCGGCGTGGTGCCGTACGGCGGCACCTTCCTAGTTTTCTCCGACTATTGCCGCCCGGCGATCCGCCTGTCGGCGCTGCAGCAGGTGAGGGTCATTTATGTCATGACTCATGATTCGATCGGGCTCGGCGAGGACGGGCCGACCCACCAGCCGATCGAACATTTGCAAAGCCTGCGCGCCATGCCGGGGCTCAGCGTCTACCGGCCGGCGGACGCCGTCGAGACCGCCGAATGCTGGGCGGCGGCGCTGGCGGACGAGGGGCCGTCGCTGCTCGCCCTGTCGCGGCAGAATCTGCAAGCCGTCCGAACCACGGCGGCGGGCGAGAATCTTTCGGCCCGCGGCGCCTACCGGCTTCGCCCCGCAACCGCCGCCCGCAAGGTCATCCTCATGGCGACGGGCTCCGAAGTCGAAATCGCGATTGGCGTTGCCGACCGGCTGGAGGCCAGCGGCATCGGCGCCGACGTCGTCTCGATGCCCTCGACCGACCGGTTCGACGCGCAGGAACAAGCCTATCGCGAAGACATCCTCCCCGATGTCTCAAACCGCGAGATCCTGCGTGTTTCGATCGAAGCGGGAACGACCATCGGCTGGGAGCGCTACACCGGCCTGCACGGGCTGCGCATCGGCATCGAC
>JAIVIZ010000031.1 GCA_020200315.1 Sphingomonadales bacterium | reverse complement strand
CGTCAACACCGCCTGCGACTACGCCAACCTCTCGAAACAGAGCGCCTATGCGCTGCGCGCCCGCGATCCGGTGTTCGCCGCGGGCTGGAACGCCGCCGCCGAACTGGCGCGCGAATCGCTGGCGGAGGCGGTGTTCGAACGCGCGATCGACGGGACGACCGAAACCATCCGCAAGGACGGCAAGGTGATCGCCGAGCGTCATCGCTTCGACAACCGGCTCGCGATGGCGGTGCTCGCCCGGCTCGATCGCCGCTGCGACCGCTCGGACGCCGCGCGCACCGGCCACGGCCGGGCCAAGGCCGAATGGGACCGCTTCCTCGACGTAGTCGGCGCCGGCGACGACGAGGCCGCGCGCGCGATTCTGATGCCCCCCTCGCCCGCCGAAATCCGGCTTCTAAGTCAAGCGAGTCAAGTTCGTGCGGAGCGCGAAGCCCGACCCAGGGTGTGGTGGGATGCGACTCTCGATGAGTGGCGCACCGACTATGCTCACCCCAACGGCAACGAGGACGACTGGACCCAATTCAACGGCCGTCCCTGCACGCCCGAGGAGAGCGAGTTGCTTGACGCGGCAATCGCCGCCGCTCCCGATGAGGTCGACGAGGAGGCCGAGGCCGACCTCGACGCCCGCACCGCTTACTTCGAACACCTGCGCGTCTTCATCGCCAACCCGAACGACGACGCGGAGGATGACGACGAAGCACCCGGCGATGACGACGAAGGTCACAGCCCTTCGGTCAGCTGAGCCAGTCGGAAGCCGTGAAGTATATGAGAGAACAGGGAAAACCGGGGCAACGAAAAACGCGGCGCTAGGTCAATCGAGTCAAGTTAGACCGCCGTCGGCGACCCTATCCCTCCAGCTGCCGCGTCAGCAGGCGCACCGCGGCGTCGATGTCGGGATCGCTCGCCCGCAATTTCTCGATCTGCTTCACCGCATGGATCACCGTCGTATGGTCCCGCCCCCCGAACCGGCGGCCGATGTCGGGCAGCGACTTGGGGGTTAGCTGCTTCGACAGGTACATCGCCACCTGGCGCGGACGGGCGACTTCGCGGGCGCGGCGGGCGCTGGTCATTTCGGCCTTGCGGATGCGGTAATGCTCGGCGACCTGGGTCTGGATCTCGTCGATCGAAATCCGCCGCTGGTTGGCGCGCAGCACATTGGCCAGCACTTCCTCGACGAACGGCACGTCGATCGCCCGGCCGGTCATCACCGCATAGGCGGCGATGCGATTGAGCGCGCCTTCCAACTCGCGGATCGAAGCGGTCAGGCGGCGGGCGAGGAATTCGAGCACGCCGCGCGGCATCTCGATTCCGGGCAGGCTGGCGATCTTGGCCTCGATGATGTTGAGGCGCAGCTCGTAATCGGCCGGGTTGATGTCGGCGACGAGCCCCCACGACAGGCGCGAGAGGATGCGCGGCGCGATGCCGTCGAGGTCCTGCGGCGCGCGGTCGGAGGTGATCACCAGCCGCCGCCGGGCGGTGATGATCTCGTTCATCGTGTGGAAGAATTCTTCCTGGGTCGAATCCTTGCCGGCGATGAACTGGACGTCGTCGATCAGCAAGAGGTCGGCCGAGCGCAGCCGGCTCTTGAACCCGATCGTGTCATTCTCGCGCAGCGCGCGGACGAACTCGACCATGAACTTTTCCGCCGACATCGACACCACGCGCGCCGATGGGCGAGCGGCGAGGAATGCCTGGCCGATGGCGTGCAGCAAATGGGTCTTGCCGCGCCCGGTGCCACCATGAATGAACAGCGGGTTGAACGCCACCTTGTCGGCGCTGGCGAGCGTCCTGGCGGCGGTCGCGGCGACTTCGTTCGCCTTGCCGATGATGAACGTCTCGAAGCGATAGCGCGCATCGAAATTGGGTACGTTGGGATCGCGGGTCAGCTCCGGCTTGGGCGCTTGGGGTATCTCTTCGAGCACCAGCAGCGGCGCCGGCCGGGGTGCGTCGGCGGCCGCGACGATCCGCACTTCGCGCACCAGCGGCAGCGTCGCCCGCCACGCCAGATTCAAGCGGTCGCCGAAATGCGAGCGGACCCAGTCGGCCATGAACTGGCTCGGCATGACGATCGCCAGCTCGCCGGCATCGGCATCGAAGTCGCCGACCTCAGCCGGCTTCAGCCAGCCGTCGAACGTCCGCGCGCCGAGGTCGCGGCGAAGACCGGCGCGAATCGAGTCCCAGGCGGCTTCCAACGGGGCGAGCGTCTCATGCTGTTCGGTACGCTGATCGAGGCGACGTTGCGCATTGCTCTCCTCTCCACGCTGCACCGAACCACGCCTCCATCCCGTTTCGCGAGCACAAGCCTTCCCTAGCGGGCAACCCCGAGTCGCGCGCTGGCAGGTCTTTTTCTTCTGTGCCCCCCGGCGCAGAGTCGCGCCCGGTCGAGCGGTTCTGCGAGTCTTCAGCGAGCCTTTCAAGCGCGATTTTTCACCGAATTGAAATAAACTCGCTTGACAGCAGAAATACCCGGAAAGCTGCGGAAAGGGCGAAAAAGCGCCATTGTGCAACCTTGCCTATGTTAGCGTCGCTCGCGAATCGCGGGAATCGCTCGCTTATTGCCAAAGCGAAATGGAATGGGCCGCCGGATCGCTCCGACGGCCCGTTTCAATCGGCCACTCTGTCCCGTTGCGGGATCAGCCCAGCGCCGACACCCGCTTGGTCAGCCGCGAGAACTTCCGCGACGCGGTATTCTTGTGGATGACGCCGCGCGCGACGCCGCGAGCGAGCTCCGGCTGCGCCTTCTTGAGCGCGTCCGCCGCGACCTCCGCATTGCCGGCTGCAAGCGCGCTCTCGACCGCCTTGATGAAGGTGCGGATGCGGCTGACGCGCGCGCCATTGATGGCGGCGCGATTGGCGTTGCGGCGGATGCGCTTCTTGGCTTGCGGCGTGTTCGCCATTGTTCGAATACACCCTTATCGATGGAATAGGCGGCGCGAAGCCGATGGCCGCGCCGACGTGCGCGCTCCCCTACGCATCCCACTCCGTGCCGTCAACCTTCTAGCGCTGGCACGAAGGGCAGAAGAAGGTCGAACGGCCGCCCTGGACGATCCGCCGGACCTTGCCGCCGCAAGCGCACGGTTGACCCTCTCGGCCATAGACGTCGAACGCCTTGGAGAAATAGCCGAGCTCACCGTCGGGTGCAGCGAAGTCACGCAGGGTCGAGCCCCCCGCGGCGATGGCATCTTCGAGCACAGCCGGAATCGCCTCGGCAAGTGCATCGAGCTTCTTGCGCGACACCTTGCCGGCGGGCTTGCGCGGGTCGATCCCGGCCCGGAACAGCGCTTCGCAGACGTAGATATTGCCGAGCCCCGCGACGATGCGCTGGTCGAGCAGCAGCAGCTTCACGGCGGCGGTTCGTCCGGCGAAGCGCTGCCTTAGCCAGCCGCCGCTCACCTCGCCGCCAAGCGGTTCGGGCCCGATCGCCGCGAACGCCGGCCACTCGCCAAGCGCGTCGGTCCGCAACAGATCGAGCGAGCCGAACCGGCGCGGATCGTTGAGCGCAAGCACATGACCGTCGTCGGTCTCGATCAGCAGATGGTCGTGCTTGCCGATCTCGCCGGGATCGATCCGCCACCGCCCCGACATGCCGAGATGAAAGACGAGCGTGTCGCCGCGGTCGGTGTCGATGAGGCCATATTTGGCGCGGCGGTGGAGGTTGGTGACGTACGCGCCCGTCAGCCTCTGCCCGAGATCCTCCGGGATCGCCCGGCGCAGGTCGGCGCGGCGCGGCGTGACCCTCCTCAGGCGCCGACCGTGCAGAATCGTGCGCAGCCCCCGCACGGTGGTCTCGACTTCAGGAAGCTCCGGCATCGCCCAGCTATGGCGAAGGTGGGCCAAGCCCGCTAGAGCGCGCGACCATGAGCGAGACGGTCAATTTCGGCGAGCAGCTGGTCACGCCGGAAGAGAAAACGCGCCGCGTCGGCGGAGTCTTCTCCTCCGTCGCCCGCAATTATGACTTGATGAACGACCTGATGTCAGGCGGAATGCACCGGCTGTGGAAGGACCGCTTGGTCGCTCGCGTGAAACCCAGGCTGGGCGAAACGATCCTCGACATGGCGGGCGGCACTGGCGACATCGCCTTCCGCATGGCGCGTCGGGGCGCCACGGTGACGGTCAGCGACATCAATACCGACATGCTCGACGTCGGCATGGAACGAGCACGAAAGCGCGGCATCGACGGACTCGTCTGGCAGCGCGAGAATGCCGAAGCACTGACGTTCGCAGGCTCTTCCTTCGACGCCTACACCATCGCTTTCGGCATCCGGAACGTGACCGATATCCCCGCGGCACTGCGCGAAGCGCACCGTGTGCTGCGCCGGGGCGGGCGCTTCTACTGCCTCGAATTCTCAACCAGCGAGTGGCCCGGCTTCGGCGAGCTTTACGACCGCTATTCCGACAAGATCATTCCGCGCATCGGCAAGGCGGTTGCGAAGGACGAGGACAGCTATCGCTATCTCGTCGAATCGATCCGCCGCTTCCCGAGGATGGCGGATTTCGAGCGGATGATCGGCGAGGCAGGCTTTGCCAATACCAGCATCGAGCCGATCCTCGGCGGGCTGGTGGCAATTCATTCTGGGTGGAAAGTATGAATCCGTTCCCCGGCGAAGGCCGGGGCCCAGCGAACAACCAGAGTCTGGACCCCGGCCTTGGGTCCCATCAAAGTATTACTTTGATGGGTGCCCTTCGCCGGGGAACAGCTTCCACATGACCACCAGCGTCACGCATCTGTGGCGGCTGCTCAAATGGGGGCGGACGCTTGCCCGGCACGGGGCGCTGCAAGGCATCGAGCGCGATCTGCTGACCCCGCCTGCCGTTCGCCGCTTGTGCCGCGTCGCGCGCTTCGGGACCGGGCACAAGGAAGCGCCCGACTATGCCGCCGCGCTCCAGGCGATCGGCCCCGCCGCGATCAAGCTTGGCCAGGCGCTGGCGACCCGCCCCGACCTGGTCGGCGACGTGGCGGCTGCCAATCTGATGCAGCTGCAGGACTCGCTGCCTCCGGCCCCGTTCGCGGCTATTCGCAGGGCGATTGAGACCGGCCTGGAAGCGCCGATCGAGAGCTTGTTCCAATCGATCGATCCCGATCCGGTTGGGGCAGCCTCCATCGCGCAGGTGCACCGCGCGGTGACCACCGAAGGGCGGACGGTTGCCGTCAAGGTCCTCCGCCCGGGAATCGAGGCGGAATTCGCCCGTGCGCTCGAAACCTATGAGTGGGCGGCGGCGCATGTCGAGCTGCTTGGCGGCGAAGCCGAGCGGCTCCGCCCGCGCCTCGTCATCGCCCATTTCAAGCAATGGACGCGGCGCGAACTCGACCTCCAGCGCGAGGCGGCCTCGGCTTCGGAGCTTCGCGAAAAAATGGTCGCCGAGCCCGACTTCTACGTTCCCGAGATTGACTGGCGTCGCACCTCGCGGCGCGTGCTGACGCTGGAGTGGATCGACGGCATCAAATTGACCAAGCGCGCGCAGTTGATCGAAGGGGGCCACGATCTCCGCGCACTCGCGGCCATTCTCGTCCGCGCCTTTCTCCGTCAGGCGGTGGTCGACGGTTTCTTCCACGCCGATCTCCACCAGGGCAATCTCTTCGCCCTGCCCGACGGCCGCCTCGCCGCGATCGACTTCGGCATCATGGGCCGCATCGACCGGCGCGCGCGGATGTGGCTGGCCGAAATCCTCTACGGCCTGATCACCGGCGATTACATGCGCGTCGCCGAAATCCATTTCGAGGCGCAGTATGTCCCGGGCCACCACAATGTCGCCGAGTTCGCCACCGCGCTTCGCGCCGTCGGCGAGCCGATCCGCGGCCTTCCTGTCAAGCAGATCAGCGTCGGACGGATGCTCGAGGGGCTGTTCGCGATCACGCGCGATTTCGACATGCAGACCCAGCCGCACCTCTTGCTGCTGCAAAAGACCATGGTCATGGAGGAGGGCGTCGCGACCGCGCTCGACCCCGACATCAACATGTGGGAAGCGGCCGAGCCGTTCCTGCGCGAATGGATGCGCGGCGAGCTTGGCCCCGAAGCCTATGCGGCGGACCGCATCATCGAGCTGGTGCGCACGGTGAAGCTGATCCCCGACCTCATCCAGCGCATCGATGCCGCTTACCCGAAGGCCGGCGGCGCACCGCCCGGTCCGCCCCTGGCAGAGGTAGCGGTGATCGAGCATCGCGGCTGGTGGCGATACCCAGTCGTCGCGATTGGCGCTGCCTTGGCAGGTGCCGGCGCGGTTTTGCTGCTAGGTTAGATTCATGGCGCGCGTGTTGCTCATCATCGGTGGAGGGATCGCCGCCTACAAGGCGAGCGAGCTCATCCGTCTGCTCAAGAAGCGTGGGCATCAAGTCACGCCGGTGCTGACCGCCGGCGGCGCGCATTTCGTCACGCCGATGACGCTCGCCGCTCTGGCCGAGAGTCCGGTCTATACCTCGCTATGGGATCTCAAGGACGAGACCGATATGGGGCACATCCAGCTATCCCGGGCCGCCGACCTCGTGCTTGTCTGCCCGGCGACGGCGGACCTCATCGCGAAGATGGCGGCGGGCATCGCGGACGATCTGGCGACGACGCTGCTGGTGGCAACCGACAAGCCGGTGGTCGTGGCACCGGCGATGAACGTGCGAATGTGGCTGCACCCCGCGACCCAGCGCAACGTCGCGCGGTTGAAGGCCGATGGGGTACGCGTGATCGAGCCTGACGAGGGCGCGATGGCGTGCGGCGAGTTCGGGCCCGGAAGATTGCCGGAGCCGGCGAGAATTGTCGAAGAGCTAAAATCCTCCCCTGCATTTGCAGGGGAGCGCGCGAGCAGGGCGTCCCCCCAGGACGCCAGCGCAGCGCGCGACCATCCGAAGGATGGTGGAGGGGCTTCACGGCTAGCTACGAAGAGCCCCTCCACCAGCTTCGCTGGTCCCCCTCCCCTCGAAATCGAGGGGAGGAACCTCGCCGGCACCCACATCCTAGTTACCGCCGGCCCGACCCACGAGCCGATCGACCCGGTGCGAGTCATCGCCAACCGATCGTCGGGCAAACAGGGCTTCGCCATTGCCGAGGCCGCAGTCCGCGCCGGGGCGCGGGTGACGCTGGTCGCTGGTCCGGTCGCGCTGCCGACGCCCGGCGGGGTAGCCCGGATCGATGTCGAGACCGCCGAGCAAATGGCGCAAGCGGTCGAGGCTGCGCTGCCCGCCGACGTCGCCATTCTGGTCGCCGCAGTCGCGGACTGGAAAGTCGCGCCGTCCCCGCTCAAGCTCAAGAAGCGCGAGGGGCCGCCGCAGCTGACTTTCTCGCCCAACCGCGACATCCTCGCCGAACTCGCCGAGAGCCCGGAGCGGCCGCGGCTGCTCATCGGCTTTGCCGCGGAGACGGACGACTTGGTTGCCAACGCCGAATCCAAGCGCCGCGCCAAGGGCGCCGACTGGATCCTCGCCAACGACGTTTCGGGCGACGTGATGGGCGGCAATCATAACCAGGTTCATCTCGTCACCGCTAACGGAGACGAAGAATGGGAAGAGGCCACCAAGCAAGCCGTCGCGCGCCGGCTGATCGCCCGTATCGCCGAG
>JAIVIZ010000068.1 GCA_020200315.1 Sphingomonadales bacterium | reverse complement strand
CTCAAGGACTGGCCGATGCTCAACGCCACCTTCGACGACGAGGCGATGCAATTGACGCGGCACGGCGCAATGCATCTGGGCATGGCGACGCAGACCCCGGGCGGCCTCATGGTCCCGGTGATCCGCGACGCGCAAGGCAAGAGCGTGTGGCAACTCGCGCGCGAGATCGGCCGCCTGGCCGACGCCGCGAGGACGGGCAAGGCGGGCCGCGAAGAACTGTCGGGCTCGACGATCACCCTTTCGAGCCTCGGCCCGATGGGGGGAATCACGTCCACTCCGGTGATCAACCGCCCCGAAGTGGCTATCATCGCCGTCAACAAGGTTCAGGAGCTTGCCGTGATCGTCGACGGCGAGCTTGAAGCGCGCAAGCGAATGAACCTGTCCCTAAGTTGCGACCACCGCGTCGTCGACGGCTGGGACGCCGCCAATTTCCTTCAGGGGATGAAGGCCCTGATCGAAAGCCCGCTGCGGTTGCTGTCGGCTTAGGCACCGTCCCCGGTACTCAACCGGGGCGACAAAAAATTGGAGCATGATCGTGACGGATGGTGTCGCGCGGCCCGATGCGCTTTTCCGAACGGGAGCGGGTCGAGCGCGACGGCCTAACCGCCTTGGGCGCGGCGATCGCCCAAGGGTCGACGACCTATTGCTCACGCCTTTTTAACGAAACGCCTTTTATGTCAGCGGCATGTCACGCGTCCCAACCGAACTCGATTACCGACTCGCGGCCGAACTCGATCATGCGCGCGAGATGCTGGTGACGATGGGCGACGAGCTCGCGCTCAATCTCGATGTCGTCGCCGAGCACGGCCTGACGCTGCAGGCGGTTGATATCGTTGGCCAGATGCTCGGCCATATCGCCAATGTGGTCCGCGCCGAGGACCGCTACGCCGCGGTCGAGCGGATCGGCATGTGCCAATTGAAGGCCAAGCTCGCCGCTTGAGCCGGGCGCCTACGTCCCCTAGAGCGGGGCAATGCCAGGACGCTATTATGACGAGTGGCAGGTCGGCGACCACGTCGTCCATGCCGTCACCCGCACCGTGACCGAGACCGACAATGTGCTGGTCTGTGCGCTCACCCATAACCCGCAGCCGATGCACCTCGATCATGAAGTCGCGGCCGCATCCGAATTCGGACGGCCCCTGGTCAATTCGATCTACACCTTCGGGCTGATGGTCGGCGTGTCTGTCGCCGACACGACGCTCGGCACCTTGGTCGCCAACCTTGGCTATGACGCGCTGACCTTCCCGTCGCCGGTGTTCGTCGGCGATACGCTTCGAAGCGAAAGCAAAGTGCTCAGCCTTCGCGAGTCCAAGTCGCGGCCCAATGCCGGGATCGTCACCTGGGAGCATCAAAGCTTCAACCAGCGCGACGAACTCGTCTGCCGCTGCACGCGGTCGGCGCTGATCGCCCGCAAACCGGCATGAGAAACAAGGCAGCGCCGCCGCCGCGAAGCTGGCTGTTCGTCCCTGCCGACAGCGAGAAAAAGATCGCCCGGGCCATCGCGTCCGAAGCCGATGCGATAATCTTCGACCTTGAGGACAGCGTCGCCCCCGACCGCAAGGCTGCGGCGCGCGATACTTTAAAGGCGCTTGCACCGCGCGACGGCGGCCCGCGCTGGTGGGTGCGGATCAACCCGATTGGAAGCGACGAGCATAAGGACGATGTCGAGGTGTTCGCGAGTAGCGACATCGACGGAGTGGTTTTGCCCAAGGCCGAAAGCGGCGCCGACATCGTCCAGCTTGCGCATCTGACGGGCAATATTCCTATTCACGCCATCGTTACCGAGACCGCGGCAAGCCTGTTCGGCCTGCTCAGCTATCGCGATGCCAAGGCGCCGCTGGTGGCAATGAGCTGGGGCGCCGAGGATTTGTCGGCGGCGCTTGGCGCGTCGAGCCAATATGGCGC
>JAIVIZ010000126.1 GCA_020200315.1 Sphingomonadales bacterium | reverse complement strand
CTGATAGGCGGCAAGGGGATTGATCAGCTGCCGCTGCCGTTCAGGCGGGCGGGGCATCGGGCCGCCGTCCCAATCGGGCGCGTTGCATCCGTCCATGATGGCGCAGCGGTTATCGGTGCGATAGATGGTCTTGCCGTTGCGGTCCTGGACGAAGTCGATCAGCGTAGGTTTGACCTGCTTGCCGCCATTGGCGAGAATCGCATAGGCGTTGACCAGTCGGGAGACGGTGGTCTCGCCGGCGCCAAGCGCCATCGACAGATAGGGGTCATATTTGCCGACGCCGAGCTTCTCGGCGGTGGCGACGATCTTCGGCATGCCGATCTGCGAGGCGGCGCGAACCGTCATCAGGTTGCGCGATTGTTCGACGCCCCAGCGCATCGTCTTGGGTCCGGCGTAGCCGCTCTCAAAATTCTTGAAGCATTTGTTGCCGAGCCCCGCACCCTGATAAATGCAGAAGGGACCGTCGACGATAATCGTCGCCGGGGTCATGTTGTTTTCGAGCGCGGTCTCATAGACGATCGGCTTGAAGGCCGAGCCGGGCTGGCGAAGCGACTGCGTCGCGCGATTAAGCGATGAGCCGAGCGCATCGAAGCCGCCCTGCATCGCCAACACCCGGCCGGTGCGGACTTCCTCGACGACCATGCCGCCGCCGACCTCGGGGATCGAGCGCAGCGCATAGACGTTGCCGCCGACCTTCTTGACGATGATCACCATGCCGGGGCGAAGGAAGCCGAACGCCGCGCCGCCGACGCCGCGCTTGGGCTGAACCGCATTCGTGGCGGGCAGGATCCCCGTCGAGCCGTCGGGCAGTCCGATCGACGCATTGCCGCCTTGTTTGTCGAGCACCACCGCCTTCGACCAGTCGGCGAAACCGGTGCCGAGCGGGGCCGCCAGCAATTGCCCGCGCCAGTCGCGGCTCAGGTCGATGCTGATCTTGGGGTCGATCCACCCGCGCCCGCCGTCGAAATTGGCCAGCCCCTCGCGCAGCGCATCGGCGGCGCTGTCCTGCATCACCGGATTCATCGACGAGCGCACCCACAAACCGCCGGCATAGACGCTGTTGGGACCGTCCTCGGCCTTTTCGCCGAATTTCTTGATCAGTTCGTAGTTCGACGGCGCCTTGGGAAGCACGGCGAGATAGGCAGCTTCGGGCAGCGTCAGGTCGGCGACATCCTTGTCGAAATAGGCCCGCGCGGCGGCCTGCACGCCGTAGGCGTTGCGGCCGAGGAAGATCGAGTTGAGGTAAATTTCGAGAATCTGCGGCTTCGACAGGGTCGATTCGAGGCGGAAGGCGAGGATCGCCTCGCGCACCTTGCGCTTGACCGTATATTCGTCATTGCCGAGCAGATGCTTGGCGACCTGCTGCGTGATCGTCGATCCGCCCTTGGCGCGCGCGCCGCCGGTGGCTTTTTTGATCGAATAGTCGAACACGGCGCCGACGAGGCCAGGATAATCGATGCCGCCGTGCGAGAAGAAATTCTTGTCCTCGGCCGAGAGGAAGGCGTGGACGACGAGCGGCGGATATTCGTCGAAGGCGAGTTGCACCCGCCGTTCGCGGGCGAAGGTGCCGACCGGGTCGCCGTCATAGCCGCGGACATTGGTCGGCAGCGCCGCTTCGTAGGCGAGCAGTTTCTCGGAGCTCGGCAGGCCGGCGGAAAAGTAGAGCCAGGTTGCGCCGAACAGGATGAACAGCGCCAGCGCGGCAACGGTCAACCAGTGCACCCAGCGGCGAGCGAAGATCGGATCGAGGCGGGCGTGCGCCCGTTCGTTGAACGCCGCCATGTCGGGCAGCCGGTCGAGCAGGCTTGGTCCGGGGGCGGCGGTTCGAAAGGTCGGGAGCTTGAGCATCGCGGGTCCGTCTAGCGGCTCAATCACGAGCCCGCAAAGGGTTAGACCTTGTGCAAAGCCGTCTTTGCGAGCGGAGCGAAGCAATCCATCCGGTTGGTCGTGCAGCTGGATTGCTTCGTTGCCTTCGGCTCCTCGCAAAGACGGCTCGCTTACCGCCGCGTCGCCAGATCGGCCTCGATCGCCTGCGCCAACGCCAGCACCAGCGGAGAGCGGCCCTTCGGGGTCACCAGGGCAGCCTCGTCGTCGATATTGCTGATATACCCCGCCTCGACCAGCACGGCCGGCGTATTGGCCCGTTTGAGCACATGAAAGGCGGCGAACTGGTGCGGGCGCGGGCGGAGCAGCACCGGCCCGGCGGCGCGGCGAACGATGCGTTCCGCCAGCGCGGCCGAATCTTCCATCTCGCCGCGCACGGCAAGATCGGAGAGCAGCGCGCGGACCGAGCCGTCGGCTTCGCTGGTCAATCCGCCGCCGGCGCGGTTCTCGACCGCCGCGAACCGCGCAGCCTCGGCGTCCGAGGCGATGTCCGACAGCGAATAGACCGTGACGCCGCGCGCGAGCGGGTTGGGCGCATGGTCCATGTGGATCGAGAGGAACAGGCCGGCGCCGAGCCGGCGCGCGATCTCGGCCCGCTGATCGAGGCTGAGATAGCGGTCGTCGGTGCGAGTCATCGCCACCCGCACCCGCCCACGCTGGACCAGCAGGTCGCGCAGCTCGGTCGAGAGCGCCAGCGTGAGTGCCTTTTCCTGGGCGTTGCCCGAGGCCGAAATTGCGCCGGGGTCGTGGCCGCCATGCCCGGGGTCGATCAGCACGATCGGACGACCGGGCACGCGCGCCTGGCTGACCGGCACGTCGGCCACGGCCTGAGGGAGATCGAGCGTCAGCGCCTGCTCGCGCGCTTCGCCGACCAGCGCACGGCCGAGGTCGTGGCCGCCGGGACGCACCACGCCGCCGAGCATCGCGACCGCGCCGACGCCGGCGATCGAAACCGCGCAGAGGACCGCCGCCCGCCTGACCTTCGCTGATGGCACCCATCTCACCCCGGCTTTGCTTACCATCAATGCCGCATCATGGTTAACGATGTTTATCGTTGCGCCCCTGAGCGGGCGGTTGCGGACAGGGCACTGCGATGCTAACCGGGCCTGTCCGTCGGCAAAGCGACGGACCGCGGCCGCGCAGTCCTTCTTCTGGCGCGGCTCTCAAGGTTGACGCTGCATGACGCCACAGGACGCTTTCCGCCCGCTCTTTTCAGAGCCGCGCGGCGTGTCCTTCCCGACGAGTGTCGGGATGACGAGTGCAGCAGAGGCATTTTCACCCAACACCGCCCTGCCCCACGGCCCCAGCCGCGAGAGCCTGGCCCATTTGCGCGCGCGCCGCGAGGCCCGGAAGCCCGCCGCGCGCGGCCGGAGTAACATCAATGTCCATGCGCATGCTGATCGACGCGCGCCACCCGGAGGAAACCCGGGTCGCGGTCGCCAAGGGTAACCGGATCGAGGAATTCGACTTCGAGT
This sequence comes from Sphingomonadales bacterium, assembly GCA_020200315.1. Lineage (GTDB taxonomy): Bacteria > Pseudomonadota > Alphaproteobacteria > Sphingomonadales > Sphingomonadaceae > Sphingomicrobium. The sequence continues at coordinate 9,444 of JAIVIZ010000126.1, read as the reverse complement.
CCGAAGAGCATAAGCAGCTCAAGGGAAATATTTATCTCGCCAAGGTAACCCGGGTCGAACCGTCGCTGCAGGCGGCGTTCATCGACTATGGCGGAAATCGTCACGGCTTCCTCGCGTTCAGCGAAATTCACCCCGATTATTACCAGATCCCGAAGGCCGACCGCGACGCGCTGCTGCGGGAAGAGGCCGAGCACGCCGCCGAGGAAGAGCGGCTACGCGCCGCCGGCTATGACGATGACTTCGATCACGCCGACGGCGACGGGTTCGTCGAGGGCGACGCCGGTGAAGAGCGCGGCGAGGACGAGCATGGTGACGAGAGCGAGGCCGAGTCCCCCGTCGCCGAGGCCGGCACCGGCTCATCGCGCTCGCCGGTCGACGAAAGCGCCGCCGACGAGCTGCGCAAGAAGCGCCAGGCGCTGCGCCGCCGCTACAAGATTCAGGATGTCATCCAGCGCCGCCAGGTGCTGCTGGTCCAGGTCGTCAAGGAAGAGCGCGGCAACAAGGGCGCGGCACTGACCACCTATCTCAGCCTGGCCGGCCGCTATTGCGTGCTGATGCCCAACACGTCGCATGGCGGCGGGATCAGCCGGAAGATTTCGAACGGCGCGGACCGCAAACGGCTCAAGTCGATCATGTCCGACCTGAAGCTGCCGCAGACGATGGGGCTCATCGTCCGCACCGCGGGCCTGTCGCGGACCAAGGTCGAGATCAAGCGCGACTTCGATTACCTCGCCCGCCTGTGGTGGTCGAGGGCGAGGACGGCTACAAGGCGGCGCGCGGCTTCATGAAGCTGCTGATGCCGAGCCATGTTCGGCGGGTGCAGAATTATGCCGATCCGACGCCGATCTTCCAGCGCTTCGGAGTCGAGGATCAGCTGTCGGCGATGTACCAGCCGCTCGTCCAGCTGAAGTCCGGCGGCTATCTGGTCATCAATCCGACCGAGGCTTTGGTGTCGATCGACATCAACTCCGGCCGTTCGACCCGCGAGCATAATATCGAGCAGACCGCGTTCGCGACCAACATCGAGGCGGCGAACGAGATCGCCCGCCAGCTGCGCCTGCGCGACATGGCCGGCCTGGTCGTCATCGACTTCATCGACATGGAGCAGTCGGGCCATGTCCGGAAGGTCGAAAGGGCGATGAAAGAGGCGCTGAAGAACGACCGCGCCCGCATCCAGGTCGGGCGGATCAGCTCGTTCGGGCTGATGGAGATGAGCCGCCAGCGGCTGCGCACCGGCGTGCTCGAAGCGTCGACTAAGCCGTGCGTGCATTGCGAGGGCACTGGCCTGATGCGCACCGCATCGTCGGCGGGGCTCAGTGCACTGCGCATCATCGAGGACGAAGCGGCGCGCGGGCGCGGCGACCGCATTACCCTGCGCGCCGGACGCGAAGCGGCGATCTACGTGCTCAACAAGAAGCGCGCCGAACTGGCCGAGATCGAGGAGCGCTACGGCGTCGGCGTCGAGGTGCTGGTCGACGAGAGCTTCGAGGGCGCCCGGATGAGCGTCGACAGCTCGGGCGGCAAGCCGGTCGCGCCGGTCCGCGAAGCCCGCGCACCGATCGTCGACGATGCCGACGACGAACCCGAGATCGACGAAATCGATGAGGACGAGGAGGAAGCGGCGGAGGATGAGCCGGAGCGGACCGAACGCTCCGACCGCGACGATCGCGGGCCGCGCGAGGAGGGCGACGGCACCCGCCGCCGCCGCCGCCGCCGCCGCGGCGGTCGCGGGCGCAACCGCACCGATGAGGGCGGCGAGCCCAACGCCAGCGACGAACAGGGCGCCGAGCCGGCTGAGGGGGTCGAGCCGATCCCGGAAGCCGGACCCAAGACTCGCCGCCGCCCGCGCGCACGCAAGGCTGCGGAAGCGGCTGCCGAGCCGGCGCCTCAGCAGGCCGAGGAACCGGTTGCCGCTCAGCCGGAGCCGGTGCCAGCCAGCGACGAAGAGGCAAAGCCGAAGCGCCGCTCGCGCGCCAGGAAGGCACCAGCGGCCGATGCCGCCGAGCCCGAGGCCGCTCCCGCCGTCGAGCAAGCACCCGAAACGCCGGTCGCCAGCAACGATAGCGCCGACGACACCGGCGAAAAGCCGCGCAGGGGCTGGTGGGCGCGCACCATCGGTGGGTGATGGATGAGGCGGTGCAGGCCGACAACCGGCACCGCCTTGCCGGCGCTTTCATGACGCGTTCATCGGCGCGATGGGAGACGGCCGCATGAGCAAACGGCTTTTCCGCTCGGCCGTGCTGGGCGTCGCGCTGATCGTGACCGCGGTCCAGCCCGCCGCCGCGCAGTCGGTGCTCCGCGACAGCGAGACCGAGGCGCTGTTCAAGGACATTTCGAAGCCGATGATCCAGGCCGCCGGCCTCGATCCGAAAAGCGTCAACATCGTCCTGCTCAACGATCCCGAGATCAACGCGTTCGTGGCCACCGGCCAGACAGTCTATATCCAGTCGGGACTGCTGGTCGCCGCCGACAACGTCAATCAGCTGCAGGGCGTCATCGCCCACGAACTCGGCCATGTCGCCGGCGGCCATTCGATCCGCATCTACGAAGGCGAAGCGGTCGCGAGCAAAATCTCGATCCTGTCGCTGCTGCTCGGCGCGGCGGCGGTGGCCGCGGGAGCGGGCGAAGCGGGACTCGGCATTTTGGCCGCCGGGCAACAGGCCGCCGCGGGCAATTTCTACGCCTTCAGCCGCGCGCAGGAATCGAGCGCCGATCTCGCCGGCGCGTCCTACCTCACCAAGGCGGGGATCAGCGGCAAGGGCACGCTCGACTTCTTCAAAAAGCTCGAAAATCAGGAGTATCGCCTAGCGATCGCCCAGACCGACGATTACGCCAGCACCCACCCGCTAAGCCGCGACCGCATTCAGACGCTCGAGCAAATCTACAAGAAGGATCCGGCCTGGAACAAGCCGCTCGATCCTAAGCTCGAGGCGCGGTTCGAGCGGGTCAAGGCCAAGCTGGTCGGCTTCGTCGACCCCAAGCGGGCGACCACCCTCTACCCCGAGAGCGACCAGAGTGTGCCGGCGCATTATGCCCGCGCCTATGCCTATCATCTCGGCGCTTACCCCGACAAAGCCGCGCAGGAAGCGGGTGCGCTACTCGCCACCGCGCCGGACGATCCCTATTTTCTCGAACTGAAGGGGCAAATCCTGCTGGAGGGCGGCAAGCCGCGCGAAGCCATCCCGCCGCTCCGGCTGGCCGTGGCCAAAGCGCCGGACAAGCCGATGATCGCAGCCCTGCTCGGCCATGCGCTGGTCGCGACCGAGGATTCGAAGAATTTCGCCGAGGCCAAGCAGGTACTGAAGGAGGCGATCGCGCGCGACAACGACAATCCCGATGCGTGGGACCAGCTCGGCCTGGTCTATGATCATGAAGGCGATGCGCCGCGCGCCGCGCTCGCGCTCGCCGAGCGCAGCAATCTGCAGGGCGAGAACAAGCTGGCCCTGGCCAGCGCCAAGTCGGCCATGAACGGGCTGAAGGCGGGCAGCTCCGACTATCTGCGGGCGCAGGATATCGCACTGGTCAGCGAGGCGGCGCTGAAGAAGGACAAGAAGCGGAAAAAATGAGCGAGCGGCGATGAATTGGGGACCGGCGATTGGCGGCGGCATCATCGGCGCGCTGCTGACTGGCGCGCTTGGGGCAGCGCTTGCCCCGCGCCTCATCGGACCGGCGGCCGTACGGGCGGCGCTGATCGCCAATCCGGAAATGCTGCTCGACGCCGGCAACGCGCTGCGCGCCCGCCAATATGCGCCGGTGCTGGCCGCGAACCGAATCGCGCTCGAGACGCCGTTCGCCTCATCGTGGAAGGGCGCGGCCAAGCCCGACGTCACGCTGGTCGAATTCTACGACTACGCCTGCGCCTACTGCCGCCGCAGCCTGCCCGACGTCGACCGTCTGCTCGCCGAGGACAAGGGCTTGAGGGTCGTGTTCCGCGAGCTGCCGATCCTGGGAGCGAACAGCGTCGCCGCGGCGCGGGTTGCGCTGGCGGCGTCGAAGGCGGGCAAGTTCGGCGCCTATCACGACGCGCTCTATGCCGAGGGCGCGCCGACACCGGAGAGCGTCGCGGCGGTCGCGGGCAAGCTCGGCGTCTCCGGAACGCCGCAGGACATTCCCGAATATGAGTCCGAGCTGAAGCGCAACTTCCAGCTCGCCGGTCAGCTCGGCGCCAGGGGGACCCCGCTGTTCATCGTCGGCGACCGGGTGATCAACGCCGCCGTCGGCTATGATGCGCTGAAGGCGGCGATCGCCGACGCACGGACGCGGAAGGGGTAGGCTTTTCAGCCTGTACGTAGGCCGTGGGGGGAATGCGAGGGAGCGAAAGAGCTAGAGACTCGCTATCGACCACTTGCGGACACTCTGTCTTATCGGTCTCTGAGTTTCTGGAAGCCGATCCAAAGGTAAACAAAGAACATAGCGCCACTGCCAATCACCCAACCCCACCAACTCATGGGATGATCGGGAGAGCTCAAAGTGCCAAAAAGGATCGTTCCGCTCATGAGAAGCGCGAAGATCACGAAACGCCAATTGAGCGAAGCGCGAGCTTCGCGCCGAATTTGCGCAACCTGTCGCGGCGGAGCGACTTCGGGCCTGTCTTTGACAAGCCGCCGTGGCGCGAAGCTGGCCCACATCAACCATCCGGATATCGCGAGGACCAAACCGACAATGATGATCGATTCTGCCCAATCCGGCAGGCCAAATGCCTCAAAGAGGACGGTCCAAATCAATATCACAAGGAAAGCAACGCCAACCGTTTTCCTACGGCCGCTTCTTCCTGCGATGCGCTTCCAATTTGATGCCAAGGCTTCAAATTCTTGTGCAGTGACGAGCTTGCCTCCCCCCTTTCGAGACGGATAATAAAGGTAACCACCCTCAACGGACGTAAACTGCCTGTTGAATGCACCGATTGAATCAAACATGGCCGTGCACTTCCGGTGTCCAATGACCAAGCAAATGCCCGTTTCGACCCATTGCGAACTTCCGATCCTTAGCCCGATGGGTCGGCTTCAACCCGCCCCTTGAACCCCTGTGCCACGACATACCATTCGCTCGACTCCTTGCGGCTCGCCGGCGGCTTGGCGTGCTTGACCGTGGTGAAGTGGCGTTTCAGCTCCGCGACCAGATCGTTGTCGGCGCCGCCGGCGAGCACCTTGGCGACATAGGCGCCGCCGGGCCGCAGCACTTCGGTCGCGAACTCCAGCCCCGCTTCGACCAGCCCCATGGTCCGCAGATGATCGGTCTGCGGGTGGCCGACGGTGTTCGCCGCCATGTCGGACAGGACGAGATCGGCCGCGGCGCCGAGCGCTTCGCGCAGCTTGGCGGGCGCGTCGTCGGCCATGAAGTCCAGCTGAAGGATGGCGACCCCGTCGAGCGGGTCGGTCGGGAGCAGGTCGATGCCGGCGACGATGGCGGCGGGCGCGCGGCGACGAACCACCTGGCTCCATCCACCGGGCGCGATGCCGAGATCGACGACATGGCGCACGCCCTTGAGGAAGCCGAACCGCTCGTCGAGTTCAAGTAGCTTGTAGGCAGCGCGGCTGCGGTAACCTTCCGCCCTGGCGCGGCGGACGTAGGGGTCATTCAATTGCCGTTCGAGCCATCTGGTCGAGCCAACCTTGCGGCCGCGAGCGGTCTTGACGCGGGTGTGGCCGCCCGACCCGCCGCGGCTCATCGCTCTCCTCCCCGCGATTGCGCAGGGAGGTGGCAGTGCGCAGCACTGACGGAGGGGTTCTTCGCGATGGAACCGAAGAACCCCTCCACCGCCTTCGGCGGTCCCCCTCCCCGAGAAATCTCGGGGAGGATCACAAAATATGCCCGTCGCGAGCCATCAGCGAGCGGAGGATGCCTTCCCGAATGCCGCGGTCGGCGATGCCGAGCTTCTCCGCCGGCCAGATGTCGAGAATCGCGTCGAGGATGGCGCAGCCGGCGACCACCATGTCGGCGCGCTCGGCCCCGATGCACGGCAGGTCGGCGCGCTGACCAAAGTCCATCTCGGCGATCATCGTGTTGATCCGCCGCATCGCCTCGATCGGCACATGCAGCCCGTCGACGGCGCGGCGATCGTAGCTCGGCAGGGCGAGATGGACGCTGGCCAGCGTCGTCACCGTTCCGCTGGTGCCGAGCAGACGGATGTCGGTGCGGTCCTCGGGCAGCATGTCGATGAAGCGCGCGAAGCTGCGCAGCACCCGCTCGCGCATCCGCGAATAGGCGGCGACGCGCCCCTCCCCCTCGATCGCGGCGCGGCCCTCGGTTTCGGTCAGCGAGACCACGCCCCACGGCGCGCTCCACCAGGCACGGATGCGCGGGCTGTCCTCGCCCGGCTCGACCAGCACCAGTTCGGTCGACCCGCCGCCGATGTCGAAGATCAGCGCCGGTCCGTCGCCCGGCTCGAGCAGCTTGTGGCAGCCGAGCACCGCCAGCCGCGCTTCCTCGTGCGGCGGGATGATGTCGAGCGCGAGCCCGGTCTCATGCCGCACGCGCTCGGCGAACTCGTGGCCGTTCTCGGCGCGGCGGCAGGCTTCGGTCGCGACCGAGCGCGACAGCGAGACATGGCGGCGGCGAAGCTTCTCGGCGCACACCGCCAGCGCGGCGACGGCGCGGTCCATCGCTTCGGGCGACAGCCGGCCGCTCTGGCCGAGCCCCTCGCCCAGGCGGACGATGCGCGAAAAGGAGTCGAGCACGGTGAAGCCGCCATTTTCGGCCCGAGCAATGAGCAGGCGGCAATTGTTGGTGCCAAGGTCGATCGCGCCATAGGTGTGACGCGTCGCGCGGGCTCCGGAACCTGGCGGGGCACCGGCGCCGCCATGTGCGGGTGCCGGCGCGGTGGCGGCGGTTTGCGCCATGACCATGCGCCCAATCTATTCTGCACCGCGCGGATGAACCGCCGGCTGACCTGGCGCCGGTCTAACGCGGATTATGGCCTTCTTGCAACCTTGCGCCCGCCGACAGCGCGTTGACAGCGCCACAGGGGGTTCCTATCTGCCGGCCCCGGCATTGCCCTGTCGTCTAATGGTAAGACTACGGACTCTGACTCCGTCAATCGAGGTTCGAATCCTCGCGGGGCATCCAGCTTTTATCAGCAATCTTAAAGACTTCCTTTCGCTCGCGGCGGCTCCCATGCAACACAGATGCAACACGGTTAGCTAGGGCGACGTGGACTGAGGCGTCGATTGTCAGGACCAGCGATGAACGGACCTTATTCAACAGACTGGCTACAGGCAGGGGGACGCGAGCAGGCCTGGGTGACGTAATCCAGCGCGTGCTCCGGTCAGTTGAACGCAGCACGGTTGCGCCTCTGACGGCCCCTGGCGCACTATCTCTCCGCTGAGGGTTCCCCCTGTTCGGCACGCAAGAAGCCCGGTCGGAAACGGCCGGGCTTTTGCTGCTCGCGAATGTCTGCCGGTTCCGCGAACATCAGGCCATGCCGAGCCTGCACTTCGAGACGAGTGGCTTGTTACGGCCCAGGATAGCTAGCCGACCCGAAAGCGATGTGACATAAGAGCGCTCGTGGGGGCCTCCGCAAGCAGGAGACCGCAGATGAAAAACTTCCTTATGCCGGCTGCACTCGCCTTAACGGTGCTGAGCGCGTCTCCCGTTTTCGGCCAAAGCCGAACTGTGCCCGACCCAGTCGGAGACTTTCTGCCGAGCTATACAGGACCATTGTCGCCGTCGTTGGACGTAACCAGTTTTACGGTGAACTATGATTCGGCCGCGAGCACTTTCCTCCTTTCCGCCTCGCTTGCCGGTCCCGTCGGTTCGGCGCCGGGTTTCTACGTTATCGGAGTCAATACGGGCACGGGAACGATCGCGCCCTTCGCGAACATCGGTGAGCCTAACGTCCGCTTCAATCAGGCGATCGTCATTCAGCCATCGGGCGCAGCGAACATCGGCTCGACCACACTTGCTACGGGTTCGGTCACGATCAACGGCAACATGTTTTCCGCGCTCATTCCCTTATCGTTGCTGCCGTCGACTGGCTTCCTGCCGCAGGACTATGGTTTCAACCTGTGGCCCCGCAGCGGTAGCGGTCAGAACGCCCAGATCGCCGACTTCGCACCGCAGAACGCGACCCTTGCGGCAGGCGTACCCGAACCAGGCACCTGGGCGATGATGCTCGTCGGCTTCGGTGCTGCCGGTTACAGCCTCCGCCGTCGTCGCACTCTCCCAGCGATGCAGCCCGCTTAAGCCATGATTCGCCAGCGGGCGTGAGAAGAGCCCGGTTAGAAATGGCCGGGCTTTTCCTTCCCAGCGACTCGTCGAATAGCAGCCCAGCAACTTCTCAACGGACGGCTTCGAAACGCTAGGCACCGCCTGCAGCTAAGGGCGTTAGGGCCTAACCTAGGTTGTGGGAGCACAGCAGGTCCGACCGACACATCATCGCTGTTGGACTGCTGTGCCAGCGCGATGTCGAGGTGCTTGGTCAGCAGTTCACCCGTTTGTGGCCGGTGCAAGACACGCCGTGCTTCGCTCTGGATCGAGCAGCGCTTCGACGCCAAGCGCGTGCAGACATGGCTCGGGCATCATTGAATCCAGGTGACGTTCGACACGTACGGGCACCTGTTTGAGGCCCGCGAGCGCAAGAGCAGCGTCGCCGCGGCGATTGAAGGAACTGATCGGCTGATGCGACACAACATCATGGTTTGGAGCACGCCAGTCGAGGTCTACCAGCGCTCGAAGTCCGTTTGGATCGCCAGCGGAACCTACTTGGGCAGGACCTTCGAGGTGAAAGATCGAAGCGAGCGAGCGGCGGTCGGCGCTTGGCGAAAGGCAGCGGAATACCAAGGTAACTAGACCCACGTGCAACACGGATGCAACATGGAAGCTAGTTATTTGAATGTTTCAATGCTTCATACGGACTCTGGCTCCGTCAATCGAGGTTCGAATCCTCGGGGGCGTCCAGCTTCTCGGTGTAAGGTAGCAAACGCACCTTCCAACCTCGTCGACTGTGTGATGAATGCAACGTTCACCACTTTGCAACCAGATGAGGCCGATAGACGTATTTTGGCGTTGTGCCGCGATTCGACATGACGCATGAGCAGCCGACCGGACAGCAGGGCCGCGACGCAAGAGCGGTCCCACCGAAGGTCGGGGAGGACAAATAATGCGACGCCGGGTCAAGGAATTCGTCGAGGTCAGCGATCACACCTCGCTCGACATGCTAATCAAGACTCTCGTCGCGATCCGCGACACGCTCGACGAGGGCGCGGACGCCGAAATGAAGCTGCGCGGCGACGATGTCTTCGGGCGGCGGCTGTCGATCAGCTACTTCCGTGAATTGAGCGAAGAGGAAGCGGCGATCGAGGCGCGCTACGCCGATGCGCAGTGGAGCGCCGACGCCGCGGAGATCGAACGGCTGCAGCGCGAACTCGACGAAATCCCCTCACGCCGCGACAACCGGATACGCCGCGTGGCCTGACGGCGCACTTTGATATGTGAAGCGGCACCGGC
>JAIVIZ010000125.1 GCA_020200315.1 Sphingomonadales bacterium | reverse complement strand
CTTGCCGTCGCCGTTGAAATCGCCGCGGCCGATGATGTGCCAGTCGGTCGAGACCTGGGTCAGCGCCGTGCCGTCGTTGATCGAGAAGCCGCCGCTCGCCGTCCCCAGCCAGTCGCTGATCGTCCCGCCCTCGTTGCGCCACAACACATCCGCCCGGCCGTCCCCGTTGAAATCACCGTCATGGCCGACGAGAGGCAGGTTGGGCACGAAGCTCAGTTCGACCCCGCCGCCAAGCGCGGCCTTGGCAATGACATGGCCCGACGGGATGCCGCCGAGCGTCAGCGAGCCGCCGGTAAAGCTCAGCGTGCTGCCGCTGAGCGAAACCTGGAAACCAGCGATGCTCGCGTCGGAGATGACGATCCGGTCGTCGACGGCGAAATCGGTGATCGTGTCACCGTTGAGACCCGTGGCGGTATCGCGGAACGTGTCCGCTCCCGCGCCGCCGAACAGCGTGTCGCTGCCGGCGCCGCCGGTGAGCGTATCGGCGCCGGCGCCACCACGGATGAGATTGGCGAGTTCATTGCCGATGAGCGACTGACCGGTTGAGGCCAAGCCGCGCAGGATCTCGACGTTCGCGATCCCAGCGAGCGAGAAGTTGCCAGTGAGGGCGCGCACTTCGTCGATGCCTTCTCCCGGAAGCTCGACGATGATGTCGTTGTCGCCGGCGGTGACGGTGTAAACGTCGTTGCCGGAACCGCCGACCAGCGTGTCGACGCCGCCGCCGCCCCGCAGGAAGTCGTTGCCGGCGCCGGTTTCAAATCGTTCCGCCGCGTTCCCGCCGATTACCGAGTCGTCGCCGGCGCCAGTGATTACAACCTCCACGGAACTGACCGAGTCGATGTTGCCGTAGCTGTCGCGAACCTGATTGGGCCCGACGATCAGACCGGATTGCCCGTACACCGAGCCCGTCCCCAAGTTCACGTAGATCGAGCCACCACCGCTCTCGCGCGAATAATCGATCGTGTCGGTCCCGCTTCCGCCCAGCAGCCGATCGTTGCCGGCGCCGCCGATAAGGAGGTCATCGCCCGCAGCGCCGCGGAGCGTATTGGCGCCCGCATCGCCGATTAGCGTGTCGGCGTAGGCTGACCCAAAGAGATTCTCGACTTCGCTTATAGTATCGACGCCAGCACCGCCGGTGTCTTGCGCTCCCAAATCCGACAGATCGACATGCACGCCGACATTCGAGTCTGCATAGCTGGCCGTGTCGATCCCGGCTCCGCCGATCAGGTGGTCATCGCCCGGACCGCCGTGCAGCGCGTCGTCGCCGTCCCCGCCGTTCAGTGTGTCGTTTCCATTGCCTCCGTTGAGCACATCGTTGCCGCCAAGGCCGTTGATCGTGTCGTCTCCATCGAGACCAGCGACGACGTCGGCTCCGCTTGTGCCATCCAAAGAATCGGTGGATGACGTACCGCTGATCGTGGGGGAGACACCCGGGTTGGCGACTTCGACCAGGCCGCTCGACGTTCCCAAGATAAAATAACTCCCGTCGGGAGAGAGTGTCAGACCGTTCGCGAAGTCCTCGATCGAGGAGTTGACGGTGGCGCCTACTGGAATTGTTCGAACGATGGTCCAGTTCAGCGTCGACAGCTGGGCGATGCTGTTGGTCGCCGAGTCCAAGACGTAGAGGAACTCGCCAGTTGTGTCGAAAGCAAGCCCGGCCACAGCGCCATTGCTCCATGCCGAGTAGATATCCGTGAGGTCAATTTGGTAGTGGAGCCGGCTGTCGTAGATGTGCAGGCCATTCTGCCACAGGTATTGCGCGACGAGGCCGCCCGTTGCGTCAAAGGTCTGAATGCCGTGGCTCAGACTCATCACACCATCGGTGTAGCCGCCATGGTAGCCGAGGAGCGCTCCGGCGGTGTTTACGACAGACAGGTTGCCATCTGTCGTGAAGTGGCTGCCGACGAGGACTTCGGACCCATCAGCCGTAGGCGACAGATAGCTCGACATATCCACAGATGTGGCATCCGAGTAGGTTCCCGTCGCAAGGTCGAGCAAGCGCAGCGGAACGGACCCGGACCCGTTATAGCTTTCGCTCAGCATTACCCTGCCATCGGCAAGCACCGCCACGTCGTAAAAGGCGGACGGTCCTCCCGTCGCCACGAATGGGAAGCTCTGGACGGCGCCAGTGGCAAGATCGATCCTGTAGACAGTCGTTGTCACGCTGCCGCTCGCAGTCGCCACGGGCTGTAGCTCAACGGCCACGATGAAGCTGCCGTCCGGCGACAAATCGATTGCACCAAGCCGGGTGCCGACCGCAATCGTGTTGACGAGCTGACCTGTCGCTGCGTTGTAGATGCGCAAATTGCCGTCGTTTATGGGAGATGCCCTCGAGGGATCCGACCAAGTGCCCGCGGCGTAAATGAGACTGCCGTCAGCGCTGGTCGCGACGTCATTAGGATTGGTAATCGTTAACACGCCACTGAAGCTCATCTGCTCTTCCCTTTGATAAACCGGTGGCGTTGAATCGCCGATCGATCATGTTGATCGTTGACCTTCATCACGCATGCGCTCGCTTTCGCCGGGCGACCGCGCGCCGAGTGCTGCCAAATGGTGGTGATCGGTCATCGCCAGTGGCGACCCTGTTAGACTTTCGCTCCCCCGATAGCGAAATACTCGACCAATTTGCGTTGAAGCACAACTGGTCGGGTACGAGTGTATACGGGATTTCACCGTCTGCAAGCTCATTTTTGGGTCGGCCGCAAGCTCATTTTGTCGATCCGCAGACAAGTATAGTTAACATTATGGTAGCACTTCTGTGCACTTGAGGCTTGCGTGCACTCAGGTCGCGGCGTGGCTAGAATAATGGATCATCGACTTGCGAACGCGCTTACACAACTTCGTCAAGCAGCCCGCAACAGACAATTAACCGGTCTGGCCTAAGGTCTTGGCCATGCAGGCTGCTGCTCCTCGCGGTCCGGCGCGGGCCGGTGTGCTCGGCGCATCCGCGTCGGGGGGCAGCGGCAACGTGCCCGCAGACGACCGGGTGCTGCTCGATGCGCTGCCGATCGCCGCCGCCGTCGTCGGCTTGACGCCGGGTGGAATCCTCAAGCTGCTCGACCATAATCCGCGCTTCGACGAAGTGATGGTGGCGACCGGCGACGCGGGGATCATGACGGGCGATTTCCGGTCGTGCACACACCTGCAGATCGCGCGGCTGATGCTTGGTTTTCTCAAGGATTTCGAGGCGCCGGACGAGCTCGACTTCTGCGACGGCGAGGGCGTTTCGGCGCGGCATTTCCGGATCAAGCTGTCGCCATTGAAGCCGTGCGAGCGCTATGGGCCGCGCTGCCTCGTCAGCCTGGTCGACCGCACCGTTGAGGTCCAGTCGGAAAAGACGCTGCGCGCCGAAATGCTGCGCGACAGCCTGACCGGGCTGCCCAACCGGCTGGGGTTCACCGACACGATCGAAAAGGCCGGCGAGGCGGGGGGCGCGTCCGTACCGCGGGCGATCGAGCACGCCGTGCTGGTGGTCGACATGCTGCGCTTCAGCCGGATCAACGAATCGATGGGCAGCCTCGCCGGCGACGAGCTGCTGATCACCTTCGCGCGGCGGCTGATGTCGACGCTGCGCAGCGGCGACGTGCTGGCGCGGACCGGCGGCAACGAGTTCGGGATCCTGGTCGGCATCCGTCGCGGGATCGACGATGCGCTGGCCGCAGCGGAGCGTATCCAGCAGGTGCTGACCGCGCCGTTCCGCCTGTCCGAGCTGGAGATCAAGGTCGAGTGCGCAATCGGGGTCGCGCTGATGCAGCCCAGGCAGGACAGCGAAGAGCTGTTCCGCAACGCGCAGTTCGCGGTCAAGCAGGCCAAGCAGGTCGGCGGACCGCAAGTCTATGAGCCGAGCGAAGCGAGTGCCGCGCGGCGCCGCTTCTCGATCGAAACCGAGCTTCGCCGCGCGCTCGACCGCGATGAGCTGTCGCTATTCTATCAGCCGCTGATCGACCTCAAGTCGGGCAAGGTGGCCGGGTTCGAAGCGCTGGCGCGGTGGACCCACCAGGACCGGGGCGAAATCTCGCCGACCGAGTTCATTCCAGTGGCCGAGGAGAGCGGGCTGATCCTGTCGCTCGGGCGCTGGGCGATGGATAAGGCGGCGCAAACGCTGGCCGATTGGGACCGGCAGGCGGCGCCGTTGACCGGCGGCAAGCCGTTGCCGTTTTACGTCGGGGTCAACCTGTCGGCGATCCAGGTGGCGCGGGACGACATCGCCGGAATGGTGGCGGCTGCGCTGCGTGATCACGGGCTCAACGGCGCGCGGCTGACGCTCGAGCTGACCGAGAGCTCGATCGTTCAGGATCCGGCGCGGGCGACGCGGGTGTTCGAGGCGCTGAAGGCGCTCGACGCGACGGTCGCGATGGACGATTTCGGCACCGGCTATTCTAGCCTCGCCTATTTGCAGCGGCTGCCGATCGACGTGCTCAAGATCGACCGCAGCTTCGTCTCGGGGATGATGGGCGACAGCGACAGCGTGGCGATCGTGCGCGCGGTGCTGAGCCTTGCCGAGGCGCTGGGCATGTCGACCACGGCCGAAGGGATCGAGACGGTCGAGCTGGCGACGACGCTGGCCGCGCTGGGGTGTGCCAGCGGTCAAGGCTATTATTTCGCCAAGCCGCTCGAGGCGACCGCGGCGTTCGATTATTGGAAATCGCGCCTGAATTAGCGGGATGCCGCTCGGCAGCACCGAGCCCTAGGTATAGGAAGGGCCCGCAATACAACGCGGACCCTTCCTGTGCACGCTTGGAGGAACGTGCCTCGTTGTTCTAGCTAACTGTTTGCACGAAATGAAGTTCCTTTTTTGCACGCTTCGGCGCGAAGCGGCCGGCGACACAGGGGGTGAGATCGCCGGCCGTTCCCTGCGCGGGGGGAACCTCGTTCGCCCTCTGCCTACGGCATCAGCACCGTGTCGATGACGTGGATGACGCCGTTCGACTGCATCACATTGGGGATGGTGATCCGGGCCGAGCCACCCTTGGCGTCGACGACCGTCCAGCCGCGCCCGCTCTTGCGCAACATGAGGTTCTCGCCCTGCACCGTCTTGAGGGTGGCGGTGCCGTGGTGGCGCGCGGCCATCGAGGCAATCTGGCCGGCGGTGATGCGGCCGGGGACGACGTGATAGGTGAGGATGTTGGTCAGCGTTGCCTTGTTCTCGGGCTTGACCAGCGTCTCGACCGTGCCGGCCGGAAGTTTGGCGAAGGCTTCGTTGGTCGGCGCGAAGACGGTGAACGGGCCGGCACCCGACAGGGTGTCGACCAGGTCGGCAGCCTTGACCGCGGCGACCAGCGTCGTGTGGTCCTTCGAGTTGACGGCGTTCTGAACGATGTTCTTGGTCGGGTACATGGCGGCGCCGCCGACCATCGGGTTGCGGGCGGATGCCGGTGCGGCGGCAAGCGCGAGGCTGGCCGAGGCGAGCATGAGCGCGCGGGCGAAGGACTTCGTCATCATCTGATCTCCTGTGCTTATCCCCGAGTGGGGAGCGGTTGGAGATACGGATGCGGGCGGGCAGTGGATGCAGGGGGTGCGAGCGCAGTCGCGGTGTTCCCCTGTTCCACACAAACGAAAGCCGCCGATCCCGAGGGACCGGCGGCTGACGCAATCAGAAGTGGATCGTTCAGGCTGCCTGAAGCGCGACAGCCTTGCGGCGGCGCAGACTGTAGCCGGCAGCGCCGAAGCCGATCAGCATCATCGCCCAGGTGGCGGGCTCGGGAACGCCGCCCGGGCCGGCAGTGATGCGGACCTGCCGAACATCGCCGAGTTGCACCGTCGAGTTGATGGTGACGGAAGTGAAATTGCCGGTGGCCGAGAAGAAGTTCTGACCGTTTAGCGAGATTGGAAAGACGCTGGAAATGCCATCGGCACCCGCGAATGTCAGAGTCGCCGACCCGTTGGCGAGCGCGTTGAGATTAAACTCGATGGCGCTGAAGGTGAAACCAGACGTGAGGCTGATCACGAGGTTCGTGAGGTCGCCGTCGGTGCCGCTGATACGCGCCTGACCGTTCGACTGGGTCACGTTCAGCGACTCATTGCTCGTGAAGTTGACGAGAGCCGAGGAATCATTGAGCGAGCCCGTGACCGGGTTGCCAGTCGTCGCGCCGCTCTGGAAGAGGACGTTGGACGTCGGTTGCACCGGACCCGGCGACGTGAAGATCATCGGGGCGGCAAGCGCCGGAGTTGCAAACGCGACGGCCGCGCTGGCGAGAATGGAAAGAGTGAGTTTACGCATGGCCAAGCTCCTTATTGATCTGATGACTCGAGGGTGAGCGTCAACTCACGACTCGGGCGTAAACGAATTGTTAACTGCAATCGGTTTCCGAGTCGAATCGTGCCAAGTCCCGAAATGGGAAATTGTTCCGCGCACGTCGTGGGTTAGGTCATGCAAACCGTAGCGATCGCAGGCCGCTGGTGAGGGTCAGACCTTGCTGAGTGTCCCGCTGGCGACGATCGGTCCGGTAGGCTGGCCAGTGGGCGATCCCCCGACCGGCTCGATTGAGATGGCGAGGGTGGTGCCCGGCTCGATCGGCGCCTGGCCACGGGCGTCAGCAACGGCGGTTGCACCGACAATGCGGATCAGGCCGAGCGGGATCGGCGGCTGGCCGTTGACGATCGCCCACAGCTGCGCGCTGCGGCCGGAGGGGACCGGTAGCGGCCTGGGGATGCGCACGATCTGCGCTTCGGGGTCGTAAACGGCCGCCAGCGGGGCGCCTTTGCCGGTGAGAGCGAGCGCGGCAATCAGCTGCGCGCTTGGCGGCTGCGCCGGTCGCGCCACGGGGGCGGGATTGTCGGCGGGCCGGATCAGCAGCACCCCGGCGAGCGTGGCGGCGGCGAGCGACGAGGCGAGCGCAAGCGGACGCCAGAAGCCCGGCGAAGCGACGGACGACGTCGCGGACCGATCGAGCCGCGCTTCGATCCGTTCGGCCAGGCCGTCGGGCGCGGCGCGCTCGGGAATGGCGGCGAACAGGGCCCCGAAATGGGTGCGCCATTGCTCGACCTCACGCGCGAAGGCCGGATCGGCAAGTTGGCGGCGAAGCGCCGAGGCGCGCTCGTCGCCGTCGATCAGGCCCAGCGCCAGCTCGGCGGCAGCGACGTCCGGATCGCCCGGTGGGAGGATCGCATCAGGCAGCGGCATCGAGGCAATCCTTGAGTCGCATCAGCCCCCGACGGACCCAGCTCTTGAGCGTGCCGAGCGGAACCGACTGGCGCTCGGCGAGCTCGGCATAGGTCGCGCCATCGAAAAAAGCAGTGCGAATGGCGGCGCCCTGCCGCTCTTCCAGCGCGTCGAGGCAGAGATGGAGGCGCTGACCCTGTTCGGCGCTAAGCAGCAGGTCGATGGCGGAGGGCTCTTCGTCGGCGATGTCGGGGGCGTCGTCGAGCGGAGTTACAGGGCGGCTAGCGGCGGAACGGCGCCAGTCGATCGCACGGTTGCGGGCAAGCGTCGCGAGCCAGGTGATCGGGCTCGCCCGGCCCGGCTCGAAGGCACCCGCCCGGCGCCAGATCAGGAGATAGACATCGCTCAACACATCCTCCGCCGCGCTCCGGTCCTGGCAGATACGAAGGCAGATGCCGAAAAGCTTCGCCGAGGTCAGGCGATAGAGGGTTCGAAAGGCGGCGCGGTCCTCGCGTCCCGTGGCGACGAGCGCCTCGACCAATTCGGCGCGGGCTTCGGCGGTCGTGGAGGAAGCGGGAGGG
>JAIVIZ010000124.1:7726-21259 GCA_020200315.1 Sphingomonadales bacterium | reverse complement strand
GCGCTTGGCCACGCCCTCGACATAGCCGGCGACATCGCTGCACTCGATCGACAAAGACCCGCAATCGCGCGCCACGACGCGGATCGCGTTCTCCGTGACTTCCTCGATCCCCATCGTCGCCATCGTGAACCTGTCCAAGTTGTTGTGGAGAAAGAAGAGGAATAGGCGCGAAGCCCTACTCTTTCGTTAACCAAGTCAGGGCGGATACCGCGCGCCGGCCGCTCATTCGTCGCGATAAGCCAGTTCGTAATTGCCCCAGCGCCGCCCGCCGAAGCGCAAGGGAACGAACACATTCTTGACCGGGATCGGCTGATCTCCGAGCGTCATGCGATAGGTCGACAGCATCGCCGAGTGGTCGGTATCAAGCGCCTTGCGCGTGACGTCGTCCATGAAAATGCGGCGATTGCGGCAATGGGCATCGTTCCACACCGGGTCCGGACCCGGCTGCTGGCAGCGCTCGGAGATATGGGTCGGCAGATAGCCGTTCATGTCGGCCATCGACGCGCTGACGATCTGCGACCGGCTGCGCTTTACCTCATCGAGGATAGGGCGGACGTAACGGTCGGCGAAATCGTTGAACTGGTTGTCGTATTGGGGCGGATTGGAACCCGGCCGTTGCCGATAATCCCGGTCGAACACATTCTCCAGCGCGATCTCGCCGCGCTTCATGCCGCCTTCGACCGCCGTTTCGATCCGTTGGGCAATCTGCTGGGCGTAAAGGATGAGCGGCGTGTCGTCGATCTCGGCGCCCGAGTTGGCGAGCGTGTCGAGCATCGAGTTCGACATCATTTCGAGATGGGCGAGGCGCTGGTGCGCCTTGACCAGCTCGCCGCCATTGTCGCGCGCGTCCCCGGCGAAGCTGGTGAGGCCGGCCTTGACCCGGTCGACGCTGGTCTGAATGAGGCTGGTCGAATGGGCGATGCCCTCGGTCTGGCGATCGACCATGCCGACGATTTCGTTCACTTCGCGGACGACATCGCTGATCTGGCCGAAGCCGGTCTGCGCCGCGCGGCTGCGCTCGACGCCGGTTTTGATCTCGGATGTCACCGCACCCGCTTCGCGGGTCAGCTCGCCGATGGTCAGCGCGATCTGGCTGGTGGCGGAGCGGGTGTCGTGCGCGAGTTTCTTCACTTCCGCGGCAACGACGGCGAAGCTGCGGCCCGCATCGCCGGCGCGCGCCGCCTCGATCGTGGCATTCAAGGCCAGCATATTCGTCTTGCGCGCGATCCCCTCGATGGTCGAGGAGACCGATTGCACCTGGTTCATCGCCGAAGCGAAGCCGGCCATGCGCTCGCCGAGCTGGACGACGAGCTCGGTCAGGCCCTTGAAGCCGCTGATCGTATCCTCGATCGCCGCGCGTCCCGCCTCGCGCTTGGCCACGCCCTCGACATAGCCGGCGACATCGCTGCACTCGATCGACAAAGACCCGCAATCGCGCGCCACGACGCGGATCGCGTTCTCCGTGACTTCCTCGATCCCCATCGTCGCCATGTGACGCTCATCCCTGACTGGTCCGAAGAGATGTAGGGAGAACGTCCTACCGTTTCGTTAACTATGTGCCTTCTCATCCCCTCCCGCCGGAGCGGGAGGGGCCGACTCGCGAAGCGAGCGAGGGAGGGCTTGTCAGTGCTAACGAGGACAGGCCCTCCCCTCGCCGCTTCGGGCCCCATGAAAGCAATACTTTCATGGGTTCCCTTTCGCGGCTCTCCCCTCCCGCTCTGGCGGGAGGGGCTAGCTGGGGCTAAACTCCCGCGCATGTTCATCGGCTTTGTCGAGGCGCTGCGGCGCGGCGGAATTCCCGCATCGCTGAAGGAGCATCTGCTGCTGCTGGAAGCACTCGACGCCGAGGTCATCCCGGCAGAGCCCGAGCAATTCTATTATCTCGCGCGATCCGTGTTCGTTCATGACGAAACCATGCTCGACCGCTTCGACCGGATATTCGGCGAAGTGTTCAAGGGCATCGTCGCACCGCCTGAGCCGGGCGCGGAAATCCCGGAGGAATGGCTGCGCAAGGTCGCCGAACTCTATCTCACGCCCGAGCAGATGGCCGAGATCGAGGCGCTGGGCTCATGGGACGACATCATGGAGGCGCTGAAGAAGCGCCTCGCCGAGCAGGAAGGCCGCCACCAAGGCGGCAGCAAATGGATCGGCACCGGCGGCACGTCGCCGTTCGGGCATGGCGGGTACAATCCGGAAGGCGTGCGGATCGGCGCAGAAGGCCGGCATGGCCGCGCGATCAAGGTATGGGAGAAGCGCGAGTATAAGGATCTTGACGGCAATCGCGAGCTCGGCACGCGCAACATCAAGGTCGCGCTGCGCCGCC
This sequence comes from Sphingomonadales bacterium, assembly GCA_020200315.1. GTDB lineage: Bacteria > Pseudomonadota > Alphaproteobacteria > Sphingomonadales > Sphingomonadaceae > Sphingomicrobium. The sequence goes on along the minus strand of JAIVIZ010000124.1, from coordinate 18,936 downwards.
TCCGCCGCTTCGCCCGCGAAGGAGCGGCGGACGAGCTCGATCTCGACGGCACGATCGACGGCACCGCCCGGCAGGGCTGGCTCGACCTGCGCATGCGGCCCGAGCGGCACAATGCGGTCAAGCTGCTGCTGTTCCTCGATATCGGCGGCTCGATGGACGGTCATGTGCGGCTGTGCGAGGAGCTGTTTTCGGCAGCGCGGACGGAGTTCAAGCACCTCGAACATTTCTACTTCCACAACTGCATCTACGAGGGCGTGTGGCGCGACAATCGCCGGCGCCATGTCGAGCGCACGCCGACGGTCGACATCATGCACAAATATGGGCACGATCATAAGCTGGTGATCGTCGGCGACGCGGCGATGAGCCCGTACGAGATCAGTCACGCCGGCGGCTCGATCGAGCATATTAACGAGGAAGCGGGGGCGGTGTGGCTGAAGCGGCTGACGGCGACTTATCCCGCTGCGGCGTGGCTCAATCCCACGCCCGACGTCTACTGGGGCCATTCGGCGTCGACCACGATGCTCCGCACGCTGATGGACGGCCGGATGTACCCGCTCACGCTGGACGGGCTGGACGACGCGATGCGCGAGTTGAGCCGCAAGCGCTGAGCCTTGCAGCGATTCTGCCGTCACCCCGGACTTGGTCGGGGCCTGCGTTGTTCACTTTTGGCGGAAGTAGGCGGGTCCCGGGTCAAGCCCGGGATGACGATAAAGAACAGGAAGACGATCAGTAGAGGAGATAGCGGCGGCTTTCGTCCTGCCAGCCGCGCTCGTCGGGGATGGTCATGGCGTCGAGATCGGCCGCTGCCGCCGTTGAATCGTCGACCCATTCGCGCATACCGGGCCCGCCGTTGATGACGTCGATCGGCAGCTTGCCGAAGGCGTATTCATAGGGAAAATCGCGCCACAGATCATAGTCGGGCTGAAGCCGGCGGACGGCCTTGAAGGCGAGCGCCTGGACGCGCCAGGGTTTGAAGGCGTGGTGGTCGTAGAAGCCACCCTCGGCGTGGATGTGGACGCCGTTGCAGAGCTTGCCGACGTGTTTGTGGAAGGTCGGCTCGAACCAGATTTCGCGTAAACGGCAGCCGCCAAGCCATTGCGGTGCAAGGCGTTCCATCTCGGCGATGACGGCCCGAGCGTCGATGTCCGGCGCGCCGAATAGTTCCAGTGGACGGGTCGTGCCCCTGCCCTCGCTGAGCGTCGCGCCTTCGAGCATCACCGTGCCGGCGTAGCAGCGCGCCATGTTGAGGTTGGCGGCGTTGGGACTTGGGTTGATCCACAACCGGTCGGCGCGCCAGCCGAAGCCCGGCCCCGCATCGGGCTGCCAGCCGTCCATCGCGATCACGCGGTAATCGACGTCGAGCTTGAAATGGTCGATGAACCAATGACCGAGCTCGCCGAGCGTCAGGCCGTGGCGCATCGGGATCGGTCCGGCGCCGACGAAACTTTCCCAGCCGGGCAGCAGCGTCATCCCCTCGACCGGTCGGCCGACGGGATTGGGCCGGTCGAGCACCCACACCGACTTGCCATGCTCGGCCGCGGCCTCCAGCATGTAGAGCAGCGTGGTAATGAAGGTGTAGATGCGGCAGCCGAGGTCCTGCAGGTCGATCAGCACGGTGTCGAAGGTCGACATCATCTGGCCGGTCGGGCGGCGGACTTCGCCGTAGAGGCTGAACAGCGGGATGCCGAGTTCCGGGTCGGTCTCATCGGCGCTTTCGACCATATTGTCCTGCTTGTCGCCCTTCAGCCCATGCTGCGGCCCGAAGGCAGCGGACAGGTTGATGTCGCCGAGCGCGGCGAGCGCGGCGAGCGCGTCGAGGCTGTGGGTGAGGTCCTTTGTAACGGACGCCGGGTGAGCGACGAGCGCGACCCGCCTGCCGGCCAGTGGTGCGCGCAGGGCGGGCTCGGCGAGGAGCCGGTCGATGCCGAAATTCATGAACGCTCCATGCCCGGCAGCGATGCGGCGAAGCAAGCGTCGTGGTGAAAATCCGGGGTGCCCCCAAGATGGGCAAGCGCCCAGTAGCTCTTGGTCCCGTCTTTCTCTTCGAGGACAGCGGAGAGTCCGAGTGCAAGCGTCGGTGCCGATGGAACGGCAATGGTCGCGCCGAGCGCCCACCAGGTGAGATTATCCTCCATCCGGATGTAGGGCGGCGCGGTCACATCCGCCGGGGTCATTCCCTGACGGTAGGAGGTGAAGTCGTAGGCGGCCCAGTCGCCGCTTGGTGCGAAATTCCATTCGGCATAGGGCTCGCCGCCCCTCGCGCGAAGGAACGCCTCGAAGCAGGTAGTGCGCCAGAGTTTGTCGGTGCGGCCGGGTTCTTCGGTTTGCGGAATGGTGAAGCGTTCCGCGGGGGCGCCCACGCAGAAGAACAGGTTGAGCGTGGCGCTGCTGCCGAACGCGGCGGCGTGGTCAACGTTGACCCACAGCTTGAAGGCTGGGTTCGACGGTGGAGTATCGGGGTGCGGCAGGAGCGAGAACGAGACCATGCGCTCTTATCGTCATTCCCGCGAAAGCGGGAACCCAGTTTCTTGTTCGGCTGGGTCCCCGCTTTCGCGCGGAAGACGGGAAGGCTAAGCGGGCTGCATGAACTTTCGCTCCACCCTTCTCCGCTCGCTCGACAAGCGTGGCTACATCCATCAGGCGACCGATGCCGCGGCGCTGGACGCGCTGGCCGAGCGCGAGATCGTACCCGGGTACATCGGGTTCGACGCGACCGCCTCCTCACTGCATATCGGCAGCCTGGTGCAGATCATGATGCTGCGGCGGCTGCAGCAGGCGGGGCACAAGCCGATCGTGCTGATGGGCGGCGGGACGACCAAGGTCGGCGACCCGTCCGGCAAGGACGAGAGCCGCAAGCTGCTCACGGCGGACGATATCGCGGCCAACATCGCGAGCATTGGCGGCGTGTTCGAGCGGTTCCTGACGTTCGGCGACGGGCCCACCGACGCGGTGCTGGTCGACAACGCCGAGTGGCTCGACGGGCTGAACTATGTCGAGTTCCTGCGCGACGTCGGGCGGCACTTCACGATCAACCGCATGCTGACGTTCGATTCCGTGAGGCTGCGGCTCGACCGCGAGCAGCCGCTGAGCTTTCTCGAATTCAACTACATGATCCTCCAAGCCTATGATTTCGCCGAGCTTTCGCGGCGCGTCGGATGCCGCCTGCAGATGGGCGGGTCCGACCAGTGGGGCAATATCGTCAACGGCATCGAGCTTGCCCGGCGGATGGACGGCACCGATGTGTTCGGGCTGACAACGCCGCTGATCACGACGGCGGACGGCGGCAAGATGGGCAAGACCGCGGCGGGCGCGGTGTGGCTCAACGCCGACCGGGTGAGCCCGTACGATTACTGGCAATTCTGGCGGAACACGCAGGACGGCGACGTGGTGAAATTCCTCAAACTGTTCACGGATGTGCCGCTGCACGAAATCGAGCGGCTTGCGGCGTTGAGAGGCGCCGAGATCAATCAGGCGAAGATCGCACTGGCGAACGGGGCCACGGCGATGCTCCATGGCGAAGATGCTGCGCGAGCGGCGGAGGAGACTGCGCGGCGGACCTTCGCGGAGGGTGGGTCGGATGAGAATTTGCCGACGATGACCGTGGATGGATCCATTGGTATCGTCGCGGCGCTGACCGGACTGGGGTTCGCGGCGTCCAACGGCGAGGCGCGGCGGAAGATCGAGGAAGGCGCCGTCCGAGTTGACAGTCAGGTGGTCAGCGATCCGCAGTTGCAGATCGGGATAAGAGACGCGCCGGTGAAGGTCAGTTTGGGGAAGAAGAAGCACGGCTTGGTGCGGAGGTAAGTTCTCCTGCGGAGGCAGGAGCCCAGTCGCGCGCAGCGCTCCGGACGAGGAGGCAGGTCGAGGCGCCCTGCCCGCGCCCCACCCGCCCGCGCAACTGGTGAAGCTGGGCGAGGCCGAACCGATCGGCGCCCTCGATGATCATCAGCGTGGCGTTGGGCACATCGACGCCGACCTCGATCACGGTCGTGGCGACGAGCAGCTTGAGCCGACCCGACGCGAACGACGCCATGACTTCATCCTTGTCAGGCCCCTTCATTCGACCGTGCACGAGGCCTACCCGTTCCGGGCCGAACCGAAGGCGGAGCGCGGCGGCGCGCTGCTCCGCAGCGGCGCTGTCGCTCTTCTCGCTTTCCTCGACCAGCGGGCAGACCCAATAGGCCTGCTCACCGCGCTCGATGTGGCGGCCGAGCCCGTCGACGACCTCGGTCAGCCGTTCCTCGCTGATCACGCGCGTCTCGACCGGCGTGCGCCTGGGCGGCATTTCGTCCAGCCTGCTGACGTCCATCTCGCCGAATTGGGTGAGGGTCAGCGTGCGCGGGATTGGAGTGGCGGTCATCACCAGCAAGTGCGGCGGGTGCGCCGCCTTTTCGGTCAGCAGCAGCCGCTGGGAGACGCCGAAGCGGTGCTGCTCGTCGATCACGACCAGGCCGAGGCGCTTGTAGGCAACCTTCTCCTGGAAGATCGCGTGCGTGCCGACGAGGATGTCGATCGATCCGTCCGCTAGCCCCATCAGCACGGCTTCGCGCGCTCGTCCCTTGTCGCGGCCGGTGAGGATCGCGGTGCGCACGCCCAGCGCATCGAGCTGACGCTGCAACGTGGCGAAATGCTGGCGGGCGAGGATTTCGGTGGGGGCGAGCAGCGCCGCCTGCGCTCCGGCCTCGACCGCTTCGAGCATGGCGAGCAGGGCGACCAGCGTCTTGCCCGACCCGACGTCGCCCTGGAGCAGGCGGAGCATCGGGGCCCATTGCGCGAGGCCGCCGCGGATCTCCTCGACGACCCGCGCCTGCGCGCCGGTCAGCTTGTACGGAAGATCGAGCTTGCTCGTCAGCCGTCCGTCCCCGGCGAGCGGCACGCCACGCCGGCGCCGGGCATGCTGGCGAATTAGCATGAGGGCGAGCTGATTGGCGAAAATCTCGTCGTATGCAAGGCGCTTGCGGGCATTTGTTGCCAGCGGATCGGAGTGCGCCTCGGCCAGTGCCGAGCGCCAGGCGGGCCAGTGTTCGCGCGCTTGCAGCGAGGGTTCGACCCACTCGGGCAGTTCCGGGGCGCGTTCGAGCGCCGACAGCGCAAGCTCGCGCATGCGCCGGTTGGTGATGCCTTCGGTGAGCGGATAGACGGCTTCGCTGAGCGGCGGTTCGGTGCCCTCAAGGACTTCGGGATGGATGATCTGCCACTCTTCGCCATAGGCTTCGAGCTTGCCCGAGACGGTGCGCGGCTGACCAAGCGGCAGTTGCTTCTTGGCCCATCCCGGATTGTTGAAAAAAATCAGCGTGATCGTGTTGCCATCTCGATCGCTGGCGAAGATGCGGGTCGGGCCGCGCCCGGCCGGTGCGCGGGAATCGAACGGTTTCACCTCGAGGATGACGATGCGGCCGAGCATCGCGCCGCTCGCCGCCGGCGCTCGGACGCGGTCGATGGTGCCGGTCGGAAGATGATAGGCAAGATCGACTGCGCGGGTCAGGCCGAGCCGCGCAAGTGCCTTTGCGATGCCGGGCCCGACGCCTTTCAATGCCTCGACCTCGGCGAACAGCGGGTGGAGGATGGCGGGGCGCATGGCCTGTATTGGCGCGCGCGTTCGATGCTCGCAATGGCGCGCGTTCCTGCCTACAGGGCGCTCATGCTCCCCGACGATGAACTGAAGGCGCTGCGCTGGCGCGCGTGGCACCGCGGCACGCGTGAGGCCGACTTGATGATCGGCGGGTTTTTCGACGCGCACCACGAGCAGTGGGGTTCGCGGGAGCGCGCGCTGTTCGGCGAGCTGCTCGATGAACAGGATGTCGACATCATGGCCTGGGGCATCGGAACCCAGCTTGTGCCGGAACGCTTTCAAGGTTCGATGATGGATGCCCTCAAGCGCCTCCATTACATCAGGATTGCCAAATGAGACACTGACTTCCCTAGCGTTCGTCCTGAGCTTGTCGAAGGACTGTCCCGCCTCGTGGGACGAAAGAACGAAAAGCAGCCCTTCGATAGGCTCAGGGCGAACGGAGTTTGGGTGAACAGCCTTCAGAGAATATTAGGGCCGTCCGCGCCGTTGACGTTGGCCGGGGTGCCGACCGGCTTCCTGCCTTGGCTTGCCGGCGATCTGGCGCGAGCCTCGGACGGATCGTCCACGGGCGGTCGAGCCGTCGTTCTGGCGGCCGACGAGGCGGCGATGCGGGCGTTGGCGGACACGGTGCCGGTGTTCGCGCCGGAGGTCGAGATCCTCACGCTGCCGGCGTGGGATTGCCTGCCGTACGACCGGGCCTCACCGGCACTGCGGGTGATGGCGGAACGGCTTGCAACGCTGCAGTTGCTTCAGGCGCCCCGCAAAGGACCGCAGCTGCTGGTGACCACCGCCAACGCGGCGGCGCAGCGGATGCTGACGCCGTTCCGCATTCGCCAGTTGACGCGGCGGCTGGCCGAAGGGGAGCGGATCGAGCGCGATGCGCTGATCGCCCTTCTGTCGGCGAACGGTTACCAGCGCACGGACGCGGTTCACGACGCGGGTGATTTCGCGGTGCGTGGATCGCTGATCGACCTGTTCCCGGCGGGACAGGCCACCGCGATCCGGCTCGATTTCTTCGGCGACGAGATCGAGACGATGCGGCGATTCGATCCGGCCGATCAGCGCTCGACCGGCGGGGCGGAGGCGTTCACGCTGATGCCGGCTTCGGAAGCCTTGCTCGACGAGGACAGCGTCAAGCGGTTCCGGGCGCGCTACCGCGAGGCGTTCGGCGCGAATGCCACTGGCGATCCGCTGTACCAGGCGGTCAGCGATGGGCGGCGGCTGGCCGGGATGGAGCATTGGCTGCCGCTGTTCGAAGACAAGCTGTCGACCTTGTTCGATCACCTTGACGAGCATGACGTCATCCTGCGCGATCCGGGCGCCGACGCCGCCTATGAGCAACGGACCGAAGCGATCGCCGACTATTTCGCCAATCGCGAGCGCGCGATGGTTGCCGAACCGGGAAGCTATCGGCCCCTTGCCTCGCCGACACTGTATCTGACCGACAGGGAATGGCGAACGGCGGTTGCCGACCGTCGCATTCACCGCGCCTCGACCTTTCCCGAGCCAGAGAGCGCGACGACGATCGATTTCGGAGTCGAGGCGGCGCGCGATTTCGCACCCGAGCGGGCGCAGAACGCCAACATCTACGAAGCGGTCGTGGCGCACGCGGCCAAGCTGCGGAAGTCGAAGCACAAGATCGTCCTCGCCAGCTACAGCCGCGGTGCGCGCGAGCGCCTCGCCGGATTGCTGGCGGATCACGGGCTCGAGCGGGCGAGGCAGGTCGACACATGGCAGGAAGCGCTCGGCGCGAAGGGTGAGGCGAGCCTCGTCGTGCTGCCGCTCGACCACGGCTTCACCACGCCGGAGATCGCCGTTCTCACCGAGCAGGACATGCTCGGCGACCGGCTTGTGCGACGCAAAAAGCGCCGCAAGAGCGCCGATGCCTTCCTGTCGGAACTGGCGACCCTCTCGCCCGGTGATCTCGTCGTTCATGCCGATCATGGCGTGGCGCGCTACGAAGGACTGACCTCGATCCAGGTCGGCACGGCGCCGCACGACTGCGTCGCCCTGGAATATGCGGGCGGCGACAAGCTGTACGTGCCGGTCGAGAATATCGACGTGCTGAGCCGCTACGGCAGTTCGGAGAGCGACAAGGCGCCGCTCGACAGGCTCGGCGGAGAGGCGTGGCAGCGGCGCAAGTCGCGGATGAAAGAGCGCATCCGCGAGATCGCGGGCGAGCTGATCAAGACCGCCGCCGTGCGCGCGACGCGACCGGGCGCGGTGGCGGAGCCGGACTCGACCTATGCCTCGTTCGTCGACCGTTTCCCTTATGAAGAAACCGACGATCAGAACCGGGCGATCGAGGAAGTGCTCGGCGACCTCGCGGCGGGCAACCCGATGGATCGCCTGGTGTGCGGCGACGTCGGGTTCGGCAAGACCGAGGTGGCGCTGCGGGCGGCGTTCGTCGCCGCCATGTCCGGGCTTCAGGTGGCGCTGATCTGTCCCACGACGCTGCTCGCCCGCCAGCATTTCACGAGTTTCACCGAGCGGATGCGTGGCTTCCCGATCGAGATCGGGCGGTTGTCGCGGCTGGTGCCCGCGGCGGAAGTGAAGAAGACCAAGGAGGGCCTCGAAAAAGGCATCGTCGATATCGTCATCGGCACGCACGCCCTGCTGGCGAAAAGCGTCAAGTTCAAGAGGTTGGGGCTCGTCATTGTCGACGAGGAGCAGCATTTCGGCGTAACGCACAAGGAGCGGCTGAAGGCGCTCCGGGCCGATGTTCACGTCCTCACGCTCACCGCGACGCCCATTCCGCGCACGCTGCAGATGGCGATGTCGGGCCTGCGCGAACTGTCGGTCATCCAGACGCCGCCGGTCGATCGCCTGGCGGTCAGAACCTACGTCACGCCGCGCGATCCGGTCGTCATCCGCGAGGCGTTGCTGCGCGAACATTATCGCGGCGGGCAGAGCTTCTTCGTCGTGCCGCGCATCGCCGACCTGCCCGACATCGAAGAGTGGCTGCGCGAGGAGGTGCCGGAGATCCGCGCGATCACCGCTCACGGTCAGCTGGCGCCGAGCGAGGTCGAGGAGCGGATGAGTGCATTCTACGACCGCAAATACGATGTATTGCTGTCGACGACGATCGTTGAGAGCGGACTCGATATTCCGAGCGCCAACACGCTGATCGTCCACCGCGCCGACCGCTTCGGGCTGGCGCAGCTCTATCAGCTGCGCGGGCGGGTCGGACGATCGAAGACGCGCGCCTATGCCTATCTGACGACCACGCCCGATCGTTCGATCACCGAAGGGGCGGACAAAAGGCTGCAAGTGCTCGCCAATCTCGATAGTCTGGGCGCGGGGTTCCAGCTCGCCAGCCACGATCTCGACATTCGCGGCGCCGGCAATCTGCTCGGCGACGAACAGTCGGGCCACATCAAGGAGGTCGGGTTCGAGCTTTACCAGTCGATGCTCGAGGATGCTATTCTGGAGATGAAGTCGGGCGGGTCGGAGCGGCGCGAGGAGTTCACGCCGCAGATCAGCGTCGAGGCGCCGATCCTCATTCCCGAAACCTATGTCCTCGACCTCGACCTGCGCATGGGGCTTTACCGCCGCCTCGGCGACCTCGATGAGCGGCAGGACGTCGAGGCGTTCGCCGCCGAGTTGATCGACCGCTTCGGGCCCTTGCCGCAGGAGACGTCGAACCTGCTGCAGATCGTCGAGACCAAGATCAACTGCCGCAAGGCGTGCATCGCCAAGCTCGACGTAGGCGCGAAGGGGGCGGTGGTGACATTCGTTCCCGATGGATTCCCCGATTTGCCGGGCCTGTTCGCCTATGTCGAACGGTTGAAGGGCGCGGCGAGGCTTCGGCCCGACAGCAAGTTGATCGTGTCGCGCGATTGGGCGAGCGATTCGGCGCGGCTCAACGGGGCGGTGCAACTGTCGCGCGGCCTCGCGCGCGTACTGGCGGCGGGCGAGAAGGCGCGGGAACTCGAAGCGGCTTAGACAAGGGTGCGACCAAGTTGACACCGGCGGGGACGAAAAGCAGTCCGGCATATCCCGGCTGGCCCGCTCCTCGACAATAAGGTCGTCGCTCACGCGTGGCTAAGATTACGCTAAAGTTACGCCCAGCACAGTTCTACGACGAGCTACTAGGGTTCGTCCTTTCGCTGCACGACCTTATGGTTTTGAAGGACAGGCTTGCCAATTCGAAGAAGGGCTATCTTCGCATAAGCGTGATCGTCAGCCCGCCGTCCGCCTGAAGAGTTTCCGACTGGCCCCGCGCAAGCGGCAGCGACTCTTCGAGTTGCACACCGCGCGTTCCGGACTGCTGGCAGCCTATGATCGCATTGGGGTGAGTCCAGTTGACCGCCACATTGATAACCGGCCCATGCTCGCTGCCGTCTCGAAGATAGAGTTGCACGCGGAGCGACGAGCGGCGCGAGCGGTCGTATGACCCGCCAGTGCATTCGACTGGCCCAGCTTCGCTCTTATCCTGTGAGTAGGAAGCGCCAGAATTCCGCCCGACGCGCAACGTATCCTGCCAGATGAGACCTTCGGGAGAAGAAATCCGCACATTGACGAGAGCGGATTCCGCTGCGCGATCTACGACAGTGACGAAGGGCGGCGGCACGACAGTCGTCGCGACGACCCGTCGCCCGGCGGAAGTTGCCGTGTCCGCTTGCAGTGCAGCCATCAGGATGCCGGCTCCAAAAATCATGCTCATCTACCTCCGGCAGTAAGGACTGCCCGCGCGGAGTGAATCATCGGTAAACGATTTAGGCCGGCACGGTTGCAAGCGCACTCCGAATCGCGGCGAGCGCATTTGGCGCCTTGCTGCCCTCAGGTCCGCCGCCCTGGGCCATGTCGGGGCGGCCGCCCCCACCCTCCCCGCCGAGCGCGGCGACAGCGGCCTTGACGAGATCGACCGCAGAAAGCTGTCCGGCGAGGTCGTCCGTGACGCCTACCGCAACGCTGGCGCGCCCTTCGTTGATGGCGATCAGCGCGGCGATGCCCGAGCCGAGGCGCTGCTTGATCGCGTCGATTTCGGAGCGGAGCGTCCTGGAATCGAGTCCATCGACGATTTGGCCGAGGAAGCTGTACCCCGCGACCTGCTCAGCGCCACGGGCTTCAGCCTTCGCGCCACCTCTCCCCATCGCGAGTGCCTTTTTCGCCTCGGCGAGTTCGCGCTCAAGCTTGCGGCGCTCTTCGATCAGCGCGGCGACACGGGCGGGGACTTCGTCGGGCGCCGCCTTGAGCGAGGCGGCGGTTTCCCGAAGGCGCTCGTCGCGGGCGAGCAGCCACTGGCGCGCGGTTTCGCCTGTCAACGCCTCGATCCGGCGGACGCCGGAGGCAACGGCGCTTTCGGAGACGATCTTGAACAAGGCGATGTCGCCGAGCGCAGCGACGTGGGTGCCGCCGCACAGTTCGACCGAGTAGGAAGAGCCCTCACCCCGCTCGGCTCTCGCCGAGTCGCCCTCTCCCGCTGTCGCGGGAGAGGGAAGACCCATGCTGAGGACGCGGACTTCGTCGCCGTATTTCTCGCCGAACAGGGCCATGGCGCCGGCGGCGATGGCATCGTCGGGAGTCATCAGGCGAGTCGTGACCGGCTGATTGTGGCGGATGTGCGCGTTCACCTCGGCTTCGACCGCCGCGATGTCTTGCGCGGTGAGTGCCGAAGGATGGGCGAAGTCGAAGC
>JAIVIZ010000124.1:0-7692 GCA_020200315.1 Sphingomonadales bacterium | reverse complement strand
AAGCGCAGCCGATCGGGCGCGACGAGGCTGCCCTTTTGGGTAACATGCTTGCCAAGCCGATGACGAAGCGCGGCATGAAGCAAATGAGTCGCGCTGTGGTTGGCGCGGACCTGCGCACGGCGTTCGACGTCGACCGACTGATGGAGCGTGTCGCCCGTCTTCACGGTGCCGACGGCGACACGTGCCTTGAGCGCATGAAGCTTGCCCAGCGGCTTGGACGTGTCTTCGACGATCGCGGTGAAACCATTCAGCGCCGTTAATTGCCCGGCGTCACCGACCTGGCCGCCGCTCTCGGCGTAGAAGGGCGTCTGGTTGAGGAGGATCGCGACGAGATCACCCTCGCCCGCTCGATCCACGCGAGCGCCGTCCCTCACCAAGGCGAGAACAACGCCTTCGCCTTCGTGACCGGAATAGCCGGTGAACTCCGTGCCGCCATGCTCCTCGACGAGGTCGAACCACAGATCGTCGGAGGCGCGCTCGCCCGAGCCCTTCCACGCCGCGCGGGCCGCCGCTTTCTGCGCGGCCATCGCCTGATCGAAGCCCGTGCGGTCGACCGCAAGCCCACGCGCGCGAAGCGCGTCCTCCGTAAGATCGTAGGGGAAGCCAAAGGTGTCGTAGAGCTTGAACGCAGTAGAGCCGGGCAGCGTGTCGCCTTCATGTAGGGTCGCGGTCGCTTCGTCGAGCAGCCTCAGCCCGTTGGTCAGCGTGCGGCGGAACTGCACTTCCTCCTGCGCGAGCGTGGATTCGATCGCCGACTGCGCACGCAGGAGTTCCGGGTAGGCGCCGCCCATTTCGGCGACGAGCGCCGGCACCAGGCGGTGCATCAGCGGCTCCCTGACGCCCAGCAGATGCGCGTGGCGCATCGCCCGGCGCATGATCCGGCGCAGAACATAGCCGCGGCCCTCATTGGCGGGCAGCACGCCGTCGGCGACGAGGAAGCCCGAGGCGCGGAGGTGGTCGGCGATCACGCGGTGGCTCGCCTGTTGCGCGCCCGTCGCACGGGTGTGGGTCAGCGCTTCGCTCTCGGCGATCAGCGCGCGGAATGTGTCGGTCTCGTAATTGTCGTGGACGCCCTGCAGGACGGCAGCGATCCGCTCCAGCCCCATGCCGGTGTCGATCGATTTTTTGGGAAGATCGCCAACGACTTCGCCGCCGGCCTGCTCATATTGCATGAACACGAGGTTCCAGATTTCAACGAAGCGGTCGCCGTCCTCATCGGGCGATCCTGGAGGACCGCCGCGAATCTGATCGCCGTGGTCGTAGAAGATTTCCGAACAGGGGCCGCTCGGCCCGTCGTCGCCCATCGCCCAGAAATTGTCCTTGGTCGCGATGCGGATGATCCGGTCATCGGGAAGGCCCTCGACCTTTTTCCACAGGTCGAAGGCTTCGTCGTCGGTGTGATAGACGGTCGCGGTCAGCTTTTCCGCGCGAAGGCCCCACTCTTTGGTGAGCAGGGTCCAGGCGTGATGGATCGCCTGTTCCTTGAAATAGTCGCCGAACGAGAAATTGCCGAGCATTTCGAAGAAGGTGTGGTGGCGCGCGGTGTAGCCGACATTGTCGAGATCGTTGTGCTTGCCGCCCGCACGAACACATTTCTGCGAGGAAGCGGCGGTCAGGTAGGGGCGCGTCTCAAGTCCCGTGAAGACATTCTTGAACGGGACCATGCCGGCGTTGACGAACATCAGCGTCGGGTCGTTGTGCGGCACCAGCGGCGCCGAAGCGACCCGCGCGTGCCCGTGGCCTTCGAAATAATCGAGGAAGGAACGGCGGATGTCGTTGGTCGAGCTGGTCATGCAATCGATGTAAATCGCTTGCTGCGGTGCGGCAAGGCGGGTCCTCGCTTCCGTCTAGCTCAACAAGAAAGGGCTGCCGCTGCGGTTGCAGCGACAGCCCTTCGAACGACCGAAGTCGTGATTGCCGTCAGGCGGCCTGCATGCGGGGCATGCTGGCGCTGCGGCGGCGGCGCATGCCGTAGCCGACGGCACCGAAGCCGACGAGCATCATCGCCCAGGTGCCGGGCTCAGGAACGCCACCCGGCGCGAAGCTGAGCACGCCCGAGAACGACCCATTTGCGCCAAGCGCCGGCGTGCCGGCGTTGCCGTTGACGATCAGCGAGTTCAGCCCGCTGGTCACGAGATTGACATTGTTGACAAAGCCAAACTCGTTCTGGCCGCTAGGGATGAACGTTAACGCCGCACCGTTGAGCGTCGCCGAGGTGAAGTCGATGTTCTGCTGAAACTGGGCGTCGGTGAAATTGCTCGACAGCGTTGCCGACGCCAGACGGAAACCCGCCGGGCTGGCGAAGTTGAACGTGGTTGAGAAGGAGCAGGCAAAACTGCCGCTTCCGCCCGCCGGGCACGTGACATCTCCGTTCGCGCCGATCGACGTATTGTCGGTTGGCGTCGTCGGGGTGATCATGACCGTTGCCGCCTGGGCTCCGGATCCGAGTGCGCATGCCGCCAATGCGGTCATGGCCAAAGCAAGCTTTCTCATAATTCCTCCAAGATGAAAGCCACAGTGCCGTTACGCAGACCGCAGCAAAAGCATTAACAGTGTGTTTACCTAATTGTTCCCGGCTTTTTCAGACGGTAGCCGGATGGCGGGCGACCTGTGCCGAATTGGCACAATGGCATGTGCAGAGACGCCGGATATCTGAGGCTCGACGCCAGCGTTTGCGCGACTCTCGACGTTCGTCCATCCCACCCGGATGCGACGAAGATCATCCAGCCGTGCGAGGATCCGAACGCGCGGAAGGCCGCTCGGCCGACGCTTGCTCGGCTGGCTCGCCAAGCTGGTCCTTGGCTTGCTGTTGTTCAGCCTGCTGTGGGTGCTCGCCTATCGGTTCCTGAACCCGCCGGTCACCGCGACAATGCTGAGCGATATCTTCGCCGGGCGCCGCGCCGAGCAAGCCTGGCTTCCGATCGGCCAGATCGATCGCGACATGGTGCGCGCCGCGATCGCCGCCGAGGACGGCAAATTCTGCAGCCACAACGGCTTCGATTTCCAGGCGATCGAGGACGCCGCCAAGCGCAATGCCAGCGGCGGACGCATCCGCGGCGGATCGACGATCAGCCAGCAGGCCGCCAAGAACGCCTTCCTGTGGCAGGGCGGCGGCTATGCGCGCAAAGGCGCGGAAGCGTGGTTCACCTTCCTGATCGAGCAGCTGTGGGGTAAGCGGCGCATCATGGAGGTCTATCTCAATCTCGCCGAAACCGGGATTGGGACCTATGGCGTCAATGCCGGGTCCGAGCGCTATTTCGGGCATGATGCCTCGGCGATGAGCGCCACCGAAGCGGCGCGGATCGCGGCGGTGCTGCCGCTGCCCAAGAAGCGCGGGGCGGTCGCGCCGGTCGGCTTTACGCGCCGTTATGGCGGGATCATCGCATCGCGCATCGGCACGGTTGCGCGCGACGGGCTGGACGCCTGCGTCTATGCGGGGACAAGGCCGGTCGCCAACAAGGCGCCACCCGCAGCGCATAAGGCGGTTCGGTCCGCCCCCGGCAGCGAATATGAGAGCGCGGCGCCGCCTCCGCCTACGGCAGACGTCGATCAGCCGGCGCCTATAGCGGAGCCCGCACCCGACGAGACACCGCCGCCCGAGACGAACGCGCCCGCCGATGCGGTCAGTAACAAGGGATAACGGAACGCGGCGACTGCCTGAAGGGTTTAGAGCGCAAACCCAGCAGGAGGATGACAATGGCGACGCGCACCCAACAGCCCCGCAATGCCGACGGCGAATTCGCTTCCAAGAGGCGCCGTAGCGGCGCTCGTGGCAGCAACGGCAATCGCAGCAACGGCGGTAGCAACAAGTCGGGCGGCTTGTTCGACTGGGGCGGCACGACGACCGGTGCCCTGCTGAGCGCGGCCGTCGCCGGCGCGGCGGTGGTCGTAGCGGCCAACCTCGGGCGCAAGTTGATCGTCCAGGGCATGTCGGGCACGGCCGGCGACTGGGACGAAGTGCTGGCCGCCGAGCATGACATGGCGCTGGCGATCTTCGACAAGATGCTGGCGACCGACGACACCCAGAAGATCAAACGAGGCATGCTGCTGACCAAGCTGACCCATGCACTCGACAAGCATGCGCACGAGGAAGAGATGGTGGTCTATCCGGCGCTGCGTGAGGCCAATGACAAGGTCGATGCCGATCATCTCGAGCAGGAGCATGGCGACATGAAGACATTCCTGTTCCGGCTGGGCGAGATGCCGACCGACTCGCCGCAATGGCTGGACGTCGTGCGCGAGTTCCGTGACGAGGTCGCGCAGCATGCGCGGATAGAAGAGGACGAGGTGTTTCCGCGCTTCAAGGCGGAAATTTCGGCCGATCAGAACAAGCACATCACCAGCCTCGTCAACAAGGACGGGTTTCTGATGGCGTGAACGACTTTCCCTCTCCCGCATGCGGGAGAGGGTTAGCCAACCAGCGCGAGTTGGGGCGGAGCCTGGGCGGAGAGGTCCACCGATCCTTCGCCGAGCAAGCGCTCGAGGCGGGCGGCGAGATCAGCGTCCAGCGAGAAATCGCGGCCAAGCAGGAGGATGGCTTCCCGCTCGCCCGCGACGGGCGTAATGATCCGCACACTGCCGGTGCCGCCGCGTACCAGTTCACGGTTGATTCCAGTGATCTGAGTTGCGTCGTTGATGCGAATTCTCATCTGCAAGCGCGTCTTCTTTGCCAAGCCATCAAGGGGTTGAAAACGCCTCACCGTGACTCGCGGCACATCGTCCCCGGGCCGGCGGTAGAGTTCCACGGTCATCAACCCGCATGAGCCCGACTTCACCGCCGCTTCAAGCGCAGCACTCGGTTCGTCGTCGAATGCCGTCGCGGCGAACTGACCCGACGAATCGGACAGCGTCGCCATCAGGTAGCGCCGGCCCTTGGCGGAGGTGCGATATTTCACCTCCTCGACCAGCGCCGCCATCGTTGCCGTCGACCGGCTACCGTCCGATGGTGCGGGCAGCGCGGCGAGATCCCCGAAACGACGGATCTTGTGCGCCGCCAACAGGTGGCGCTGGGCATCCACGGGGTGGGCAGAGAAATAGAAACCGAAGGCCTCGCGCTCATTGGTCATGCGCTCGGCGAGGCTCCAGTGCGCGTCCCGCGGCAGACGAATTGGCGCCACGCCGCTCTCCGATGCTCCACCGAACAGCCCCCCCTGCCCGCTGGTCCGCGCCGAAGCGGCGCTCGAGGCATGCGCAAGGATGGTCTCGGCGGCAGCGAACACGGCGGCGCGATCGCCGTTGAGGCTGTCGAACGCCCCGGCGGCGGCAAGGCTTTCGAGTTGGCGGCGGTTGAGCAGGCGCGGGTCGATCCGCTCGGCGAAGTCGTCGAGACTCTTGAAGAGGCCGTTCGCCACGCGTTCGGCGACCAGCGCCTCCATGGCTTTCTCACCGACGCTTTTCAGGGCGCCCAAAGCGTAGCGGACAGCACCGTTCTCCACCGAAAAGCTGGCTTCGCTGGCATTGATGCACGGCGGCAGGCATCCGATGCCGGCGCGGCGCATGTCGTCGACGAACAAGGCGAGCTTGTCGGTCTGCGCGGTGTCGAAGCTCATTGACGCCGCAAAGAATTCGGCGGGATGATGCGCCTTCAGCCAAGCGGTGTGATAGGCGACGAGGGCATAGGCGGCGGCGTGGCTCTTGTTGAAGCCATAGCCGGCAAACTTGTCGATCAGGTCGAACAGTTCGTTGCCCTTGGGCCGGGCGATGCCGTTGGCGGCAGCGCCGCTGAGGAAGCGCTCGCGCTGCGCATCCATCTCCGACTTGATCTTCTTGCCCATCGCGCGGCGGAGGAGATCGGCTTCGCCAAGGCTGTAACCGGCGAGCACCTGCGCCGCCTGCATCACCTGCTCCTGATAGACGAAAATGCCGTAGGTTTCCTTGAGCACCGCTTCGAGCATCGGGTGCGGGTAGGCGAGTTCGGCCCGCGCGTTCTTGCGGTCTCCGAACATCGGGATGTTGTCCATCGGGCCGGGACGATAGAGGGCGACGAGCGCGATGATGTCCCCGAACGCCGTCGGGCGAACCGCCGATAGGGTGCGCCGCATGCCTTCGGACTCAAGCTGGAACACGCCGACCGTGTCGCCACGCTGGAGCAGCTCATAGACCGCAGTGTCGTCCCAGGCGAGCGCGGCATAGTCCACCGTGACGTTGCGCCGAGCGAGCAGCCCCTGGGCTTCCTTCAGGACGGAAAGAGTCTTCAGACCAAGAAAGTCGAACTTCACCAGCCCTGCGGCTTCGACATATTTCATGTCGAACTGGGTGACCGGCATGTCCGAGCGCGGATCGCGGTAGAGTGGGACGAGCTCCTGCAGCGGGCGGTCGCCGATGACCACGCCCGCGGCGTGGGTCGAGCTGTGCCGCGGCAGCCCCTCCAGCTTCATCGCGAGGTCAAAGAGACGGCGGACGCCGTCGTCGTTCTTGTATTCGGCGGCGAGTTCGCTGACGCCGTTCAGGGCTCGAGGCAGATCCCACGGTTCGGTGGGATGGTTCGGGACGAGTTTGGCGAGGCGATCGACCTGGCCGTAGCTCATCTGCAGCACGCGGCCGGTGTCCTTGAGCACGGCACGGGCCTTGAGGCGGCCGAAGGTGATGATCTGGGCGACACGATCGCGGCCGTATTTGGCCTGGACGTAGCTGATGACCTTGTCGCGGTGGGTTTCGCAGAAGTCGATGTCGAAGTCGGGCATCGACACGCGTTCGGGATTGAGGAAGCGCTCGAACAGCAGGTCGAGCGGGAGCGGGTCGAGATCGGTGATGAGCAGCGCCCACGCCACCATGCTGCCCGCACCCGACCCGCGGCCGGGCCCAACCGGGATGTCGTTCGCCTTGGCCCATTGGATGAAGTCGGCGACGATCAGGAAATAGCTCGCGAAGCCCATGCGGGTGATGACGTCGAGCTCGAATTCGAGGCGGTCATGATAGGGTTGGAAGTCGGAGGCGACAGGCCCTCCCCTTCGCGCTTCGCGCTCTTCCCTTCCCGCTCCGGCGGGAGGGGCCAAACGGGCGATAAACGCCAGCCGCTTCTGCAGGCCCGCCCGCGCATCGCGGCGCAATTTCTCGTCTTCGTCATCTCCGAGGCGTGGGAGGATGGGCCGGCGCTGCGGGGCGGCAACGGCGCAGCGCTGGGCCACGACCGCGGTGTTGGCGATCGCCTCGGGCAGGTCGGCAAACAGCTCGGCCATGTCGGGCGCCGGCTTCATCCACGCCTCGGGCGAACTGGTCGGGCGGTCGGCGTTCTCGACGTAGGTCGAGTTGGCGATGCACAGCAGAGCGTCGTGCGCCGCATGGAAGTGCGACTCGGCATAGCAGGCGGGATTGGTCGCGACGAGCGGCAGGTCGCGGGCGTAGGCGAGATCGATCAGCGCCCCTTCGGCGGCTTCCTCAATGGAATGCCCCCGGCGGCTGAGTTCGATGTAGAGCCGCTGCGGGAACAGGTGTTGCAGTTCGTCCAGACAGGCTTCGGTCTTAGCGCCCTGCCCGTCGGCGAGATGGCGGGCGAGCGCCCCCTCGCCGCCAGCGGTCAAAGCGATGAGCCCGGCGGTGCGGCTTTCCAAGAATGCAAACGGCACGTGGGACGGCTGCTCGATCGGGCGATCGAGATGGGCGCCGGACACCAATTTGCAGAGGTTGTCGTAGCCGGCTTGGTCCTGCGCGAGGAGGACTAGCCAATCGAGCATGAGCGGGCCTTCGCCAGAC